>JACAEB010000154.1 GCA_013389075.1 Alphaproteobacteria bacterium
GGCGAGCTTGTCTGGCGCGAGACCGGGGACGGTCACGGCACCACGCTGGTGGCGACCAACGCAGGCCTCGCCGCCATCGGCATCGAGCCCGAGGGCACCAGCACCGCGCCTGCGAGCGCACCGGACACCCCCGCCGAGCAGACGGACGCGCCCACGACGCGAACACCTCGGGAAGGCACCAAGCAGGCCGCGCTGATCGCGATGCTCCGCGCGCCGGGAGGTGCGACCATCGCAGAGATTGTCGCGGCCACCGGCTGGCAGCCGCACACGGTGCGCGGCGCGATGGCGGGCGCTCTCAAGAAAAAGCTTGGTCTCGAAGTGGCCTCCGAGAAGGTCGAGGGCCGAGGGCGCGTTTACCGGCTTCCACCGGCTTGAAGACACGACGTTTTCCAGACCCGATGCCGCCGCCCGAACCGGGCGGCGGTTTTCATCTGGCATGGCGCAACCGGATTTCCTCGAACAGCCGACGCAGCGCGTAGGAACGTCCAATGCTGACCACCGTGAAGATGGCACCCATCATGAGGTTCTGCGCCAGCGTCGTGTACAGCCCGAAGATCGGGAAGATCAGGATCTGGGTCACCACCGCCACGCCATAGCCGACGATCACGTTCGTAAAGGCCTCGACCAGCGACATGAGGCGGGATTGCTTCATGCCTCTGCCTCATCCATCGCCCAGCAGTTCAGCCGCCAGAGTTCGCAGCGCATGCGCTGCAACCAGCGGGACCACGCCGTTGCCACAGAGCCGAAGCCGGTCCACCCGGTGGGCCAGCCCATCAGCGCCTCGACGAACAGCGGGTTCAAGGTCCGGGGCGATGGCGAGATATCGCGCCCAGCCATCGACGTCACCAGGACCTGGCGGCCAAGCAGGCCGTTCACCGGCGTGTTCGCGAGTGTCGTCGCTCCGTCCTTGTGATCCCGTGCCGTCGGCGTCATCCACATCCCCGCCGCATGGGTCAGGTCGGCACTCCTGCGGTTGCCCGCGCTCGGCTTGCAGCCGTCGTTCGCCATCGGCGTCGGCCAATCCCGCGCCATCCGGTCCAGACCCTTCTCGTCCTTCCTTTCGCCACCTCGGCTGCGAAAGCTGTCGGTCTGCGGCGTCGGCCACAACGCGGCCGTCGTCGCGAGGTTCATGCCGTGCTGCCCAGCTGCCTGCGAGGGCGTCGGCTTCGTTTGCCGGTTTTCGTTGGCGCTGGCGCGGGGCGTCGGCCAGAGCCGCAGCAGTTCCGTCCGGTTCCCGCCACTCGACCGGGTTCCAGAGCAGGCGCGCGGGGTCGGCCAGCTCGTCCCCCTCGCGGATGGCGAGGATGAAGAGCCGCTCGCGCTTGTGGGGCGCGCCGACCTCCGCCGCCGTGAAGAGGCCTGCCGCAAGCTTGTAGCCCATGTCGACCAGTCCTGCGGCGACTTCGGGGAAGCCGAGGCGGAGATGATGGGCGACATTCTCGAGGAACACGAAGGGCGGCTCGACCTCGCCGATGATACGGGCGACATGAGGCCAGAGGTGGCGTGGGTCGTCGGCACCCCGGCGCTTGCCCGCGACGGAGAACGGCTGGCACGGATAGCCCGCAGTGACGATGTCCACCGCGCCGCGCCACGGGCGCCCGTCGAAGGTGGCAACATCGTCCCAGACAACAGCCTGATCCAGGGACGCGTCTTCCATCCGCGCCACGAGAGTGGCTGCGGCGTAGGTTTCCCGTTCGACATGGCCCACAGCACGATATCCGGGGATGGCGATGGTGAGCCCGAGATCGAGCCCGCCTGCGCCGGAGCAGAGGGAGAGGCCGAACAGACATGCGTCTCCGGCTCCGGAAGCGCGTCCGGAGGAAGGTAAAGCCAGGTCATGCATGTCACGCGGCGGTCTTGCGCTTTCGCGCGGGTTCGGGGGCGGCGTCCGTGTCCGGCGTATCGGCCCGGGCCTCGGCATCGTCGCCCAGCCGCTCGGTCCTCACCTGCGCGAAGGTCCGACCGTCGCCGTCGAGGATCGCGTCGCGGCCGGTCTCGGCCTGCCAGCGTTCCACGGCGACATCGACATAGGCCGGACTGATCTCCATCGCGAAGACGCGCCGGCCGTTCGCCTCGCCCGCCATGATCTGCGATCCGGAGCCGGAGAACGGCTCATAGCAGAGGCCGCCTCGGGCGACGTGCTGGCGCATCGGGATCCCGAACGCGTCCAGCGGCTTCGGCGTCGGATGGTCGGGCCGGTCGTCCTTGGCGAAGCTCGGCAGCGCCCATGTCGAGGGCAGCGTTTCCTCGGCGACCTTGGGCGGGCGGTTCGGACGCCGCCAGCCCATGAAACAGGGCTCGTGCTTCCAGAGGTAATGCGACCGGGTCAGAACCCCGCGGTCCTTCACCCAGATGATCTGCTGATGGACGAATGCCCCGGCCTTTTCCCAGCAGGCCTCCAGCATCGCCTGGCGGCGCGAGGCGTGCCAGCAGTACCAGGCGGCATCCTCAGTGATCGCCTCGGCCACGGCCGCGGCGATGAAGCCGTCGTAAAGCTCGGCCCCCTGCGAGCTGTCGTCCCAGGTCGTGCCATAGGAGGCAGACCAATCCTTGTTGCGGGTCGGATGGTTCGAGCCGTCGTAGTCCACCAGATACGGCGGGTCGGTGGCGAACAGGATCGCGCGCTCGCCATTCATCAGGCGACGCACATCGTCATCGCTGGTGCTGTCACCACAGAGGAGGCGATGGTCACCGAGGATCCACAGATCACCCGTCCGCGAGGCCGGGTTGCGGGGCGGTTCCGGGATGGTCACCGGCGGCACGGAGCCCCCGGCGCCACCTTCTTCACCGTCGTCTTCCGCGACGTAGGCCA
>JACAEB010000042.1 GCA_013389075.1 Alphaproteobacteria bacterium
GCGCGGCTCGGGCGCGGGCGCGGGGGGCGGCGTCGCGGGCTTGGCCACGCGCGGGGCGGGGGCCTCGGCGGCCGCCTTGGCTTCCGCCTCGCTCTCCTGCGGCGTCAGGACCCGCTTGCGCTTCTTCTCGACGACCACCGCCTTCGAGCGGCCATGGCTGAAGCTCTGCCGCACCGTGCCCGTGTCCACGGAACGCTTAAGCGACAGCGGCTTGCGCGTCGGCGTGCTCAGGGTCCGGTCGCCATTGCCTTTGGTATCGGTCATGCGTGTCCTTGCTGTCTTGCGCCTCGATCCGGCCGGGTCCCTGCCCGGCTTCGCTCGGCACATCCGGCCGATCCCGGCCGGCGGAAAATCCACAGCGGGCGGAGCCGGTTCCAGGACGGGACGGCCCCTGCCATCCGCCTGAAACCATCCGCCCGGTCGTAAAGTGCCCGGCTCACAGGGCCCCACCCGCGATCGGGCTCGCGGACCCTGGCCTCTCGCGCGATCTCGGACCCCGGCAGAGCCCGGAGCACGCCCGGCTCAGGACGCGGGGCCAGGCCCCTCCCCGTCCTGCGGACCGGCGTCGGACGCTTGCGCACCCTGAGGCCGGAAACCGGCCAGCCGGCGCGCCTCTGCCAGAACGCGCTCGGCCGACGGGCCGGGGCGGAGCGCAGCATGTACCATATTTTGCCGGCCCAATGCCAAGTCCAATTCCCCGCCCGTGAGAATCGTGATGACCGGCACGTCCCCATGGGGGCGCGCCCGGGCCAGAATCTTCCGCCGCCCGTCCGTGGCCCCGTCCGCCGCCTCGATGAGCGCGGCGGGGCGCGCGCGGGCGAGGAAGTCGCTGACGGGCCCGAAACCGCACACGAGGGCTCCCGCCCGGTTGGCAAGCCCCAGCGCCTCCGAGAGCCGGCGCAGGAGCCCCGCCTCGACCTTCGCCGGAAGATCGTCCGGCACGCGCAGCCGGGCCCGCGCGGCCCGGGCGAAGAGGCCCTTGGCGATCGCCTTTTCGAGCGCCGCCCGCTCGGCGGCGACCCAGAGTCCCCGGCCGGGCAGCTTTCCGGCAAGATCGGGCGTGAGCACGCCCTCGGGGTCGATCACGAAGCGGATCAGCCCCTCGCGCGGGCGGCTCTCCCCGCTCACGATGCAGCGGCGGCAGGGGTCGCGCGCCGCTGAAGGCCCGCTCCCGCGCATGGCCATGGCCCTCTCCGGATCAGCGCGGCGGGGTGCGGAAGACCTCCTCGGCCGTCAGCTCGCGCGGCGCGGCCGGATCGGCCTCGACCTCCTCTTCCTCGGGCACCTCCTCGGGCACCGGCGCCTCGATCCAGCCGGCGGCGACGCGCGCGCTCATGATCAGCGCCTCGGCCTCGGAGGCGCTCATGTCGAGCCCCTCGAAGAGGCCGGGCACGCGCTTCTTCTCGCCCTCGACGGTTTCCCAGTAGCCGGTGAGCTCGTCGGTCGCGCAGCCGGCGAGATCCTCGAGCGACTTCACGCCGCCCTCGCCGAGCGCCACCACCATGGCCGGGGTGAGCCCCTCGAACTGCGCGAGATCGTCGGCCACGCCGAGCTCCTTGCGCCGTTCCTCATGCGCCCGCGCCTCGGCCTCGAGATGCTCGCGCGCCCGGTTCTGGAGTTCCTCGGCCGTGTCCTCGTCGAAGCCCTCGATCACCACGAGATCCTCGAGCGGGACATAGGCCACTTCCTCGACATTCACGAAGCCCTCGGAGACGAGGAGCTGGGCGATCATCTCGTCCACGTCGAGCGCGTTCATGAAGGCTTCCGTCCGCTGACGGAATTCCTCCTGGCGCCGCTCGCTCTCCTCTTCCTCGGTGAGGATGTCGATGTCCCAGCCGGTGAGCTGGGAGGCAAGACGCACGTTCTGGCCGCGCCGGCCGATGGCGAGCGAAAGCTGCTCGGTCGGCACCACGACCTCGACGCGCTCGGCCTCCTCGTCGAGCACGACCTTGCTCACCTCGGCCGGAGCGAGCGCGTTGACGATGAAGGTGGCCGCGTCCGGCGACCACTGGATGATGTCGATCTTCTCGCCCTGCAGCTCGTTCACCACGGCCTGCACGCGGCTGCCGCGCATGCCCACGCACGCGCCCACGGGATCGATGGAGCTGTCGTTCGACATGACGGCGATCTTGGCCCGGCTGCCCGGATCGCGCGCCACCGACTTCACCTCGATGATGCCGTCATAGATTTCGGGCACTTCCTGCGCGAACAGCTTGGCCATGAACTGCGGATGGGCGCGCGAGAGGAAGATCTGCGGGCCGCGCAGCTCGCGCCGCACGTCGTAGATGAAGGCGCGGATCCGGTCGCCGGTGCGGAAGTTCTCGCGCGGCAGACCCTCGTCGCGGCGCACGATGCCCTCCCCGCGCCCGAGCTCGACGATGACGTTGCCATATTCGACCCGCTTGACGAGACCGTTCACGATCTCGCCCATGCGGTCCTTGTATTCCTCATACTGACGTTCGCGCTCGGCGTCGCGCACCTTCTGCACGATGACCTGCTTGGCCGCCTGGGCGGGGATGCGGCCGAACTCGAACATGGGCAGCGGCTCGGCGATGAAGTCGCCCGCCTGCGCGGCCGGATTGCGCTCCAGCGCCTCGGCGAGCGAGATCTCCGTCGCCTCGTTCTCGACGGCCTCGACCACCTCGAGAAGCCGCTGGAGGCGGATCTCGCCGGTCTTGCGGTCGATCTCGGCACGGATGTTGTGCTCGGCTCCGTAGCGCGAGCGCGCGGCCCGCTGGATGGCGTCCTCCATCGAGGCAAGGACGATCTCCTTGTCGATCACCTTCTCCCGCGCCACCGCATCCGCGATCTGCAGGAGTTCGAGCCTGTTTGCGCTCACCGCCGGCATGTCTTTGTCTCCACCTGGTCTCTTGGTCGTCTTCGTCGTTGTCTTCGGGGGCGGTCCCGCCCGGGGACCGCCCTCATTCATCCGTCCTGCGCCGTATCCGCCGCCTCGGTCGTCTCTGCCGCCTGTGCCGCCTGTGCCGCCTCGCGCTGGCGGGCGCGCCGCAGGCTTTCCTCGATCAGCGCATCGGTGAGGACGAGCTTGGCATCGCCGATCTCGGCCAGCGTGACGCAGAGCTCGCTCGCGTCGGGTCCCGCCTCGCCCGGCGGCAGGGAGAGACGGATCTCCCCGCCCTCGACGCCGGCGATGATGCCCCGGAAGCGCTTGCGCCCCTCGCGCGGCCGGCTCAGCTCGAGCTTGGCCTCGTGGCCGACATGGCCGGCATAGTCCTTGAGCCGCGTGAGCGGCCGGTCGAGCCCGGGCGAGGAGAGCTCCAGCGCATAGGGTCCATCGATCGGATCGGCGACGTCGAGAATGGCCGAGACCGCGCGCGAGAGCTTCGCGCAGGCATCGACATCCATGGTCCCGTCGGGCCGTTCGGCCATGATCTGGAGCGTCCGGCTGCGTCCCCCGCCACTGAGGCGCACACGGACGAGCTCGAACCCCATCTCCTCGATGGCGGGTTCGATCAGCTCACGGACCGTGTCCTCGATCGGCAGGCGTTCGCGCGCCATGGCGGTTTCACTCGGCTCGAAAACTCAAGGAGGCCTCCGCCCGCCCCGCCCATGCCGAAAAGCATGTCGGAGGCGGTGCGCCCGGCGCCGCCCCGTTCAGACCCGATTGTCATGGAAGCAGGCATCCGGACGGGATACCTGAGGCGAGCATATAGCGCGGGCGCGCGGCTTTGTCAGCCTTTTTTCGCGTGGCCGGATTAGCTCCGCGCGAAGCGCAGATAGGTGGGCACCCGGCCCTCGCGCAGGGCCTTCGCCTCATAGCGCGTGCCGGGCCAGCCCGCCCAGGGGTGCTCCCAGTCGGCCGCGCATTCGGCCAGGAACACGAAAGCGCCCTCCACCCGTGGGCCCAGCACATGGGCGAGCGTCCAGTCGACATAGGAGGGAATGTCGCTCGCCACGCGCAGCTCGCCACCGGGCGCGATCACCCGGGCGAGCTCGGCGACGCTCGCCGGCGAGACGAAGCGGCGCTTGTGGTGGCGCGCCTTGGGCCAGGGATCGGGATAGAGGAGATCCACCCGCGCGAGCGAGCCATCCGCGAGGCGGGGCAGGAGATCGCGCGCATCGCCCCCGGCGAGGAGCACGTTCGCAAGCCCGAGCCGGCCCGTCTCGGCCACCGCGCGGGCGAGGCCGTTGAGGAAGGGCTCGACCCCGAGAAAGCCCGTCTCCGGATGGGCCGTGGCCTCGGCGAGGAGATGCTCGCCCCCGCCGAAGCCGATCTCGAGCCGCGCCTGTCGCACCGGATGTCCGCGCGCCGCGAAGACGGCCCTGAGGTCGAGCGGACCCTCCCCGTCGAGCGGGGGGCTGAGATCGGGCAGCCGGCCCTCGAGCTCGGCCGCCCGGCCGGCCCGGAGCTTGTGGCCCCGCTTCCGGCCGAAGAGGCGTTTGAGGCCCGGCGTGTCGGGCGGGGCTCGGCCCATCGTGCTCTGGATCAGAAGGCCGACTTGATCGCGTCCGCGAGGTCGGTCTTTTCCCAGGAGAAGCCGCCATCGGCCTCCGGCTCGCGCCCGAAATGGCCATAGGCCGCCGTGCGGGCGTAGATCGGCCGGTTGAGATGGAGATGCTCGCGAATGCCGCGCGGGGAGAGGTTCATGATTTCCATGAGCCGCTTCTCGAGCCGGCTCTCGTCCACCTGGCCGGTGCCGTGGAGATCGACATAGAGGGCGAGGGGCTTCGATACGCCGATGGCGTAGGCGAGCTGGAGCGTGCAGCGATCGGCGACGCCGGAGGCCACGACATTCTTGGCGAGATAGCGCGCGGCATAGGCGGCCGAGCGGTCGACCTTGGTCGGGTCCTTGCCCGAGAAGGCCCCGCCGCCATGGGGCGCGGCGCCGCCATAGGTGTCGACGATGATCTTGCGGCCGGTGAGCCCGGTGTCCCCGTCGGGACCGCCGATCACGAACTTGCCCGTGGGGTTCACGTAGAACTCGTCCTCGGGGCACATCCAGCCTTCGGGCAGCACGTCGAGCACGTAGGGGCGCACGATCTCGCGCACCTGCTCGGAGGTGAGCCCGTCCCGGTGCTGGGTCGAGACGACCACCGAGGTCGCGCGCACCGGCTTGCCGTTTTCATAGAGCAGCGTCACCTGGCTCTTCGCGTCGGGCTCGAGCTCGGGCTGGGCGCCCGAATGGCGGGCCTCGGCGAGGCTGCGCAGGATGGCGTGCGCATAATGGATCGGCGCGGGCATCAGCACGTCGGTCTCGCGGCAGGCATAGCCGAACATGATGCCCTGGTCGCCGGCGCCCTCGTCCTTGTTGCCGGCGCTGTCCACGCCCTGCGCGATGTCCGCCGACTGGGCGTGCACGTAGCATTCGAAGGCGGCCTTCTTCCAGTGGAAGCCGTCCTGCTCGTAGCCGATCTCGCGCACCGCCGCCCGGGCGACCTCCTCGAGATGGCTCGCCGTGATCTTGTCCGAGCCCCGCACCTCGCCGGCGATGACGATCCGGTTGGTGGTCGTCAGCGACTCGACGGCCACGCGCGAATAGGGGTCGGCGGCGAGATAGGTGTCGACAATGGCGTCGGAGATGCGGTCGCAGACCTTGTCGGGGTGGCCTTCGGATACGCTTTCGCTGGTGAAGAGATAGCTTTTTCGTGTCACGGAGCTCGATCCTCTCAATCAATCTGCGCAAGACCCGCCCGGACGCGCCGGCACCGGCCGTACTTTCCGGCCCGCCCTGCAAGAGCGGGCCCATTTGCCGGCGCCGCCCGCCTGCCCCGGGGGCGCACCGGCCCTGCCACGGTCACGTCGGGAGGTGCGCGGGAGCAGAGCTGCTCATGCGCCGCGATCGGCGAGGGGCGCGCCGCGGCCCGCGCCGCCCTCCGGACGAGCCGGACGGCGTCACGTGGAAGCCGTTTTCCAGCGGACGCGCCAGTCAGACGTGAGACAGCCCCGATCGCTCTCCCCGGGGACCGTGGCCATGGTTGAAGCACAGAGCACCGGCCAAAAACAAGGCCCCGCCCCGGCAAAGGCGCCCGGCAAAGGCTCAGTCCGCGCCGCTTTCCCCGAGCGAGCGCACGAGCTCGATGATGCGCTTGCGCACATTGGGGTCGGAAATCGCGGTGAAGGCGCGATTGAGCTCGAGCCCTTCCGAGCTCGAGACGAAATTGAGGATGAAGGGAGTCTGGTCGGCTTCCGCGAAGCCGGGGGCGGCGAGGCCCGCGCCCCCCTCGGTCGGGGCGTCGTCGAAGCAGAACTGGACGGGCACGCCCAGGATCCGCGCGATCTGGAACAGGCGGCTCGCGCCGATCCGGTTGGCGCCCTTCTCGTATTTCTGGACCTGCTGGAAGGTCAGGCCAAGAAGCTCCCCCAAGCGCTCCTGACTCATGCCGATCAGCATGCGCCGCAGCCGGACGCGGCTGCCGACATGGACATCGATCGGATTGGGTGACTTCTTCACCGCGCACTCCACCGCAACCATCGCCAGGGCGAGCCCGCGTGAGTCCGAGTGGAACTTTCACGCCGCCACTCGTTTAGCGTGCATCGCTGCCGACACATTTGGCCGGTTCCGTGGCTATGTCAAGCAAGGCTGCGCGCTAGAAGATGCGCCCGGCCTCGCTGTAGCGCGCCCAGAGCGCAGCGGCGAGGAGGAGCCCGAGGAAGACGAGATCCCCGAGGCGCGCATAGGGCGTGGGGGCCGTCGCGGCCGGAAGCGCGACGCCGATCGTTCCGATCTCGCCCACGCCCAGCCGGCCGATCACGCGGCCGCGCGGATCGGCCACGATGGAGATGCCCGAATTCGCCGCGCGGACGAGCGGCAGCCCTTCCTCGATGGCGCGCATCCGTGCGATGGCGAGGTGCTGGCGCGGGCCGGCGAAGGGGCCGAACCAGCTGTCGTCGGTGAGGTTGACGAGGACATCGGGCCGCCGGCGCGGATCGGTGACCGCGACGGGGAAAATTGCCTCGTAGCAGACGAGCGGGCCGATGGCCGGAAGGCCCGGCACGACCAGCGTCTGCAGCCCCCGTCCCGCGCTGAAGCCGATGCCCTCGGTGAGCTTCTCGAGCCCGATCGCCTCGAGAAGCGGCCGGAAGGGCAGATATTCCCCGAACGGAACCAGGTGATGCTTGTCATAGGTGGCAAGGATCGTCCCCTCGCCATTGACGACATGCACGGAATTGAACGCCTCGAGCGAGGATCCGGCCCCCGCGAGGCGGTTCGCGCCCGTGACGAGCATGCGGTCGGGCCCCAGCGTCTCGCCGATCTCGGCGAGCGCCGTCTCGTTCCGGGACAGGACGAAGGGAACGGCGGATTCGGGCCAGACGACGAGCACCCTCTGCCCCTCGTCCTCCCCGCGCGCGGCCGTCAGCGACAGAAGCCGGTCCCAGATCCAGGCGCGGTTCTCGGGCCGCCATTTCTCGGACTGCGGGACGCTCGGCTGCACGATGCGCACGCGCAGATCGCCCTCCCCGGCCGCGGCGACGCCGGGCGCCTCGAAGAGGCGCAC
>JACAEB010000186.1 GCA_013389075.1 Alphaproteobacteria bacterium
CGACACGCGCGGCGCCGTCGCCGCCCTCGCCAAGGCCCGGGCGAGCGGCGACCGCGCCGCCGAGGCCTGGGCGCTCCTCGCGCTCGGCGAGGCCCAGCTCGCGGGCGGCGCCTTCCCCAAGGCGGAGGAGACGCTGCGCACCGCCCTCGCCCACATGGCCCTCATCGAGGACTATCCGGGCACGACGCGTACGCTGGTCAAGCTCGGCCTCGCCCGCCGCGCGGCAGGCGACGAGGCGGGCGCGCAGGCCTTCTTCGAGGAGGCCCGCACGCTCGACCGTTCGCTCGGCGAGCCCGTGGGCGTCACGGACGAGCTGCAACGGCAGGGACTGACGGACTGATCGGGGGCCCCAAGGGGGCCATTTTGGGGGGCAGGGCGGTGGGAGAGGCTCTCGGCCTCTGGCTGGAAGCGATCTGGTCCACACATTGGGCCGTGCGGTCCGTTTATCTCGGCACGGGGCTTTCGCTCATCGGCGCCGCCATCATTACGGTCCAATCCCTCGCCGAAGCCGGATCCGGCCGCGTCAGGGTCCACGGATGGATGGGCCGGTCTCCCTTGGGCGTGTCCATGGGTCTGGTCGGCCTGTCCCTCGCCATTGCCGGTCCCTTCCTCGGCCTGTTCTCCCGCAGCGAGGAGGCGGTGCCGGTAACTCTGGTCGTGCTCGCGCACTGGTTGTTCTTTTTCATCTGGGGCTTAAGCGCCTACGGCCGGACCTGGACCGTGTCAGGCGCGGGCGTCGCGGACACGACGCTCGCCTTCACGCGGACGCTCGAGCGCCTGCGTATTCCCGCAACGCTCGAATGGGGCGTAGTGAGGATCGGTCCGAAGGCATCGGCGGCCTTCTCCGCGGGCCTTGGGGGAAGCACCCACATCGAAGTCTCGAAGCTGACCGCGAGCGATCGGCGTGAGATCCTGGCGCTTTTCCGGGAAGAGATCCGGGTGAGCACGCGCATGTCGACGGCCAGTCGGCTGATTCTGACCATCGGAGCCCTCGTCTTCTTCGCCGTCTTCGCCGTCCTCTATGGCTGGGCGTTGAAGTCACTGGTCGACGACCATGCGGAAGCCCGGGCCGAGGTGTCGGACCTCATCCGGCATCCCGGGGCTCCAGGCGAGCCGGAGACGGCTCGCATGTCGGGGCCGACGACCGTCCAGGCCGGACCTAGCCCCGCTGCGACTCGATCTGATCGATCGCCCTGACCACCGCATCGAAGGTCAGCATGACCGAGCCGTGCCGGCCCTTGTAGTCCCGGACGGGGGTGAGCACTTCGAGATCGGCCCATTTGCCTTCCGGGGGCGGACCGCCCTCCTTCAGCATGGCGCGCATCGTCTCGCGCAGCGCCCGCAGCTCGGCCGCGTCGGAACCCACCACATGGGCCGCCATCACCGAGGCCGCCGTCTGGCCGAGGGCGCAGGCCTTCACCTCATGGGCGAAATCGGTGACCCGGTCGCCCTCCATCACGAGGTCCACCGTCACCTTCGAGCCGCAGAGGGGGGAGACGGCGCTCACCCGCGCCCCGGGGGCGGGCAGCCGGCCGATCCGCCCGATGTCGGCGGCAAGGCGCAGGATGCGCTGGGAATAGAGATCGTCGAGCGAGGGGGCGTCTGCCATGGCCCCAAGATTGGCGAGGACGGCGCGCCGATCAAGCCTTGCGGCAGGCCTCGCAGCGTCCGGCGACTTCCAGGGTCGGCCGTTCGGTGTCGAAGCCGAGCGTGCGGGCATGGCCGGCGATCAGCCGCCCGAGCTCGGGGTCGGCGACCTCGCTCGTCCGCCCGCAGCTCCGGCAGTGATAGAAGACGGCCTCGCCGCTTCCATGATCGTGCGGGCCCATGCAGAGGACATAGGCGTTGCGGCTGACGAGCCGGTCCACGACGCCCATCTCCTCCAGAAACTCGAGCGCGCGATAGATGGTCGGCGGCCCGACCTTCCGGCCGGTCTCGGCGCTGCGCCGTTCGATGAGATCATAGGCGCTGACCGCCCCCTCCGCCGCCGCGAGCTGGCGCAGCACCCATTCCCGCATGGGGGTGAGGCGCCCGCCATGATGCTCGATGGCCTCGATCAGCGCCGGCAGCCGCGCGCGCGCGGCCGGGGCCGGCCGGCGACGCTTGTCTGTGGGGGGGACGGGGCGGGACGACATGAGCTGGCGGTACGCGCGGGAAAAGGGGGTCCGGTCTGGCGCGGGGGCCCCCGGGCGTCCTAAACCTGCCGGCGGTCTCCACGCACCCATCTTACGCCTGCGTCGGGACCTCCGCCAAACGCGCGAGCACCCGCCGATGCGCCTCCGCCCACCCGGCCCGTCCGACATCGCCTTCGACGAAAGCGGCACGCCCGTCTCGGCGCGCTTCGGCGACGTCTATTTCTCGCGCGAGGGCGGGGTCGCGGAAACCCGCCACGTGTTTCTCGAGGGCTGCGACCTGCCGGCGGCCCTTGCGGGTCGCGCCCGCTTCGCCATCGGCGAGACGGGGTTCGGCACCGGGCTCAACCTTCTCGTGACCGCGCTCACCTGGCGGGAGGCGACCGAGGAGGGCTGGCTCGACTATGTCTCGACCGAGCTCTACCCGCTCACGCGGGACAAGCTTTGCGAGGCCCTCGGCCGTCTGTCGGCGCGCGAGCCCGCGCTGGCGCCGGCGGCGGCCGAGCTGATCGACGCCTGGCCCGCGCCTTGCGCGGGGTTCCACCGGATCGAGCTCGGATCGCTCCGGACACGGCTCACCCTTCTCGTCGGCGATGCCGCCGAGATGCTCGGCGCGCTCGAGGCGCGCATCGATGCCTGGTTCCTCGACGGCTTTTCCCCCGCCCGCAATCCCGAGATGTGGAGCCCCGCCCTCTTCCGCGAGACCGCCCGGCTGTCCGCGCCCGGCGCGCGCCTTGCGACCTATACGGTCGCCGCCCGCGTCCGGACGGGCCTTGCCGAGGCGGGCTTCGCGCTCACCCGCCGGCCCGGCTTCGGCCGCAAGCGCGA
>JACAEB010000163.1 GCA_013389075.1 Alphaproteobacteria bacterium
CTTCTGCGGCGCCGTGCCCGGGGTCGGGGCGGCCGCCTCCTGCGGCGCGACGCGCGCGGCCAGCGCCTCGCGCTCGGCCAGCGAGGCGAGTAGCATGGCCTTGAGCGCGTCGAACTCCTCGCGCGTCACGAGATCGAGATCGCCCGCCATGCGTTCGACCTGCGAGCGGATCAGCGTCTCGGCCTCCTGACGCAGCCCCTGGGCGGCGCCCGCGGCACCGGTCATCACCCGGGAGATCTCGTCGAAGAAGCGGTTGGTGGTCTGCATGGGGCGCTCTCCTCTCGCATCCGCGGACCGCGTCGGGCGGTCATGCCCCGACATATAGGGCGAGTTTGGGGAAATCGTGACCCTCGCGAGCGTCGCACCCGGTCCGCGGCCGCGGGCTTGACGCCGCGCGCGGGGCGGCCGACCTTCTCGCACCCCTCGCCGAAAGGAAGGTTTCATGCCGGTCTCCGCGCTCGTCTTCCCCGAGATCGATCCGGTCCTCATCGAGATCGGGCCGCTCGCCATCCGCTGGTACGCGCTGAGCTATATCGCCGCGCTGCTCTTCGGCTGGTGGTATCTGCGTTACCTCCTCTCGCTCGACCGGCTCTGGCCGACCCGCCACCTCGACGCCCTGCCGCGCGTGGGCTTCAAGGGCCGCTACACCGAGGCCGAGCGCAAGCGCCATGGCGTCGCCCCGCCCGTCCAGCCCCTGCAGGTCGACGACTTCCTCGTCTGGGTGACGCTCGGGGTGATCATCGGCGGCCGGCTCGGCTCGATCCTCTTCTATGACCTCCTCTATTGCGGGCTCGCCGGAGACGGGCACGGCCTGTGCGGCGCGGGCCGGGGTCCGGACATCTATCTCGAGGCGCCTTGGCGAATCTTCGCCGTCTGGCAGGGCGGGATGTCCTTCCATGGCGGTCTCATCGGGGTGATCCTCGCCCTCGTCCTCTTCGCCCGCCGCAACGGCATCGACCTCGTGCGGCTCGGCGACCTCCTCGCCGTGGCGACACCGGTGGGCATCGCGCTCGTGCGCTGCGCCAACTTCATCAATGCCGAGCTCTGGGGGAAGGTCACCACCGCCCCCTGGGGTGTCATCTTCTGCAACGAGGTGGTGCGGCGGACCCATGGCGGCGGCTGCCCGGCCGGGCTCGAGCCGCGCCATCCGGTCCAGCTCTACGAGGCGGCAACGGAGGGCCTGCTCCTCTTCGCCGTCCTCTTCTACCTGACCCACCGGACCCCCCTCCTGCGCCGGCCGGGGCTCGCCATCGGCGTCTTCCTCACCGGCTATTCGCTCGCGCGGACGTTCTCCGAATTCTTCAAGGATTCGGGCACGAACATTCTCGGTCCCTTCACCATGGGCATGCTTCTGTCGATCCCCATGTGGGCGGCGGGCGCGTTCTTCCTCTGGTACGGGCTCCGCGCGCGCCCCGACGCGGCGGCGCGGGACCCCTCGAGCGCCCGCGCCCGGCAGCCGTGAGAGAGGACGGGGTGAGCGGCGCTTCGGCGATGGACACGGACGATCGGACCGAGACCCCCCTTGCGCGGCTTCTCCGCCGGCAGATACTGGCCGACGGCCCCCAGCCCGTCTCCGCCATCATGGCGCTCGCGCTCACCCATCCGGAGGCGGGCTACTACACGACCCGCGATCCGTTCGGCGCGCGGGGCGACTTCACCACCGCGCCGGAGATTTCGCAGATCTTCGGCGAGCTCGTCGGGCTCTTCTTTCTCCAGCACTGGCTCGATCTCGGCGCGCCCGCGCCCCTTCATCTCGTGGAGCTGGGGCCGGGCCGGGGCACGCTGATGGCCGATGCCCTGCGCGCGGCTGCCCTCCGGCCCGCCTTCGGCGCCGCCCTGCGGCTGCACCTCGTCGAGGTGAGCCCGGTGCTCAAGGCCGCCCAGGCACGGGCGCTCGGATCCGTGTCTCCGCGCTGGCACGGCCACGCCGGATCCGCCCTCGCGGCCGCGGAGGCCGAGGGCGGGGCGCTGTTCGTGCTCGGCAACGAATTTCTCGACGCCCTGCCCATCCGCCAGTTCGTGCATGCGCGCGGCGCCTTCCGCGAACGCCTCGTGGGGCTCGCGCCGGACGGCGCCTTCACCTTCGGTCTCGGGGGGCCCGTGCCGTCCGGGATCATCGACCCGCCCGCCGGCGCCGCAAGCGAGGGGACGCTGCTCGAGCGCTGCCCGGAGGCCGAGGCCCTTCTCGCGCGCCTTGCCGGGCTGTTCCGGACCCGGATGGGCCTTGCCCTGTTCATCGACTATGGATCGAGCGAGGACGGGACGGGCGACACGCTCCAGGCCATGGCCGCCCATGGCCCGGCGCCGGTGCTGGAGGCCCTCGGCGGGCAGGACCTCACCGCCCATGTCAATTTCGCCCGCCTGCGTGCCCGCGCGCGGGCCGAGGGCGCGGCCGTGCACGGACCGGTGACGCAGGGGGCGTTCCTCGAGGCGCTCGGGCTCTCCGCGCGCGCCGCCCGCCTCGCGGAGAGGGGCGCGGACGCGGACATCCTTGCCGGCGCCCGCCGGCTCGCCGATCCCTCCGGCATGGGCACGCTCTTCAAGGCGATGGCGATCGGCCCCGAGGGCGCCCCGCCCCCGCCCGGCTTCGATACTGCCCTCGACCGCCCCGCCCCCGACCGGAGGTCCCGCCCGTGACGCGCCTGCCCGTCCCGCTGACCGAGCCCGCCCTTTCCGCCCAGAATGTCGTGCACGGATTTTTCGGCCGCCAGGGCGGGGTGTCGACGGGCCTCTTCGAGAGCCTCAATTGCGGCTTCGGCTCGGACGACGATCCCGCCGCCGTCGCCGAGAACCGGGCGCGGATCGCGGCGGCGCTCGGGCAGGCGCGGGCGCCGGTACTCACCGTCCACCAGATCCATTCCGCCGAGGCCGTCCGCGCCGAGGCGCCCTGGGCGCCGGGGGCCGCGCCGAGGGCCGATGCCATCGTCACCGACCGGCCGAGGCTTCTCATCGGCGTCCTCGCCGCCGACTGCGCGCCCGTCCTCTTCGCGGACCGGCAGGCCGGCATCATCGGCGCAGCCCATGCCGGCTGGAAGGGCGCCCTCGGCGGTGTGCTCGAATCCGCGATCGCCGCCATGGAGAGGCTCGGGGCCGATCGGGGCCGCATCGCCGCCGTTCTCGGCCCGTCGATCTCGGGCGCCGCCTATGAGGTGGGCCCCGAATTCGAGGCGCGCTTCCTCGCCGACGACGCGGCCAATGCGCGCTATTTCGCCCGGACGTCGCCGGACGCCCGCCCGCGCTTCGATCTTCAGGCCTATGTGCTGGACCGGCTGAGCGCGGCGGGCCTCGGCACGGTCGCGACCCTCGCCCGCTGCACCTATTCCGAGCCCGAGAGCTTCTTCAGCTTCCGCCGCACGACGCACCGGGGCGAGCCCGACTATGGCCGCAATCTCTCCGTGATCGGATTGTCGGGGGACGGCGCGTGACGCGCTCGCACCGCCCCGCGCCGGGCCTCGCCCTCCGCGCGCTTGGCCTCGCCCTCGCGCTGGCATCGGGTGGCTGCACCCTCTTCCAGGATCGCGACATGGCCATCGCGCGGGCGGGCGGCCCCTCGCCCTTCTCGATCTTCGCCGGCAATCCGGGCGGCAAGGCGCCGGAGCTTCTCGAGCGCATCACCGAGGGCGCGCTGATCGCCCTGCCGCCCATCGCCGACCTCCCCGCCGATCTCGACGAGCCGCTGCGGTCCGCGATCGCCGAGGCGGCGGCCGAGCGGGACATCGCCGTGCGGCTGATCGAGGCGGCTCCGGGGGCGGAGAGCCTTGCGGGGCATGCCCATTACGCCGAGGACGGACGGGGTGTCGCGCTCCAGATCGCCTTCGATCTCGCGAGCCCCGAGGCGGAGGTGCCGGCGCGCTTCGTCGCGCGCGCGCCCCTGCCCGAGGGTCCGCTCTTCGAGCGGGGCGGCCTCAGCCCCGAGGGGGAGGCCTTCGTCACACGCCTCGGCCGCGAGACCGCGACGGCCCTGCGCACCGCGCTCGATGCCCGCGCGGGGCTCGGCCCCACCGACACCCAGCGCGCCGAGCGCTCGCCCGTGCTCATCGCCCTCGCCCCCATCGACACGGCGCCGGGAGACGGGCCGCAGTCGCTGTCTACCGCCATCACGCGCGCGCTCTCCGAGCACGGCATCGCGGTGCTTCCCCTCGCGCCGGGGGTGCCGGGCGATTTCGTCCTCGAGGTGGCGGTGAGCGTCGAGCCGCTTTCTCCGCAGGCGGACAAAGTCGCCCTCGTCTGGACCGTGCAGGACGCGGCCGGAGCGGAGGTCGGCGTCCTCTCCCAGGCCAACGCGGTTCCGCACGGCATGCTGGACGGCCCCTGGGGCGAGGTGGCCGCGCTCGCGGCCATCGGCGCCGCCGAGGGCCTCGTTCCACTCCTGCGCGACGCCGCGGCGCAAGGGGGTCCGGGCCGTGCCGGACCGGGCGCGGGGGCGCGGCTGCGCGGCCCGCTCGGCGCCGACTGAGGCGCAAAATGCTCCTTGCTCGTAGTTTACAGCAGAAGGGCGCATTGCTATGAAGCTCGCGGCCTTTACCGAACCGTCACACATCCCGCGCGTCGCCCGACGCGCCGGCGAAGGACGCTTCCGGCGAAGGGCATGTATCCGATCGTCGGGGGACCGGGGCCGATGATGAAACTCCTCTCAGGCAATTCGAACCGGCCCTTGGCAGAGGCCATCGCCGGCTTTCTCAATCTCACGCTCACCAAGGCGACCGTGCGGCGCTTCGCCGACATGGAGGTGTTCGTCGAGATCCTCGAGAACGTGCGCGGCGAGGATGTCTTCATCATCCAGTCGACCTCGTTCCCCGCCAACGACCACCTGATGGAACTCCTGATCTGCATCGACGCGCTGAACCGGGCCTCGGCCCGGCGGATCACGGCGGTCATCCCCTATTTCGGCTATGCGCGGCAGGACCGGAAGCCCGGCCCCCGCACGCCCATCTCGGCCAAGCTCGTGGCCAATCTGATCACCAAGGCGGGCGCGGACCGGGTCCTCACACTCGATCTCCATGCCGGGCAGATCCAGGGCTTCTTCGACATTCCGACCGACAATCTCTATTCGGCGCCCGTCTTCGAGCGCGACATCCACGAGAACCTGCACGGGGAATCGCCCGTCATCGTCTCGCCCGACGTCGGCGGCGTGGTGCGCGCCCGCCAGCTCGCGCGCCGGCTCAACGCCGACCTCGCCATCGTCGACAAGCGCCGCGAGCGGCCCGGCGAGTCCGAGGTGATGAACATCATCGGCACGGTCGAGGGCCGGGCCTGCATCCTGGTGGACGACATCGTGGACAGCGGCGGCACGCTCTGCAACGCCGCCCAGGCGCTGATGGAGAAGGGCGCCAAATCGGTCGCCGCCTACGTGACCCACGGGGTCCTGTCCGGCGGGGCGGTGGCGCGCGTCGCGGACTCCGCCCTGCGCGAGCTCGTCATCACCGACTCCATCGACCCGACCGAGGATGTCGAGAAGGCTCCCAACATTCGCGTCCTGCCCATCGCGCCGCTGATCGCCGAAGCCATGCGGCGCATCGCGAAGGAAGAATCCGTTTCGAGCCTGTTCGACTGAGCCCCCATTGCGGCGGGCGCCGCCTTCGGCTAAACCTTGCCCCCTTCCGACAGCCCGGATCGACCCGCGCGGCGGATCCCGCGCGAGCGCGCCCTCTCGGGACGAATGAGCCCCGGGCCGGGCCCTGAAGACGAGGACGACACGATGAGCCAGATTCTGCCCATGAGCGCCGAGCTGCGCGAGCGGACCGGTACCGGCGGCGCGCGCGAGACGCGGCGGGCCGCCCGCGTCCCCGCCATCGTCTACGGCGCCGGCGAAGACCCCCAGCCCGTCTCGGTCCTGCGCAAGGACCTCATCAAGGCGGTGCAGACCGGCAAGTTCCTGTCGACCCTCTACGAACTCGATCTCGGCGGCGCCCGCACCCGCGTCATTCCGCGCGCCGTGCAGTTCCACCCCGTGACCGACATTCCCGTCCATGTCGACTTCCTCCGTCTGAAGGAAGGCGCCACGATCACCGTGGACGTGCCCGTGCACTTCACCGGGCAGGAGACCTCGCCGGGCCTCAAGCGCGGCGGCGTGCTGAACATCGTGCGCCACGAGGTGTCGCTCACCTGCCCGATCGACTCCATTCCCGAAGCGATCGAAATCGATCTGTCCACGGCGGACATCAACGATTCCATCCACATCTCGGCGGTGACGCTGCCCGCCGGCGTGGTCCCCACCATCACCGATCGCGACTTCACCATCGCCACCCTCGTCGCCCCGTCGAGCCTGCGCTCCGCCGAGTCGGACGCCGAGGGCGCCCAGGACGGCACGGGCACCACCGAGGGCTGACAAGCCGGCCCGCCGGGGAGGCCGGACGCTGACGGAGCGACCGCGCTCATGTTCCTCCTCGTCGCGCTCGGCAATCCCGGCGCCCGCTATGCGGGCAACCGCCACAATGTTGGCTTCATGTCGGGCGACGCCATCGCCGCGCGGCACGGCTTCGGTCCCGAGCGCACGCGCTTCCAGGCGGTGACGCGCGAGGGGACGGTCGAGACGGCGGCGGGCGCGGAGAAAGTGCTTCTCCTCAAGCCGCAGACCTACATGAACCTGTCGGGCAATGCCGTGGCCGAGGCCGTCCAGTTCTACAAGCTCGGCCTCGACCGCATCGCGGTGCTGCATGACGAGCTCGACCTGCCCCCCGGCCGGGTGCGCGTGAAGGTCGGCGGCGGCCATGCCGGCAATAACGGCATCCGCTCGATCGCCGCGGCCGTGGGGCCCGACTTCAAGCGGGTGCGCATCGGGATCGGACACCCGGGCGACAAGTCCCGCGTCACCGGCCACGTCCTGTCCGACTTCTCGAAGGCCGACGCGGCCTGGCTCGATCCCCTGCTCGAGGAGATCGCCCGCTCCGTCAGCCTGCTGATCGAGGGCCGGGACGCCGATTTCGTCCGCCGCTGCGCCCAGGCCCTTCCCCCGCCGCCGGAGGGGCCCGCCCCGGCGGGCGGTGACGACAGGACGGGCTGAGGCAGGCAAGGGAGAGGCGAGCCATGGGATTCAAGTGCGGCATCGTGGGCCTGCCCAATGTGGGCAAGTCGACCCTCTTCAACGCCCTCACCCAGACGGCCGCCGCCCAGGCCGCCAACTACCCCTTCTGCACGATCGAGCCCAATGTGGGCGAGGTCGCCGTGCCCGATCCGCGCCTCACCGAGCTGGCGCGCCTCGCGAAATCCCAGACCATCATCCCGACCCGCCTCACCTTCGTCGACATCGCCGGGCTCGTGCGCGGGGCAAGCCAGGGCGAAGGGCTCGGCAACCAGTTCCTCGCCCATATCCGCGAGGTCGACGCCATCGCCTATGTGCTGCGCTGCTTCGAGGACGACGACATCACCCATGTCGAGAACCGGATCGACCCCCTCGCCGATGCCGACACGGTCGAGACCGAACTCATGCTGGCCGATCTCGACAGTCTCGAGCGGCGCGTGGTGGCGATCGAGAAGAAGGCCAAGACCGGCGACAAGGAGGCCCGCGCCCAGCTCACCCTGATGAGCGGCGCGCTCGAGCTCCTGCGCGAGGGCAGGCCGGCGCGCCGGCTCGAGGTCGCCTCCGAGGACGAGACGGCCTTCAAGGCCCTCAACCTCCTCACCGCCAAGCCCGTTCTCTATGTCGCCAATGTCGACGAGGCCTCGGCCGCCACGGGCAACGCCTTCTCGCAGAAGGTGCTCGAGCGCGCCGCCGCTGAAGGCGCGCGCGGGGTGATCATCTCGGCACGGATCGAGGCCGAGCTCGCGCAGCTTCCGCCCGAGGAGCGCGGCGACTATCTCGAAAGCCTCGGCCTCGCCGAGCCCGGGCTCGACCGGCTGATCCGGGCGGGCTACGACCTTCTCGGTCTCATCACCTATTTCACCGCCGGCCCCAAGGAGGCGCGCGCCTGGACCATCACGGCCGGCACGCGGGCGCCGCAGGCCGCCGGCGTCATCCATACCGATTTCGAGCGCGGCTTCATCCGTGCGGAGACCATCGGCTATGACGACTACATCGCCTGCCAGGGCGAGGCCGGCGCGCGCGAGGCCGGCAAGATGCGGCTCGAGGGCAAGGACTATGTGGTCGCCGACGGCGATGTGATGCATTTCCGCTTCAATGCGTGAGGCGGGCGGGCCGCCCCCTTTCCGCCACACTCTGTCGAAAACGTAAGGTCGCGGACAGCTTTCGGTCAGACCGGTCCGCGTCCATATCATCTGTGGCGGGCGGATCCTCAGGGTCCGGGCCGCGTGGCAAGGTTGGCTTGAGCGGAGGCTCCCATGAAGGCTCTGGTTTCCGGAACGGTTCTGTGTGCGGCGCTCGCCCTCGGGGCCTGCACCAACACCAATCTCTCGCGCACCGAACAGGGCGCGCTGACGGGCGGCGCCATCGGCGCGGGTGCGGGCGCGGTCGCCGGCGCCGTCACCGGCGCGAGCGTCGGCACGGCGGCTGCCGTGGGCGGGGTC
>JACAEB010000196.1 GCA_013389075.1 Alphaproteobacteria bacterium
GGGCTGCCCTCGCCGCTGACGAAACGCAGGAGGCTCGGCTGCCGGACCGGCTTGATGAGATAGGCCTGAAAGCCCGCCTCCTCGAGGCTGGCGAGCGTCTGACGCTGCTCGGGGGCCAGCATGAGCACGAAGCTCGCCCCGGAGAGGGAGGGCTCGGCGCGCAGGCGGCGGATCTCGGGCGCCTCGAGCGAGCCTTCGGTGGGCAGGTTCCAGATCACGGCGTCGAGCGTTCCGCCCGCCGCCGCCGCGCGCGCCGCCACGACATCGCCCGCATGATCGACCCGCGCGCCGGCCTCGTGGAGCATGCGGGCGAGCAGCGTCATGGCCGGCGTGTCCTCGGCGACGAGGAGGACATGCTTGCCGTCGAGGACGATGGGAACAGACGCGGGCTCCACGGCGCCCTCGGCCGCCTCGGCCCGCTCGGCCCGCATGTGGACACGGAAGATCGACCCCGCCCCGGGCTCGCTCTCCACGGTGATCTCGCCCTGCATGGCCTGGACGAGGCGGCGGGAGATGGCAAGGCCGAGGCCCGTGCCGCCATGGCGGCGGGCGTCCGAGCTGTCGACCTGCTGGAATTCCTCGAAAATGGTCTCCAGCATGGCCGGCGGGATGCCGCAGCCCGTGTCCGCCACCTCGATCTCGAGCCGTCCCTCGTGCCAGTGGCAGGCGAGCGTGACCGAGCCGCGGTCGGTGAATTTCACCGCATTGCCCGCAAGGTTGAGGATGACCTGGCGCAGCCGCGCCGCATCGCCCATCAGCCGGCGCGGCACGGTGGGCGCGATGTAGGCGGCGATCTCGATGCCCTTCTCGAAGGCGCGCGGCCAGAGCAGCTCGGCGATCTCCTCGCAGACGGCGCGCGGGTCGAAGGGCGCCTCGCGGATGCCGATCTGCCCGGCCTCCATCTTGGAGAAGTCGAGAATGTCGTTGACGAGCACGAGCAGCGCCTCGCCCGAGCGGCGCACCGCATCGGCATAGGTGCGCTGCTCGCCGGTGAGTGCGGTGTCGAGGAGAAGCCGCGCCATGCCCAGTATGCCGTTGAGCGGCGTGCGGATCTCGTGGCTCATCATGGCGAGGAAGCGCGCCTTGGCCTCGGCGGCGGCCTCGGCGCGCTCGCGATGGCGCTGCAGCGCCTTCTCCGCCTCCTTGCGGTCGGTGATGTCGCGGCCCACCGACTGAAGCTCGCGCAGCGAGCCGTCGGGCCGCCGGATCGGGTAGTCCTCCCAGGAGATCCAGCGCCAGCCCTCGACCGTCATGAGCCGCTGGTCGTAGCGCACGCGGTGGGGCCGGGTGGCGGTGCCATCGAGCGTGCCGAGAAGGCCCGAGCCCTCGGCGGGATCGGTCTCGGGCTCGAAGGGCCGCCCGAGAAGGGCCTCGCGCGGCCGGCCGAAGGTGCGGCACACCATGTCGTTGACGAAGGTGACGCAGCCGCGCGGATCGCGCCGCAGGATGAGATCGCCCTGCCCGTCGACGAGGCCGCGGAAGCGCTCCTCGCTCTCGCGCAGGGCCTGGTTCATCTCGTTCAGCCGCTCGACGCTCGCCTCGAGCTCCCCTTGCGCGCGTTCGAGGCGGGCCGTCTTGTCGCGCGCGCTCGCGAGCCGGGCCCGCTGGTCGAGCAGCGTCCAGAGAACGAAGACGAGCACGAGGGCCGAGAAGCCGGCATAGAGCCAGGCGCCCATCCGCTCCGGCCCGCCCGTTCCGAGCGCGTCCACGAGCGAGGCGCCGCAGAGCGTTGCGGCCATGAAGGCAAGGAGGCCGGACAGGAGCGCCTGCGTCTTGCGCAGAAGGCGCCGGAGCCGGACCCGCAAGGGGCTGAGCGCGGTCATGCGCGGAGGCTAGGCCCGCCCCTCATAAGAACGGTTTAAGAGTGGGGCCGCCCCCGCCCATCCCTCACGGGGAGGAGATGTCCCACCAGGTGATCTGCCAGTTGGGTCCCTTGGGGGTCGCGGGCGAGACGAGACCGCAGGTGACGGCGAGATTGAAGGCTTGATTGTGCAGCCGGTCGATCTGCTGTTCCTCGGCCGAGGTGGGCGTGGGCGAGGTGAGCGAATCAGCGAGCGCGTCCATCTGGTCGGCCAGCGCGCTCGCGGCCGGTGCATGGACGCCGGTGCACACCCGCAATGTGCCCGCCGCGCCCCGCAGGCCGCGCTGGCGGAAGTTCGTCGAATAGCTCCCGATGATCATGGCCACATCGGACGAAACGCCGATATTCGGGATGTTGGTGCAGGCCGGCAGGGCGAAGAGCGCGGGCAGGGCGAGCGCGAGGGCGAGGCCCCGATTGATCTTGGCAGAGACGGTCATGGCGGAATCCTCTCGCTCGGCTCGTGCGGGCGGGTCACTCAGAAGGTCAGGCTGGCCCCGAGGGTGGTGACCGACCGGTCGCCGGAGAATTGCGGCTGGTTCGCGTCGTAATCGCTGTAATCATAGGTGAGGTCGAGCGTGATGTGCCGGCTCAGCACCATCATCAGCTTGGCCGAGGCGGTCAGCACCTGCTGCTCGGTGCGTCCCGGCGCGGTGATGAAGCCCGAGGTGAACCCCTCATAGTCGCGGTCCTGATAGCTCACCCCCGCCTGCGCATAGAGCCGGTCGACGAGGTGCGTGTCGAAGACGGCGCCGATCGTGTAGCCGTCATAGTCGAAATTGGATCCGTCCGCGTCATTGTCGTTCCAGGCGAGCTGGACGGCGAGACTGCGCTTGAGGCTCGGGAACCGATAGGTCAGCTCGGCACTGACGGTCTCATGGGTCGAATCGCGCGCATCGAGCGCGGGCGCGGGGAATTCGACCTCGAACTCTTCCCAGGCGATGGCATAGGAGACCGAGGCGCCGAGCCGGCTCTTGAGATTCGTCCGGAGGCTGACGGTGACGCGGTGGGCGTCGAGGCCGATGGCGGCCACCTCACCATCCTCCATCCTGTAGTCATAGGCCGCGCGCAGCGCCACCTCCCGACCGCTCACCTCGCCCCGCCGCTCGACGAAGAGGCTGGGGTTGAGCACGGTGAGATCGTAGTCGCTCGGCTTGTCGGTGCTGCCCATGAGCCCGTTATTGGGATCGGAGGTATGGGCGGTGCGGTCGGCGCGCAGCGTGGCGCCGAACAAGGTTCCCGCCCCGATCGGCTTGACCACATAGGCCTCGAGCGTCGCGCCGACGAACGGGCTGTCGGTCTCCCCCGTGAAGAAGGGCGGGCGATCGGGCACCAGAAAGACGTTGCTGTCATGTCCGGCGAAGAGGCGGAGCGTCGCGCCCGCGAGGGAGGGCCGGAACTCGCTGGGGCCGATGCCGCCGGGCGCCGACGGCGCCTCGAATTCGGCCATCGCCGGCCCCGCCAGAAGGAGCAGGCCGGCGGCGAGCCCCGCGTTCCGCAGTCCGATTCGCGCCATTGCCAGCCCCTTTTCGTCTCAGCGGCCTTGCGCACCGCGCGTGCAGCCGGATTCCTCAATCAGTCCAAGGGTATCGATCGATTTGCCGCTGGCTGTCAACATGGCGCGCGCCGGCGGGGCGCTCTTTTGGCACGACTGTTGCCGAAAGGCCTCGGGCATTGCCCCTCAGGCCAGCGCGCCGACCCGGCGGAAGGCGAGCGCCTCGGCGATATGGGGCCGGCGGACGGTCTCCTCGCCCGCGAGGTCGGCGATGGTGCGCCCGACCTTCAGCACACGGTGATAGGCCCGGGCCGAGAGGCGCATGCGATCGGCCGCCTCGGCGAGAAGCGCCGCGCCCGGAGCATCGGGCGCGCAGACGGTGTCGAGCCGTTCGCCTTCGAGCTCGGCATTGGTGGCAAGCCC
>JACAEB010000215.1 GCA_013389075.1 Alphaproteobacteria bacterium
CCGCCCATCGCCGTCAGGGGGCCGAATCATACCGCACTTTCGTGCGTCCGCGCACGTCCTAATCGCGCGCCTTTTCGCTCTCGCCGGCCTCCCGGCCGATCCGCTTGATCTCCCAGTCGAGCTCGACGCCGAGCCGGGCGCGCACCCGCGCACGGACGGTCTCGCCGAGCCGCTCGAGATCGGCGGCGCTCGCATTGCCGCGATTGATCAGGAAATTGCAGTGCTGCTCGGAGACCTGGGCATCGCCCTGGGCAAGACCGCGGCAGCCCGCGCCGTCGATGAGCTGCCAGGCCTTGCGGCCGCCGGACAGCTCGGCCGGCGGATTCTTGAAGGTCGAGCCGCCGGTGCGCGCCTTGATCGGCTGGGTGGCCGCGCGCGCGCCGGTGATCTCGTCCATCCGTGCGGAAATGGCCGCCCGGTCGCCCGGCCGGCCCTCGAGCAGCGCCTCGACGAAGATGAGCTCCTCGGGCGCGTCCGTGTGGCGATAGCGCATGCCGAGCCCCTCGGGCGTGAAGACGTGGCGCGCGCCGGCGCGGTCATAGGCCACCGCCTCGACCAGCGCATCCTTGAGTTCGCGGCCATAGGCGCCCGCATTCATGCGCAGCGCGCCGCCGATGGTGCCGGGAATGCCGGCGAGGAATTCGAGCCCCGTGAGCCCCGCATCGCGCGCCGCGCGCGCCACCTGCGCATCGAGCGCCGCCGCGCCCACCCGCAGCCGTGTGCCCCCCTCGGGCCGGATGCGCGCGAAATCGGGCGAGAGGCGCAGGACCACCCCCGCCACCCCGCCATCCCGCACGAGGAGGTTCGAGCCCACCCCGATCACCGTGAGCGGAACATCCGCGGGCAGCCCTTCGAGCAGCGTCTTGAGATCATCCTCGTCCTTGGGCAGGACGAGCACGTCCGCGGGACCGCCCACGCGGAACCAGGTGTAGCGGGAGAGCGGCACCTGCGTCATCACCGTGCCGCGCAGGCGCGGCATCCGCTCGAGAAGGGCGCGCGAGGCCGCCTCGCTCATCGGCTCCCTCCCTGCCCGGCCGGCCCGCCGAGGGCGAGAAGATCGGCCGGCAGCGCATTGGCCCAGGCCGAGATGGAGCCCGCGCCCAGGCACACGACGAGATCGCCCGGCGCCGCGAGATCGCGCACGAGCGCGGGCAGCGCGTCCGCACCCTCGAGCGAGAGGACGTGGCGGTGGCCGCGCTCCTTCAGCCCGGCCACGAGATGGTCGCGGTCGATGCCCTCGATGGGCGCCTCCCCGGCCGGATAGACATCGGCGACGACGACCGTGTCGGCATCGTTGAAGCAGGTGCAGAAGCCGTCGAAGAGATCGCGCAGCCGCGTGAAGCGGTGCGGCTGGACCACGGCGATGACGCGCGCGCGCGCGACCGCGCGGGCGGCCTTCAGCACCGCGGCGATCTCGACCGGATGATGGCCGTAATCGTCGATGATCCGCACCCCGCCCACCTCGCCCGTGGTGGTGAAGCGCCGCTTGACCCCGCCGAAGGCCTTGAGCGCGTCACGCGCGCGCGGCAGGGCGATGCGCAGCTCGCGCGCGACCGCGAGCGTGCCGAGCGCGTTGAGCACGTTGTGGGCGCCGGGCATGGGCAGGCGCACATCGGCCAGCACCTCCTCCGCGCCGCTCACCCGGTCGCGCAGCATGACGTCGAAGCAGGGCAGACCCTCCTCGAGGCGCATGTTGACGCCCCGGACATCCGCCTGCGGACTGAAGCCATAGGTGACGACGCGGCGGTCCGAGATGCGCCCCATCAGCGCCTGCACTTCCGGATGGTCGATGCAGAGGACGCCGCAGCCATAGAAGGGAACGTTCTCGACGAAGCGCTTGAAGGCCTCGCGCAGCTCGTCGAACGTGCCGTAATGGTCGAGATGCTCGGGATCCATGTTGGTCACGACCGCGACGGTCGCCGGCAGCTTGAGGAAGCTCCCGTCGCTTTCGTCCGCCTCCACCACCATCCAGTCGCCCTTGCCCAGCCGCGCATTGGTGCCATAGGCGTTGATGATGCCGCCATTGATGACGGTGGGGTCGAGCCCGCCGCCCTCGAGCACGGCGGCGATCATGGAGGTGGTGGTCGTCTTGCCGTGCGTTCCGCCCACGGCCACGCACCATTTGAGGCGCATGAGCTCGGCCAGCATCTCGGCCCGCCGCACGACGGGGATGAGCCGGTCGCGGGCGGCGACGAGTTCGGGATTGTCACGCTTGACGGCCGAGGAATAGACCAGCACCCGCGCCTCGCCCAGATTTTCCGCCGCATGGCCGATGGTCACCGGAATGCCTTGCGCGCGCAAGCGCTTCACATTGGCGGTGTCGGCCTGATCCGAGCCCTGCACCCGGTAGCCGAGATTGTGCAGCACCTCGGCGATGCCGCTCATGCCGATGCCGCCGATCCCGACGAAATGCACCGCACCGATGTCGAAGGGTAACGCGCCCATCAGCCACTCCCTTGCCGGATCACGCGATCCGGATTGTTCCGTATCCGGCCGGCGCCGGCTCCTTCCACGAGATCGGCGAGCCGCGCCGTCGCGTCGGGGCGGCCTACCGCATGGAGGCTGCGCGCGCCGGCGGCGAGCCAGTCCCTGTCGGCGAGGAGCCGCTCGAGCGTCGAGGCGAGCGCGGACGGCGTGAAGCCCGCCTCGGGCAGCACGACCGCCG
>JACAEB010000054.1 GCA_013389075.1 Alphaproteobacteria bacterium
GCCGCGGCCGGCGCCACGCGCGGGGTCGGCAGGTCGGGGTCGCGCCGCCAGGCGCCCGAGCGCGTGTCGAGGCTGTCGGTCCGGGCACTCGCCCGCTCGGCATCGATCCGCCCACCGACGATGTGGATGTCCGTGCCGCTCGCGACGATGCCCGCGAGGGTGCGCGGCTCGGGGAGGCGCGCGAAGAGCTCCCAGGCACGCCCGTCCCCGGACAGGCGGTAGACCGCCGCCGGATCGGGGCCCGTGCCGCCGACGACATAGAGCCGGCCCTCGACCGCGACGAGCCCGTGGCCGGCGCGGGGCGCGGGCAGGTCCGGACCTTGCGTCCAGGCGGCGGTGACGGGATCGTAGATCCGCACATCGGCGGTGGGGCCGCTCGACCCGGCGACATAGCCGCCCGCGACCCAGAGCCGGCCGCCGAGCGCGGCCATGCCGAACTGCTCGCGCCCTTCGGGCAGCGCCGGCACGGGACGCCAGTAGTCGAGGCCCGGATCATAGGCGGCGACGGTGTCGGTGGGGCCGAGGAGGCTCGCCCCGCCGGCGACGAAGATCTCCTCGCCGAGCGCCGCGGCGCCGAAGAAGGAGCGCGCCGCATCCATCGGCTCGCCCGGGCGCCAGCCGGCCGACGCCCCGCCCGTCCAGAGGCCGGACGAAAGGGCGAGCGCCGCGAGAAGCAGCCGGAAAGCTCGGCCAGTCATGGGTGCACCCTCTCCTTCGGGGATCGTCCACAGCCCCCCGCTGCCCGCCGACTGTCAGCCAAGCAGCACCAGGCTGGCAAGTCCGAGAAAGACGAAAAAGCCCACCACATCCGTGACGGTGGTGAGGAAAACCGCCGAGGAGATGGCGGGGTCCTGCCCCAGCCGGTCGAGGGTGAGGGGGATCAGGATGCCCGTGCAGCCGGCGATCAGGAGATTGACGATCATCGCGGCGCCGATCACGACGCCGAGGGGCGGATTGGAGAACCACACCGCCGCGACCCCGCCCATCATGATGGCGAAGAGCATGCCGTTGAGGCCGCCCACAACCGTTTCCCGATAGACGATGCGGGCGGCGTTGGCCGCCGTGAGGTCGCGCGTGGCGAGCGCGCGCACGGCGACGGTGAGGGTCTGCGTCCCCGCATTGCCGCCCATGGAGGCGACGATCGGCATCAGCACGGCGAGGGCCACGATCTCCTCGATCGTCCCCGAGAAGAAGCCGATCACCATCGAGGCGAAGATGGCGGTCAGGAGGTTGACGAACAGCCACGAGAACCGCCGCCGCGTCGTGGTCAGCACGCTGTCGGAGAGCTCTTCGTCGCCCACCCCGGCGAGCGCGAAGATGTCTTCCTCGTTCTCTTCCTGGATGACGCCCACGATGTCGTCGACGGTGATCATGCCGACGAGCCGGCCGGCATCGTCGACCACGGGCGCGGAAATGAGGTGGTACTGATCGAAGAGATAGGCCGCCTCTTCCTGCTCCATCGTGGCCGGGATCAGTGTGAGGTCCTGGTCCATGATCTCGTCGAGCGGCACGGTGCGCGCCGAGCGCATCAGGCGCGAGAGCGGCACCTTGCCCACGGGCTGGAAGCTCGGATCGATGATGAAGACCTCGAAGAAGGTCTCGGGCAGGTCCCGCGCCGCGCGCATGTGGTCGATGAGCCGGCCCACGGTCCAGAAGGGCGGCGCGGTGATCATCTCGCGCTGCATCAGCCGGCCGGCCGAATATTCCGGGTACTGAAGGGCGAGCTCGACGGCGGCCCTGTCGGCGTCCGAGACGTGCTCGAGAATGGCCTGCTGCTGATCGGCCTCGAGGTCCTGGAGGAGATAGACCGCATCGTCCGAGTTCAGCGCCTCGATGGCGCGGGCGACGACGGAGGGCTCGAGATGGGGCAGAAGCTCGTCGCGTATGCCCTCGTCGAGTTCGGAGAGCACTTCGGGGTCGAGATCATCGCCCAGCATGTCGACGAGCGCCCGCCGCTCGAGGGGGCGCAGGAGGCCGATGAGGTCGGCGATGTCGGCGGCGTGAAGGGGCGTGATCAGCCTGCGGACCTCTTCCCCGTCGCCCGCCTCCAGCCCGTCGAGCACCGCGCGCACATAGGACGGGGTGAGCGTGAACTCCTCGCTCATCGCGGCCGGATCGGCGGCCCCTTCGGGCGGATCGAGGGTCTCGGTGCTCTCGCTCACGGACACTCCAGGGGCTGGGCCGCGCCGCCGAGCGGGCGGGGCGAGCGGGGCTCGAGGGGGGCGGAGGGCGCGCGCGGACATGACCCCGGGGACCATGCCGCGCCCACATCACAGGATCGGCGGAGTCCGGGCCGCGCGCAAGGGGAAGCGGGACGCAAACGGCAGAAGGCGACGTCAGTTCGCCTCGTCGGGCAGGCGCGGCAGCGGCGCTATGGTGATGCCCTCCTCGAGCAGCGCCTCGACCTCGGCGCCGCTCGCCTCGCCATAGATGCCGCGCGGATCGCTTTCGCCGTAATGGATGGCGCGCGCCTCCTCGGCGAAGGCCTCGCCGACATAGTCGCAGCTCGCCTCCACCTCGGCCTTGAGCGCGGCGAGCACGGCGCGCAGGCGATGCTGGTCGGCCGAGAGGCCGGGCTTCATGGCGGTGACGGGCTCCGCCTCCCGGCCCTTGCGGGTGGCGACGTTGGGCGCCGACAGGCCGCGCCTCACCCGGGTGCTGCCGCAGGCGGGACAGGCGATGGCGCGGGCCTCGCGCTGCGTCTCGAAGGCCTCGGCCGAGGCGAACCAGCCCTCGAATTCATGGTCGGTCTCGCAGAGCACGGTGAGGACGATCATGCCGGCCCCTCCCCGGCCCGCTCCAGCGTGAAGGGGCGATCGAGGGTCAGCGCCGGGATCTTGCCCCGCGCCTCGGCCACCTGGGCGAGATCGAGATCGGCGATGATGACGGTGGGGTCGGTCCCCGCCTCGGCGACCACCTGCCCCCAGGGCGAGACGACGAGGCTGTGGCCGAAGGTCTCGCGCCCCACCTCGGTGCGGCCGCCCTGGGCGGGGGCGATGACGAAGCAGCCGGTCTCGATGGCCCGGGCGCGCAGGAGCACATGCCAGTGCGCCTCGCCCGTGGTGCGCGTGAAGGCGGCCGGCACGGCGATGATCTGGGCCCCCGCCTGGGCGAGCGCGCGGTAGAGCGCGGGAAAGCGCAGGTCGTAGCAGATGGTGAGGCCGAGCAATGTCCCGCTGCCCGGCAGGCGGGCGAGGACGGCCCGCGTCCCCGCCTCGTAATGCCGGCTCTCGCGGTAGCTCTCGCCGCCCGGCAGGTCGACGTCGAACATGTGGATCTTGTCGTAGTGCGCGAGGCAGGCGCCGTCCGGGCCGAAGAGGAAGCTGCGATTGGCGATGCGCCCGTCGGTCCGGCGGATGGCGAGCGAGCCCACGAGAAGGGTCACCGAGAGTTCGGCGGCAAGGCTCGAGAAGGCGGAGAAGCCCGGATCCTCCGCCTCGGGACGGGCCGTGTCGAGCAGCACCGCGCTCTCGGCCTCGATCATGTGGGTCATTTCGGGCGTCGCGATGAGCTGCGCGCCGCTGGCCGCCGCCTCGCGGATGAGCCCGCAGGCGATGTCGATATTGGGCCCCTGCCGCCGGCCGGAGCGGAGCTGGACGAGGCCCACGCGCAAGGGGGGACCATGCATGGCGGTCACGCGGCCAGGATCGGGTCGAGTTCCCCGCGCGCATCAAGCGCGTAGAGATCGTCGCAGCCGCCGATATGCCGCCCGTCGATGAAGATCTGCGGCACGGTCTGCCGCCCGCCCGCGCGCGTCACCATGTCCTGACGCTGCGTGCCCTGCCGGCCGACATCGACCTCGACGAAGTCGACGCCCTTGCTCCGCAACAGCGCCTTCGCCCGGTGGCAGTAGGGGCAAAGCAGCGTCGTGTAGATCTCGACCTTGGGTCCCTGCATGGTCATAGAGCCCGGCTCCGTGAAACCGCGCCGGCGCACACGGCGCGCGCGGGATACTCTTCTCTGGAGAGATAAGCGGCGCGAACGCAAGATCCAATCTGTCCCGCACGCCGGCGCACGGCCGGGCCTCAGCCCTCCTCGCCCACGCGCAGGGCCGTGAGCACGCACACCGCCCGCGCCCCGCCCTTGAGCAGCGCCCGCGCGCAGGCATCGGCCGTGGCCCCGGAGGTGAGCACGTCGTCGACGAGAAGGATCCGCCGCCCCTCGATCCGCGCCAGCCGCGCGGGACGCACGCGGAAGGCGCCGCGGACATTGCGCGCCCGCGCCTCCCGGCTGAGCCCGACCTGAGGCCGGGTCGGCCGGGCCCGCATCAGCGCATCGAGGCAGAGCGGCCGGCCCGTCCGCAGGGCGAGCGCCCGGGCGAGCAGCGCCGACTGGTTGAACCGCCGGCCGATCCGGCGGATGGCGTGCAGGGGCACGGGCACGAGAAGATCGGCCTCGGCGAGCAGCTCCGCCCCCGCTCCCGCCATGAGCCCGGCGAGGAGCGGCGCGCAGTCCCAGCGATCCCCGTGCTTCAGCCCGAGGACGAGCCCGCGCAGCGGCCCCTCATAGAGGCCCGCCGCCCGCGCGGCCTCGAAGGCCGGCGGCGCGCGCAGGCACGCCCCGCAGCGTGTCCCCGCGGGCACCGGATGGGGATAGGGGAGCCCGCAGCCCGGGCAGACCGGGCCGCCGATGAGCTTCACCTCGCTCCAGCAGGGGGCGCAGAGCCGGCCCGGCTCGGCGACGGGCACCCGGCAGGAGAGGCACAGAGGCGGGACGAGGAGATCGGCGAGGATGCGCATGCCGGCCCGGCCGGCGCTTGCGGCGGGAGCAAGGCGCGCCAATATGGCCGCAACGGGCCCGGCCTCCTCCGTCCCCGCCCGTTCGAGCTCGCGCACGCCCAGCCTCCCGGATCCCCATGACCGATCGCGATATAGCCCTGTTCGACGTCGCGCTCCAGCGCCGGCGGCGCGCGCGGGCGGCGGCGGCCGCGGAGGCCGACCGGTTCATCGCGCGCGACGTGGCCGAGAGCCTCTTCATGCGCCTGTCGGGGATCGAGCGCGCCTTCGAGCGGGTGCTGATCCTCGGGGGCGGGCTCGTGCCGATGGCGCTGCCCCCCGGGCGCCTTGCGCCCGATGGCCTGTGCATCACCGCCGATACGGGGGTGGAGGCGCTCGCCGGGGCGGCGGGGCCACCCGGCCCGCGCCTCGTGCTCGATGACGGGGCCCTGCCGATGGCCGCGGGCAGCCTCGATCTCCTGGTCTCGGCCCTGCGGCTTCACGCGGTGAACGACCTTCCCGGCGTCCTCGCCCAGATCCGCGCGGCGCTGCGCCCCGACGGGCTCTTCCTCGCCGCCCTCTTCGGCGGGGACACGCTCGCCGAGCTGCGCGAGAGCCTCCTTCTGGCCGAGATCGAGGTCACGGGCGGGGCCGGCGCGCGGGTGTCGCCCTTCGCCCAGCTCCAGGACTGCGCGGCCCTCCTCCAGCGGGCGGGCTTCGCCCTCCCCGTGGCGGACCGCGAGGAGATCAACGTCACCTATGAGAGCCCGCTGTCGCTGATCGCCGACCTCAGGGCCATGGGCGAGACGTCGGCCCTCGCCGACCGGCCCGCGCGCGGCCTCTCGCGGCGGATCCTCGCCCGCGTCTTCGAGCAGTATGCGGAACGCCATCCCGCCCCGGGGGGACGCATCGCCGCCCGCTTCGAGATCCTCTACCTCCACGGCTGGGCCCCGCACGCCTCGCAGGCCCGTCCGGCCCGCCGGGGGAGCGGAGAGGTCTCGCTCGGCACGGCCCTCGAGGCGATCCGCAAGGCGCGCGAAGGCGGCGACGGCTGAGGGGGCAAATCCCCCCTCCCCCGCAGGGGCGGAGGGGGGCCCGCGAGGGGCTATTTCACCGGGCGGACCGACACGATGCGGAAGGGCAGCGTCTCGCCGTCATGTTCGCGGATGGAGACGTACTCCCCCGCCTTGAGGCTGTGCGTCTCGAGATGGAAGAAGGGCTCGTCATCGTCCTCGCCCGGCACATAGGAGAAGGCCCATTTCCGCCCGCGCGTGTGAACGAGCCGTCCGTGCTCGTCGGGCTCGCCGGCCCAGAAGCGGCGCACCGTGGCGATCTGGGGCGCGGCGCGCCAGGCGGCCTCGTCGAGATGCCCGTCGGAGGTCAGGGGCGCGGTGAATTCATAGCCGCGCTCCGGGCTTCCCTCGATGAACGCCTTCGTGCGGGCGAGTTCGAGACGGACGACAAACCAGCTCATTCGGACACTCCCGTCGGCTCAGCCGAGATGGTCGGCGAAAAAGGTCAGCGTGCGGCTCCAGGCGAGCTCGGCCGCCGCCTTGTCATAGCGCGGCGTGGTGTCGTTGTGGAAGCCGTGATTGGCCCCGTCATAGACATGGATCCCGTAGGTCTTTCCGGCCGCCTTCAGCGCCGCTTCATAGTCCGGATAGGCCTGGTTGATCCGCGTATCGAGCCCGGCGAGATGAATGAGGAGCGGCGCCCGGATGCCGGGCACCGCCTCGACCGGCGCGGGCGGACCGTAGAACGGCACGGCGGCGGCGAGATCGGGAAGCCGCGCGGCGAGCGCGTTCGCGACCCCGCCCCCGAAGCAGAAGCCGACGCAGCCGACCTTGCCGGTGCAGCCGTCGAGCGCGGCGAGATGGCCGACGGCGGCGGCGAAGTCGGTGACCATCTCCTCCCGGTCACGCTGGCTCTGCAGGGCCCGCCCCTCATCGTCATTGCCCGGATAGCCGCCGAGCGGATGGAGCGCATCGGGCGCCAGCGCGACATAGCCCGCGAGCGCCGCGCGCCGGGCGACGTCGCGGATATGCGGATTGAGGCCGCGATTCTCGTGGATCACCACGATGCCGGGCAGAGCGCCCGCGACGCCCGCCGGGCGGACGAGATAGCCGCCCATCTCCCCCGCCCCCTCCGGCGAGGCATAGGTGATGTCGGAGCCCGAGATCCGGGGATCCTCCTCCCGGACCTGCTGGGCCTGCGCATAGTCGGGCAGGAGCAGCTCGGCGAGCGCGGCCACCGTGACACCGCCGACGGCAAAGCCCGACAGCCTGTCGAAGAAGTCGCGGCGCGACAAAAGCCCGTGGGCGTATTTGTCATAGAGGTCGAGCATGGCCTGGGTCGGCCGCGCGGGCCGCCCCTCTGGCGGGGACTTTCGGGTCATGGGCAGCACCTCCTCCTCGGGCCGCTGCCGGGCGCGCAGGGCCGGCGCGGCATGGCGGGCCAGGGCGACGCGCCAGGGCCCGGACCCGAAGAGTAGGCGCGGCGCGCGGCAATTGAAATGCGTATCCCGCGCGGGGCGGCGGAGGGGCGTCTCAGGCCGTCTTTCAGGATAGAGATGGGATTCTGACCACTGACTTCCGTTCATCCGATCCGGAGAAGGGACTGCGTGACGCGGTGACGCGCATGCGGACTGCATCCAACGACGGACAGTGCCTGTCCGTCGCGCCATCTTATTTTATGGATGCCGTCTCTACCGACGAGGCATGCCTTGTCTTGCCATATCTGCCTCGATCTGTTGCCAACTGATGCCGCAGATCTTCAGACTGATCACCCATTTCCTGGATTCCGCACCACAATGACCACAATCATTAAATCAAGACCGGCTTCTTGATTTCATAATAATACAAAATTCCAAACATTTCAGGTTCGCGACCGCCCAGTGTCTTGAGCAAGTCTGGTTCGTTATTCAGATTCTCTGAAATACAGGATGCGGCATGATGATCATGTAAGCCAGACTCATATTGTCCAAATGACACTGATTAATGGAATTGACTCAAATCTTATACAAACTTCCGATGGGTATATTGCCGCCCGAACTTCCCGGCTGGAATAATCCAGCATCCTAAATGGGGCGGCCGGAGCTGCCCCGCCAACGCCGTGGGAGCGCCGGGGTGTTCGGCCCGGAAAGGCCCGCAAGGGCCCGGCGGAACAAGGGGAGACAGACAATGCGCAAGAATGACGAGCGCCGCGCGGCGGCGCGGGCGAGTGGATTTGACCGGGCGAGGGCCATGCGGGGCGTCTGCCTCGCCGCCGTGGCGACCGCCCTCGGCGCCGGCGGTCTCGCCACCGGCGCCCTCGCCCAGGCCACCGACGAGATCGTGGTCAATGCCCAGAAGCGGGAACAGACCCTGCAGGACCTCCCCGTTTCCGGCACGGTCATCTCCGAGGAGGAGATCCTCGATTTCGGCGGGTTCACGGACGATACCGAGCTCGGCCAGTTCCTCACCGGGGTCGAGGTCGAGGATATCGGGAACACGGAATATTTCATCCGTGGCGCCAATTCGGCCGGCACGACGCCCTTCGCCCGCTCCGCCGTGACCCAGCTCCTCAACGGCGCGGAAGTTGCGGGCGGCTTCGCGGGCCGCTCCTTCGAGCGGATGGACCTTTTCGACACCCAGCAGATCGCCGTCTTCCGGGGCACGCAGGGCGCGCTCTACGGCCGGGGCGCGATCGGCGGCGTCATCAATCAGGTGTCCAACAAGCCGAAGAACTTCTTCGAGTACCGCGCGACGACGAGCTGGAACGTCACCCAGGACGAGGGGCGCTTCGACGGCATCATCAACATCCCGATCGTCAAGAACCGCCTCCTTTTCCGGGGCGGGATCGCCTGGCAGGACGGCGACGGCTATCTGCGCAACGACTTCCGCGAGTCCGGCGTGAACGGCCTCGAGTTCACCGGCGGCCGGACCGCGTTCCGCTATTTCTTCAACGAGAAGGTCGACGCGACGCTCATCGTCGACTATGGCGAGGCGTCGGTGGACGATCTCCTGCACGGAGCGATCGACGCGACGCTTCCGGGGGAGCGCCTCAACGTCAACGGCGCACCCATCGCGCCGGACGGTACCCCCATTCCGCTCGGCCCGCCGACTGCAGCGGGCTTCACCGGGTCGGTCGGCTATCCCGCCCAGGCGCCCGGCGATTTCGAGCACCAGGCCTATGACTCGCCGACCTTCTACGAAGAGAACACCTTCACCTCGAATCTCACCGTGAATTTCGAGCTGCCCTTCGGCGTCGGCACCTCGATCACCGGCATCCGCAGCCGGGCCTACGAGGTGCTGCTCGACGATGACGGCACCTACAAGGGCGGCGTGCTGCGCGTCGGCCTGGTCAATGAATGCAGCTTCTATCCCGGCGGCCTGCCGCCCGTGTCCCGGATCAATGGAAGCATCTTCGACGGCGGCATCGGCATGTATCAGTCCGGTGACCTCGAGGGCTTCGGAGGCCCTCCCTTCACCGCAGGGTCGTTCGTGAACACCATGGTCATCACGGCGGCGGACTTCCCGGACCTCGCCATGTGCGAGACCACGCGCCTTGCGGACACCTCGATCTTCACGCAGGAGTTCCGCATCCAGAGTGACCCGGGCGCGCGCCTCTCCTGGCTCGTCGGCACCGATGGGCGGATGTCCTATCAGAACCAGACGCGCATCCAGGAGAACCGGAATCCGACCTTCCTCATTCAGGACCCGATGAACCCGGCCATCCTCCGGACTGCGACGTTTGCCGATGTCGTGAACAACGACGCCGGTTCGGAGCTGTCGAACTTCCGTCAGGATACGGACCTTCTGGAGAGCCATGTCGCCCTGTTCGGCAATGTCGGCTACTTCGTGACCGACTGGCTGCAGGCGGCGCTCAGCCTGCGCTACACCTATGAGCGCATCTCCCAGCAGACGCAGTTCATCGACCAGGACCGCTACCGCTCCTTTATCGGACCGGGCACCTTTGCCATGAACGGCATCTTTGATGCAGACGGTGCCGGAGGCACCTACACGGATGAAGGGACGACAGGCACCTTCATCAACAACACCAATTTCGGTCAGGTGATCATCGACCGCGACGACGCGGCCGTGTACCAGAGCATCATCCCCTCCCTGACCCTGACGGCGCGGGCTCCGGGCGAGTGGATCTACTACGCCTCCTGGGGACAGGGCTTCAAGCCGGGCGGGTTCAACGATGTCGGCGGCTCGATCATGAGCGGACTGTTCAACGTCGACCGTCAGTACGGTGAGGAATGGGCCAATTCCTACGAGCTCGGCGTGAAGAAGACCTTCCGCCTGGGGAACGGCAGCTTCCGTTTCTCGGCGGTCGCCTTCCGCGTGGAGTACAACGACCGGCTGCGCGTCCTGACGGTCACCGAGGACTCCGATCTCGAGGACCCCACCGATCTCGAGCCGACCGACCAGTTCACGACCCAGGTCATCGTCAATTCCGGGGACGGCTACGTGCAGGGCGTCGAGGTCGATGCGGGCGGGCTCGTCCGCAACTTCATGGATCTCGGCGGACGGTTGACCTACTCGGCCGGCCTCACCTTCGGGGAGTCCAGATATACGAGCGGCGCCTTCGAGGGCACGAACACCCAGTTCGGCGGGGTGAGCACCTGGTCCGGCCGGGCGAACCTGACCTACAGGCGCGCCCTCCCCTTCCTCGAGAACAGCGGGATCGGCCTGTTCCTCAACACCAATTATGCCTTCGGCGTGAATACCGATGCGCCGGGCCGCGGCGTCGACACGCGCAAGACGTGGAACCTGCGTGGCGGAATCGAGGGCGAGACGGCCGGCCAGGGCTGGCAGCTCCAGGCGTTCTGGGACAACTGGACGGACATCCAGTACGAGCGGTCCCGCGGCGCCCTCTTCGGAGCCCAGACCTATGCCGGCGTCGAGCCCTCGAACTGGGGCCTGCGCCTCACCGTCACGGGTGGCGAGCGCTGAGCCTTCCGACCGGCTTTCGTCCCCGCCGCGCGTGCTGCGGAAGGGACGTCTCCCCGAGGGCGGTGCCGGCGACGGCATCGCCCTCACCCGTTCCGGCACGGATTTCCGCCGATCCAAAGTATTCCACAGACATCGATCGGGCACCGCCGGTCGCCGGGCCTCGGCACCAGGCCCAGATCCATCAATGGGTTGTGGTCGTTCTTGCGGATGACGCAGCGGTATCATCCGCTCCGGCCGCGCAGCCTGCGTCAGGATCCTTCCCCTGTCTTTCCGGGCTCCGGCGGGATTCCCTGTCCTGAGGACAGCGGACCATCCCTCAGATAATACTGAAAATTACATCACTCCGATGTCGAACCAGGCGAGTGCCGCGTCGCCATGGCAGCAATCATATAACAATCGCCAGATATGAATACTTATTGACCCGCACTAAAGTCGTGATGCTCAGAGCAATATGCCATAAATTAGACGATCTGAATATATAATAAATGATCATATCATTACGTATATATACATTTTTGTCAGATTATTAATTAATGATCTCCTATCTATATCTGGAATGAAATTTTGAATTTCGGTTTAAGGTACGATTTCGCTGTTTAAATTAATCGTATTATCTTTTCTACAGAAGGTAATTATCTTATTTTCTTCCTTTTTCTGACTCTCCATTCTCTCCGTCCGCGGCCACGGTGTTGCGTTTTGGCCACTTAATACTTCAAACGACTCCGGAGTGGATGTCTTCCGTAGTTGTATACTGAAGGAGTCTCAAGCCCCCTCGAATAATCCGTCATCCTAAATCGCCCTTGCGGGGAGAGCGGGGCGACGAGTCCGGCGACATGCCGGTTCCAAGACGAGACCGCGTGAGGCGGCTCAGGGGACATAAGGGGAGACATGATGCGTATCATCCATCGTTCCACGGCGCGTGCGCGCGCGCTTCGCGGGGTCGGACTCGCGGCCATCGCCACGGCCATCGGCGCCACTGGCGTCTTCGCCCAGACCGACGAAATCGTCGTGAACGCCCAGAAGCGGGAGCGCTCGCTCCAGGATCTGCCGGTTTCCGGCACCGTCGTCACCGAGGAAGAAATCCAGGACTTCGGTGGCTTCACGTCGGACCTCGAGCTTGGCCAGTTCCTCACCGGCGTGGAAGTCGAGGATACGGGCAACACCGAGTATTTCATCCGGGGCGCCAACTCCGACGCCACCGGGCCCCTGTCCCGATCGGGCGTTACGCAGCTCCTCAACGGCGCCGAGGTCGCAGGCGGATTTGCGGGCCGCTCATTTGAGCGGATGGACACGTTCGACATTCGGGAGGTGGCCGTCTTCCGCGGGCCGCAGGGCGCGCTTTACGGGCGCGGCGCGATCGGCGGCGTCATTAACCAGGTCAGCAACAGGCCGAAGAACTTCTTCGAATACAGAACGACACAGAGCTGGGGCGTTACCGACGACGAGGCCCGGTTCGACGGCATCATCAACATTCCGATCATAAAGAACCGGCTCCTCTTCCGGGGCGGTATTGCCTATCAGGAGAACGACGGGTATCTGCGCAACGACTTCCGCGACGAGGGCCTGAACGGCTTTGAATTCGTCGGTGGCCGTACTTCATTCCGGTACTTCTTCAACGAGGATATTGATGCAACGCTCATCGTCGATTATGGCGAGGCGTCCTATGATCGGCTGCTCCATTCCTCGATCGCCGCGACACTTCCGGGCGAGCGGTTCAACGTCTTCGCGGTGCCGGTCGATCCTGATGGCAACCCGATCCCGCTCGGTCCCCCCACGGCGATGGGATCGGTCGGCACGGTCGGGTTCCCCGGCGCGGCGCCCGGGGATCCCTTCCATCAGGCCATCGACAGCGAGACCTTCTATGAAGAGAACACCTTCACGGGCAACCTGACCGTGAACTTCGACCTGCCCATCGGGGTCGGCACCTCGATCACCGGACTTCGCAGCCGCGCCTATGAAGTCCTGCTCGATGACGATCTCAGCTATGTGGGCGGCGTCGCCCGTGTGGCGGGGGCCCGCTGTCAGCCCTTTGTCGGCACAATCAATACCGGAACGGTCGGAACGACGGACCTGGGCGCGTTCGGCTACATGGCCGGCAACGTCGTTGTCGATCCGATCACGCTGATGGCGACAATGGTGATTAACTCCGTCGCGATTCCGGCCGCCGACGTCGCGAATGATGGCCGCTGCGAATCGAGCCGCTGGGCCGACACATCCATTATCACCCAGGAATTCCGGCTGCAGAGCCCGGAGACGGGCCGCCTCACCTGGCTGGTTGGCACGGATGGCCGCCTTGCCTATCAGAACCAGAGCTTTGAGCGGTTCAACAGCCAACCCTCACTCACGACCCTGTCCTCCGCCACGAATTTCGGCACCCTTGCGCTCTCCCCGCAGGACTTCCGGGAGGACAACGATGTGGTCGAGAGCCATGTCGCCCTGTTCGGAAACGTTGGCTACAATCCGCTGAGCTGGCTCAATCTCTCGGCCAGTGCCCGCTATACCTATGAGCGGGTCGCGACGCAGGTCGAGGTGCGCGACAGGGACGTTTTCCGAGGTCTTGCCAACATGACCATTCCCGGCGCCGGTGTGCCGGGCACGCTGATCTACAATCCCGGGTTCAATGAGGTGATCATCGCGCGGGAGGATGAAGCGGTCTATCAGAGCATCATCCCCTCACTGACGGTAACTGCCCGGGCGCCGGGCGAATGGATCTACTTCGCGTCCTGGGGGCAGGGCTTCAAGCCCGGCGGCTTCAATGCGATCGAAGGAACCGCCGCGGGTTCGATGGCACCGATTCCGCGCAAGTACAACGAGGAGTGGGCGAACACCTATGAACTCGGCCTGAAGAAGACCTTCCGCATGTCGGATGGAAACTTCCGCTTCTCGCTGATCGGCTATCGCGTCGATTATAATGACCGGCTGGCTTCGACGACCATCACCGCCTTTGGCGACGATGAGGATCCGCCACTGCCGGGTGAAGAATTCGATATTCAGAACACGTTCGGCACACAGGGTCTCTTCAACGCCGGCGACGGCTACTCGCAGGGCCTCGAGTTCGACTTCGGCGGGCAGGCGCGCGACCCGTTCGGGCTTGGCGGCGTATTCAATTACGGCGCGGGCGCCACATTCAACGAGTCGAGAACCACCGGCTACCACGCCCCACCGAGCACGCCGGGCTCGAATGTCTTCACGTTGGATGGGCAGCAGTACTCCTTCCTCAGCACCTGGACCCTGCGGGGCAATTTCACCTACCGCAGACCCCTGCCGTTCCTGGAGAATTCTGGCCTCGGGCTCTTCCTGAACTCCAACTTCTCCTGGCGGGACGACACCGACGACTGCCAGGGCTTCATAAACGTGACGCTGGGGACGACCGGCTGCTCTACGCGTGGCGCTGACATCTACTCGGTCTGGAATCTGCGTGGCGGTATCGAGGGCGAGACCCGCGGGCAGGGCTGGAGCTTGACGGCGTTCTGGGACAACTGGAACGACCGGTCCTACGAGCGGTCACGGCCGGCGATCGGCGGCGTTCAGGCCTTCGCCGAAGTCGAGCCCTCTTCCTGGGGTATCCGACTCACCATCGCGGGCGACGAGCGGTAAGGCCCAAGATCAGGTTTGTCCCGCCCCGCGTGTATTGCCGGGCGGGACGTCTCCCCGGAGGCGGCGTCGGATACCGGCGCCGCCTCCACCCGTTTCGGGACATGAGGACAGGGCCTCGAGCGAGGTCTAGCGCCCGCCCCGATCTCCCATCGACCTTTTCAGGACAGACGACTGCCGGCGACGATCGGCATGTCTATCGACCATTGCCTGATGACATCCCCATTGATCATAGATCTGTATTATTCCTCTATCCGGTAAGGACGGGCGATCGACTTTCGGACGGATGCATCGATACGCCGGAGGCACGCCGGCAGTCACCGGAAAACTTCGGAAGACACCGAGGATTTCCGCCGGTTCCTGGCCCTCCCGTGCCGCCGATGTGACCTGAATGCGACAGTCTGGAAACAAACGCGGGGGCAAGCGATGCCGGCGGCTTGCCCATCCCTCGCCCACCTGACAAATATGTCGTCTTAATGCGCCTCATGTCGAACCCTGCGGACGGCGTTCGGTTCCAGGGCAAGGCATGGGGGCGTTTCGGGACGGCGGCGTAACGCCGGACCGGCGGGTGGACCAAAGGGGAGAGATTTCAATGGCCAGTGCCATCACCGCTGCCCGTGCGCGCCGCACGGGCATCGCGGCTTTCATTGCCACGACCGGGGCCTCGGGGGCGCGACTGCGCAGCCGGACCCTGCAGAGCGTCGGGCTCACGGCCCTCGCCGCCGCCCTCGCCAGCCCGGTTCTCCTGCCGGCCGACGCCGCCGCCCAGGCTCCCGACGAGATCGTCGTCAAGGCACAGAGGCGCGAACTCACCCTGCAGGACCTCCCCGTTTCGGGCACCGTCATCGGTGAGGAGGATATTCTCGACTTCGGCGGCTTCACCGACGACACCGAACTCGGACAGTTCCTCACCGGCGTCGAGGTCGAGGATGTGGGGAACACGGAATATTTCATCCGCGGCGCCAACTCGAACGCCACGACCCCCTTCGCACGCTCGGCCGTGACACAGCTCCTGAACGGGGCCGAAGTCGCCGGTGGCTTCGCCGGCCGCTCCTTCGAGCGGATGGACAATTTCGACGTCCAGCAGGTCGCCGTCTTCCGGGGCACCCAGGGCGCGCTCTACGGGCGCGGCGCCATCGGCGGCGTCATCAACCAGATCTCGAACAAGCCCAAGAACCGTCTCGAATACCGCGCCACCTCGAGCTGGAACGTCACCCACGACGAAGGCCGCTTCGATGGCGTGTTCAACGCGCCGATCGTCAAGAACCGCCTCCTGTTCCGGGGCGGCGTCGCGTACCAGGAGGGGGATGGTTACATCCGCAACGACTTCCGCGACGAGAGTGTGAACGGGCTGGAATTCTTCGGGGGCCGGACGGGTTTCCGCTACTTCTTCAGCGACAAGGTCGACGCGACGCTGATGGTCGACTATGGCGAGGCCTCCGTCGACCGCGTCCTGCATTCGTCCATCGCCGCGACCCTGCCCGGCTCGCGCTTCAACGTGTTCGACGATCCGGTCGACGTGAACGGCAATCCCTTCCCCAGCGACACCCTCGCCAACAATGTGACGGTTGCGAACCCCCTCGCCGTCGGCTTCCCCGGCCCCAATCCGGGTGACCCCTTCCACCAGGCCTTCGACACCGAAACCTTCTACGAAGAGAACACCTTCACCGGAAACCTCACGGTGAACTTCGAGCTGCCCTTCGGCGTCGGCACCTCCATCACCGGCGTCCGCAGCCGGGCCTATGAGGTGCTCCTCGACGACGACTACAGCTATATCGGCGGCGTCAACCGGCTCCAGCCGGCGAACTGCTCCTACTTCCAGCCGGGCACCTCCACGCTGACGGGCATCAACGGGCCCTTGATCCTGACGGGCGTGCAGACCGGTACGCTTTCGATCACCTCGCCCACCATGGGCATGATCGTCGGCGCGGCGCCGGTCAACCCGGCGGACTTCGCCAATGACGGCATGTGCGAGACGAGCCGCCTTGCCGACACCAGCATCGTGACGCAGGAATTCCGGCTCCAGAGCCCTCAGACGGGCCGCTTCACCTGGCTCATCGGGACGGATGGGCGCGTCGCCTATCAGCCGCAGACCTTCATCACGCGGAACCGCAACCCGGCCGTCACCACGGTGACCGCGGCGAATGCCGCCCTCTCCAGCTACTGGGCGAACGTTCAGATCCCCATCCGCGACTTCCGTGAGGATTCGGATCTGCTCGAAAGCCACATCGCCCTGTTCGGCAATGTCGGCTACAACATCCTCGACTGGCTGCATGCCGGCTTCAGCACCCGCTACACCTATGAGCGGATTCATTCCGAGGCCGTCATCATCGACCAGGACCTCTTCCGCGGCTATGTCGCTCCCGGAGGGGCCGGGGGCATCACCGGCCAGGGCGCGGGCGGCACGCTGCTCGTCAATCCGAACTATGGATCGGTCGCTCTTCAGCGCTCGGACGACGCCGTCTATCAGAGCGTCATCCCCTCCTTCACGCTGACCGCGCGGGCGCCGGGCGACTGGATCTATTTCGCCTCCTGGGGCCAGGGCTTCAAGCCGGGCGGCTTCAACGACATCGGCGGAACGGGCGGCGGCGGCGCCGATCGTCCGCGTCAGTACAATGAGGAATGGGCGAACAGCTACGAGCTCGGCCTCAAGAAGACCTTCCTTACCGACGACGGCAATCTGCGCGTCTCGCTGATCGCCTTCCGCACCGAATACAACGACCGCCTCCAGTCGCTGAACGTGACCGAGGGCGCGGACGACAACGACGTCGGCACCATCGGCACCGATCTCGATCCGCAGGACACCTTCAGCACCCTGCTGATCTACAATGTCGGCGACGGCTATGCGCAGGGCGTCGAGCTCGATATTGGCGGGCTGGTCCGCAACCCCCTCAACCTCGGCGGCGCGTTCAACTACAGCGCCGGGGCGACGTGGGGCGAATCCAGGAACACCAGCGGATCCCTCGAGAACCAGCAGTTCTCCGGTTTCAGCACCTGGTCGGCGCGCGGCAACTTCACCTATCGCCGCGCCCTGCCCTTCGCCGAGAACACCGGCATCGGACTGTTCCTGAATTCGAACTTCTCATGGTCGGATGACACGGACGGCTGCGAGACCTTCCGGACGCTGACCAATCTGACGGGCTGCTCGCGCGGGGCGGACGCGGACATCCGGGCCATCTGGAACCTGCGGGGCGGTATCGAGGGCGAAAACTACGGTCACGGCTGGCAGCTCACGGCCTTCTGGGACAACTGGAACGATCGCTCCTACGAGCGGTCCCGTCCGCAGATCGGGGGCATCGATGCCTATGCCGAGGTCGAGCCCTCCAACTGGGGTCTGCGCCTCACCGTGACGGGCGGCGAGCGCTGAGCGCTGCTCCCTCCCGCACCCGAAAACGGAAAAGGCGGCCCCCGGGGCCGCCTTTTTTCATGCGATTCGGCGGGTGTGTCTCAGAAGGCCGGGGCGAGGTCGACGAAGACCTGCGAGACTTCGGGACCCACGCTCATCACGGCACTGACGATCGCCAGCATGATGCCGCTCGCGACGATGGCATATTCGATGGCCGTGGCACCGCGCCGGTCGGCGGCGAAGGCGCTCAGAGCAGATCGCGCAGAAGGGCGATGAGCGGCAGGTCCGCCGGGGGCATCGGATAGGTCTCGAGCTCTGACGCACTCACCCATTTCACCACCTGTCCCTCTCGCGGCCGGACGATGCCTTTCCACCGCCGGCAGACGTAAAGCGGCATGAGCAGGTGAAACTCCGGATAGGCGTGGGAGGCGAAGACGAAGGGCGCAAGGCAGCTCGCCTCGACGTCGATCGACAGCTCTTCCCTCAGCTCCCGGATGAGAGCCTGCTCGGGACGTTCCCCCGGCTCGACCTTGCCGCCCGGAAACTCCCAGAGGCCAGCCATGGGCTTGCCCTCGGGGCGCCGGGCTATGGCGATGCGCCGGTCTCGATCGACCAGAGCGCAGGCCACGACAAGGACCAGGTTCATCGCCCAACCTTCGGAAGAGTGTGCGGGCTCCGGGTTAACCGCCGCTTAGGAAAGCGCCTAAACTTGCGGGGAGACAGGCCCGGAGCCGCGATCAGCTGCGATAGTCGGCATTGATCTCGATGTAGCGATGGGTGAGATCGCAGGTCCATACCGTCGCCTCGCCCGATCCAACCCCCACATCCACCGCGATCGAGATCTCGCTGCCCTGGAGGTGGCGCTTGACCTTCGCATCGTCGAAGGAAGGGTGCACCATCCCGTCGCGCGCCACCGGCAGGCCGCCGATGCGGATGGCGAGCTTGTCGCGGTCGGCCGCCTGGCCCGCCTTGCCCACGGCCATCGCGATCCGGCCCCAATTGGTGTCCTCGCCGGCGATCGCGGTCTTGACGAGGGGCGAATTGGCGATGGACAGGCCGATGGCGCGCGCGGCCTTCGTGTTCTCCGCGCCCGTCACCTTGATCGAGACGAATTTCTGCGCCCCCTCGCCGTCGCGCACGACCTGGTGGGCGAGCGAGCGCATGACCGAGTGCAGCGCCTCGCGGAACTCCGTGAGCCGGCGGTCCCCCACCCGCCGGATGGGCGTCGTCAGGGCGGCCGCGCCGGTCGCGAAGGCGAGCACCGTGTCCGAGGTGGAGGTGTCCCCATCCACCGTGATCGCGTTGAAGCTGTCGCGCACGGTGAGGATGAGGAGGGTCTGCAGGACATCCGCCGGCAGGGCGGCATCGGTGCAGATGAAGGCGAGCATGGTCGCCATGTCCGGCGCGATCATGCCCGAGCCCTTGGCGATGCCCGAGATCCGCACCGGCACGCCGTCGATGCTGGTGGTGGCGCTCGCGCCCTTGGGGAAGGTGTCGGTGGTCATGATCGTCCGCGCCGCGTCCTCCCAGGCGTCGGACCGGGCGGTCTCGAGAAGGCGCGGCAGGGCCGCGTTGACCGGATCGGGGTTGAGCGGCTTGCCCACGACGCCCGTCGAGGCGAGGAAGACGTCACGCTGGCGGCAGCCGGCCAGACGCGCGCCCTCGGCGGCCACCGCCTTGGCGGCCTCGGCACCGGCGCGGCCCGTGAAGGCATTGGCGTTGCCGGCATTGACGACGAGCACCCGCGCCTCGGCGTCCGCGCCCGCCTTCTGCAGATTGGCGCGCGACCAGTCGACGGGGGCGGAGGGGCATTTCGACGTGGTGAAGACGCCGGCCACCCGCGTGCCCGGATCGAAGGCCATCACCAGGAGATCGTTGCGGCCCTTGTAGGTCTCGGCGCAGGCACCCACCGCCATGCGCACGCCGGCAATGGCCGGAAGACGCGGAAAGCGCGCCGGCGCGAAGGGCGA
>JACAEB010000145.1 GCA_013389075.1 Alphaproteobacteria bacterium
ACCCTGGGGCAAGGCGAGCGCGGGTGGGGGGTGCGCCCTGCCTTACATGGTTTCCTTGCTGTCCGCCTGCGGAGGAAGAAGGTCCGCCGACAGAAGCGTCACGGGCTTGCTTCCTTCGTTCTTCCACCAGTGGAAGACCGCGCCCTGCTCGGCCACCACATCGCCCGTCCGGTGGACGATGGGCGCGGCGCACGTGGAACGGTATTCGGTGATCTCGCCCTCGAGGATGTAGATGTTGGCGGGGCGTTCGGCATGGCCGTGCCAGGGCACGATGCCGCCGGGCTGGACGACGAGCTTGCGCAGGCGAAGCTGTCGTCCGTCGACCCCGTAATCCTTCGTGAGGTCGATGGCGGAAATGACGTCGTCGGTGACGTCCTTCGGCGTCATCGGGCCGGTTTCGATGGCCCCGTCCATCGACTTCCCGGCGGGGCATTCGCCGGCATGGACGGGGGTGAGGGTGCCGAGCAGAAGGGCGGCGCCGATGAAGGTCGCAACACGCGACGGGGCAGGGCTGATCATGACTGTCTCCTCTCTGTTGAGTGCCCCCACCGGTCAGTGAGCGGCGTGGTGAGAAGAGAATTCGCCAGATGAGCTCAGGACGGAAATGCGGACATGGACTTGTTTCGAAAGCCGATCGTTATCGATCGCCCGACGAAGGCGCTCCGCGTCCCTTCCCGCCGGGGCGGGCGGGGGGCCGGGGATGATCCGATGGCGGAGGAACCCTCGAGGAGGGGAGGCCGTGGGGTCAGCGCGGCGCGAAGCGCTGGCCGCCGTCCACGCGGATGACCGAGCCGTTCATCATGGGACAGTCGAAGATGGCGAGCGCCATGGTGGCGAACTCCTCGGGCTGACCCATGCGGCGCGGAAACGCCGCGTCCTTGACGAGGCGTTGCTCGAGATCGGCCGGGATGCCTCTCGTCAGGCCCGTGTCGAAGAGGCTCGGAGCGATGGTCATGACGCGGATCCCGAAGAGGCCGAGGTCCCGGGCCATGGTCAGCGTCATGCCGGCGATGCCGGCCTTGGCGGCCGCATAGGCGACCTGCCCGATCTGGCCTTCGAAGGCCGCGATCGAGGCCGTGTTGATCATCACGCCCCGCTCGCCGGCCTCGTTCGGCTCGTTCCGCGCCATCAGTTTCGCGGCGACCCGGTTGATGTTGAAACTGGCGACGAGATTGAGCTGCACCACCCCGTGGAAGGTGTCCAGAGGGTGCATCTCGCCCTCCTTGCTCAGCGTCCGCGTGGCGACGCCCGCGCCTGCCGTGTTGACGCAGAAGTGCACCCCGCCGAGCGCGTCGGCTGCCTCCTCGATGACCCGCTCCATGCCCGCGTAATCCACGACGTCGCAGGGATGGAACGTGCCGCCGAGGCGATCGGCGACCGCCGCGCCTTCGGATTGCGGCCGGTCGAGGATGGCGACCTTGCCGCCGCGCCGGACGAACAGCTCCGCCGTCGCCCGGCACATCCCCGATGCGCCCCCCACCATGATTCCCTTTGCGCCGCTCGCCTGCATGTCGTTCCGCCCATGATCCAACCTGTCCCGCATGCTACCGCGCGGGGGCGGACCGGCGTGCGTGGGAAAGGCGCCAGCGGCGTTGGGGATTGCGGCCAGCGGGGCGGCCCCGCGTGCTCCGCCACGGCCCTCAGTCGCCGCGGAAGTCGGGCTTGCGCTTCTCGAGGAACGCCTGGACCCCTTCGGCGAGGTCCCTGGTGGTGAAGGTTAGCAGGAACTGATCGCGGTCCATGAAGCTCGTCGCGTGATTGAGTGCGCCGGCGGCGGCATTGACGGCTTCCTTGGTCATCCGCATGGGCAGGGGCGGCAGGGCGGCGATCCGCTCCGCCCAGTCGCGGGCGAGCGCATAGGCATTGCCGGCCGGCGCGACGTCGTCGGCGAGCCCCCAGGACAGACAGGTCGGGGCGTCGGCGAACGCGCCGAACATGACGAAGCGCTTCGTCCGTGCCGGTCCCATCAGGGCGACGAGCCGGGGGATCGTCCGCCAGCTCATGTTCATTCCGAGCGGCGCCTCGGGCAGGCGCAGGCGCGCGCCCTCTCCGAGGATGCGGAAGTCGCAGGAGGCGACGAGCGCGCAGGCGCCGCCCACGCAGAAGCCCTCGATGGCGGCGATCGTCGGGCACTAGATCTCCTCCCAGGCGCGGCACAGATCGGGTCCGGCGAGGACGGCCTTGCGCCGGTCCAGAAGCGTCGCCTCCGCCTGCGAGCGATCCGCGTCCGCCTCGCGCAGATCGGCGCCGGCGGAGAAGAAGGCGTCGCTGCCGCGCAGGATCACCGCGCGCACCCCTGGCTCGGCCCGCAGGGCCCGCGCGAGGGCGGTGAGCTCGGCGATGGTCTGCCGCGTCAGCGCGTTCTTCGTCGCCGGGCTGTTCAGCTGGACCGTGACGATCCGCGAGTCCTCGGTGACGAGGACCGATGTGCAGGACGGAAGATCCAATGTCGCCATGACCTCACCAGGTGTCGATATGGGTGCGCTTCTTGTGCGCGCGCGGGGCCGGATCGGGGAGGGTCCGCAGGTGCGTCTCGATCCAGCCGCGCGTCTCCGCCGGATCGATGACGCTGTCGATCTCGAACTGCGCGGCGGCATTGAGCGCGCGCCCGAAGGCATAGGCTTCGGCCACCTTCTCCCGGTAGAACCGCTCGCGCGCGGCGGTATCGGCGATCGCCTCCATCTCCTTCCGGAAGCCGAGCTTGATGGCGCCCTCTATGCCCATGCCGCCGAATTCGCCCGTGGGCCAGCTGACGACGAAGTCGGACTGTCTCGAATTGCCCTTGATCATCGACAGGGCGCCGAGCCCGTAGGCCTTGCGCAGCACGACGGAGAGGACCGGGACGGTCATGCCCGCGGCGGTCACGAACATCCGCGCGAACCGGCGCACCACCGCCGTCTTCTCGGTGTCCGGCCCCACCATGAAGCCGGGCGTGTCGCACAGGGACACGATCGGCACGTCGACGGCGTCGCACAGCTGCATGAAGCGCGAGGCCTTGTCGGCGGCCGGCCCGTCGATCGCGCCGCCAAGATGCATCGGATTGTTGGCGATGAGGCCGATCGGACGGCCCGCGATCCGCGCGAGGGCGGTCACGATCCCCAGCCCGTAGCCGGCCCGCAGCTCGAGGAGGCTGCCTTCGTCGACGAGCCCCGTGATGACCTTGCGGATGTCGTAGATGCGGGTGCGGTCCTCGGGCACCAGCGCTCTGAGAGGGGTCTGGTCGGGGGCGGTCCAGTCCGGCAGGCGCCCCTGGAAGAAGGCCAGATAGCGCTTGGCCACGGCGACCGCCTCGGCTTCGTCCCTGACCGCGATGTCGACGACCCCGTTGGCCCACTGGACGGAGAGCGGGCCTATTTCGTCCGGGTGGAACACGCCGAGCCCGCCGCCCTCGATCATCACCGGTCCGCTCATGCCGATGGAGGAAGACCGGGTCGCGATGATCACGTCGCAGCAGCCGAGCAGCGCGGCGTTGCCGGCAAAGCAGCGGCCCGAATTGATCCCCACGAGCGGCGTCAGCCCACTGAGCTTTGCAAAGCAGGCGAAGGACAGGATGTCGAGCCCCGCCACCATGAGCACGTCGGTGTCGCCCGGCCGGCCGCCGCCGCCTTCGGAGAAGAGGATCACCGGCAGGCGCCGCCGCTCCGCGAGCTCGAGCATGCGGTCCTTCTTCTTGTGATTGACATGGCCCTGGGTGCCCGCAAGGACGGTGTAGTCATAGGCGAGGATGGCGCATTGCCCGCGCTCGGGGCCGAAGCGCTCGCCATTGACCGTGCCGATGCCCGCGACCATGCCGTCGGCGGGTGTGTTGCGGATGAGATCGTCCTCGCTGCGGCGGGTGCGCTGCGCGGCGATCGCGAGGTCCCCATATTCGAGGAAGGACCCCGGATCGCAGAGATCGGCGATGTTCTCGCGCACGGTACGGCCGCCCTGGCGGCGCCGTTTCGCGGCCGCCTCGGCGCGGCCCTCGTCGGTCCCAAGACGCCTGCGCTCGAGGAGGGCGGCGAGATCGGCGCGGATGCGCCCCGGATCGAGATCGGCCTCCGCCCGATCGCGACCCCCCTCGCGCCCCGCGGCCGGCACGAAGGCGAAAAGCGGGGCGCCCGGACGGACGAACTGTCCGACCGCGGCCCGGGCGAGAAGGATGGCCCCGGCGGAGGGCGCCTCGATGGCGTGAACCATCTTCATGGCCTCGATGGTCGCGAGCTGCTGTCCGCCCGCCACGACATCCCCGTCCCCGACATGGAGGGAGGCGATCACGCCCTGCATCGGCGCCGTGATCCACTCCGCGCCGTCCGGAGGACGTTCATCGCCCGCAACGGGTCCCTCGGGCGCGGCCTCCGCGCCCGAGCCCGCATCGGCCGGTCCCGGCATCGCCCGGGCGGCCTCGACCAGCGCGGCCGCATGGTCGTCGATGAAGCGCGTGAACAGCCGCCCGCTCGCAAGCTCGGGCCGCGCGAGGAGCGCGCGCAGAAAGGGAAGGTTCGTCTCGACGCCGGTGAGGCGCACCTCGCCGAGGGCACGGAGCGCCTTGGTCGCGAGCGCCTCGAAATCGAGCGTGTCGGTCGCGACGATCAGCTTGGCGATCAGGCTGTCGTAGCGCGGATTGGTGTCGTAGCCGGCATATCCATAGCCGTCGACGCGCACGCCCCGCCCCGAGGGGAAGCCATAGGAGGCGATGCGCGGGCCGGCCGTGGGCCGCGCAAGACCGCTCGCCTCCATTTCCTCCAGATTGATCCTCATCTGCATGGCCGCGCGGCGCGGGGCCTCGAAGCGCTGCGGCGTGAATCCGAACGCGGACAGCGTCTCGCCTGCCGCGATCCGGAATTGCGTCTGAACGAGGTCGACGCCGAACGCCTCCTCGGTCACCGTGTGTTCGACCTGCAGCCTCGGATTGGCTTCGATGAAGGCGAAGGCGCCGTCATCCTCGCCGGCGGTGCCCGCCTCGAGGAGGAACTCGAAGGTCCCAAGGCCCACATAGCCGCCGCTCTGCGCGAGCTGAACCGCCGCCGCGATCAGGCGCGCGCGCAGTCCGGGCGCAAGCCCCGGGGCGGGCGCGAGTTCGACGAGCTTCTGGTTCCGTCTTTGCAGGGAGCATTCGCGCTCGCCCGCCGCGACGATCTCTCCGTGGGCGTCGGCAACGATCTGGATCTCGACATGCCGGGCGAACTCCATGAAGCGTTCGGCGATCAGCCCGCCGTCTCCGAAGGCGAGACGGGCCTCCCGCTCGCAGCGCTGGTAGTTCGATGCGAGCGTGTCCTCGCTGCGCACGAGACCCATGCCGCGGCCCCCGCCGCCGGCGACGGCCTTGAGCACCATGGCGGAGCCCTGGGGGAGAGCCCGGAACACGTCCCGCGCCTCCTCGAGGCTGACGGGCGCCTGCGTTCCCTCGAGCACGGGCACCCCGACGCGCGCGGCGAGCGCCCGTGCCCTGGCCTTGTCGCCTAAGAGGGCGAGCGTTTCGGGGCCGGGACCCACAAAGACGAGCCCCGCCCGTCCGCAGGCGTCTGCAAAGCGCCAGTCCTCGGAGAGAAAGCCATAGCCCGGACGGACCGCATCGCACCCGTGCGCCCGGGCGACCGCGATCAGCTGGTCGATGTCGAGATAGGCGCGCGCCCCCTCGCCCGTCAGCGGAACGGCGCGATCGGCGAGGAGGACATGCCGCGACCGTGCGTCGTCCGGAGCGTAGACGGCGAGCGTCTCGAGGCGGAGCTCCGCGGCGGCGGCGGAGATCCGGATGGCGATCTCGCCCCGATTGGCGATCAGGACCCGCGAGAAGGCGCCCCTGCCCATTGACCCTCCGACCAGCCTGCGGGCTCGCGTCGCCGGCGTGTGGATGACGCCGCGCCGGCCCCCTTGTTGGACACCATGGCTTTCCTGGCCCGGATGCCGAGCGGCACGTCCGGGTCCCCGCTCGCAGCTCTATCCGTCCCGGCGGGTGAGGCCATGGCCTTGCGCGTCATCGGCATGGGCAAAAAGCGACGCCGCCGCCCCGGGCGCCCTGCGGGTCACTGCCGCGGCGGGGCCGAGCGGAGGCGCAGGCGCTTGCGGCACTGCGAGGGCGGCTCGCCCGTCCAGGAGATATAGGCGCGCGTGAAATCCGACGGCTCGGCGAACCCCACCTTCTCCGCGATCTCCGCGACCGTGAGGTCCGTTTCCACGAGGAGCTGATCGGCGATCGAGCGCCTGACCGTGTCCTTGAGCTTCTGGAGACTCGACTGCTCTTCCGCGAGCTTGCGCGAAATCGTCCGTGGACTGCAGCGAAGCAGGCGACCGAGGAGGTCGAGGCTTGGAACCTGCAGGCCCTCCATGTACATGTCGGTGAGCAGGCGCTCGATCCGCTTGGAGAAGGGCTGGTTGCGCGCAGGGACGGTGAACCAGTCGGGATGGGCGCAGAAGAAGGCGCCATCGCGCAGCTCCGACCGTGTGCGGATGACCGGCCGGTTGGCGAAGGCCAGCGGAAACAGGAGCCCGTTCGAGGGCTGTCCGTAGAGAACGGGGCAGCCGAACAGTTTCTCGCCCTCGATTCCGCCCTGCAGCTCCTCGGCCGAAAAGGACACCTGGGTGAGCTGGATGCGTTCGCCGATCAGCCAGGAGAGAAACTTGTAGGCCCAGTACAGTTTGAACCAGTAGAAGAAGTGCGGGTCTATGTCGGTGTTGAAGCCGGTGACCTCGTATTCGAAGGCGATCGTCTCGGACGTCTCGTCGAACCGGAGCGTGATCTCCATGTCGTGACGCACGGCGTTGATCAGCCGCGTCATCTTGCGCAAGGCGGGACCGAGCGTCGCGCAATCGAGCGCGGTTTCGCCGACCAGCCGTCCCATGGCGAGCTTGGCCCGGATGGCGAGGAAGCCGAGATGCTCGTCGTTGAGGGCGCGGGACAGGGTCAGGATGAGACGCTGCAGCTCGGCGCCGGTGACGGTCGCGTCCTCGTCGTAATAGGCGCGCTTGTGGATGCCGGCGCGTTCGAGCAGGGCGGCCGGGTCGTGGCCCTGACCGACTGCGCCCTGCAGGAAGCCGCGAACGTAGTGGGAGCCGATCTCGCCAGTCGCAAGCATTGGCGAGCGCCCTCCTCCGAGTTCGATCTCGGGAACCGGTCTTTCCAACGGCGCAAAGTTCCGGCCTCCGCCGCAATATCGCTCGATGACGTTCGCAAGTTCGGCGCGGCCAGGCAACTCGATTCTCCACCCGTTCCGGCCCGGGGCCCGTCCGTCCCCGAGCGAGAGGGACGCCTAAGGCGCGGATCCGGCCGCTCCCTCGACGCCCGCCCGGGCGCTGGCGCCGGCCGCGAGCCAGAAATGGGCAGCGGCCCAGAGCAGCAGCACGGTGGACGCAAGAAGCGCGCCGCGCAGGCTGTCCACCCCGAGCCTCGGGGCGAGGCTGTCGCTCACCGCCCCGATCACGGTCGGGCCGAGGCCGAGCCCCGCCAGCGTCGAGATCAGGAGGGCAAGAGCGATGGCGGTCGCGCGGCGATGCGGCTCGACGGGCGTCTGCAGCGACGACAGCGCCGTCGTCGTGGCGGCGGACAGAAGGATCGCCCCCACGAATTGCAGTCCGAAGGCCGCCCCGTAGCCGGGCACCAGAAACACCAACGCGAAGGCGGGCGCGGACAGGGTGTAGCCGGCCATGGGACCCCAGTATTCCCAGCGGGCGTCCCGCTTTCGGGCGACCGAGAGGACGAGACCGCCGAGGATCGCGCCGAATATGCCGCCAAGGCCGCCGGCCAGCGCGCCATAGCCGCCGACCTCGACGAGGCTGAGCCCGTGCGACCGCATGTAGAAGGCCGCGAGCCATTGCGTCACGCCGAAGGCGGTGAACGAGCCGATCGTCAATCCGACGACGAGGTGGACGAAGGTGGCCCGCCCGGCCAGCGCCTTCAGGACGGAGATCACCGTCTCGGTTGGCAGCGGGGTCGGCCGGTTCCGGCGCGGCTCGCGCATGGTGAAGAGGGTCAGGAGCGTGACCGGCAGGCCGAGGAGACCGCACCCGATCACCGCCGCGCGCCAGCCGAACTCCTGGCCGGCCCAGCCGGCGAGGGCAAGACCCAAGGTGAGGCCGATCTGGCCGCCCGACTGGAAGAGGCCGATCGCGAACGCCCGGCGCTCGGGCGGGAAATAGTCCCCGATCAGCGAATGGGCCGTCGGTACGCAGCCCGCCTCGCCGATGCCCACGCCCATCCGGGCGAGGAAGAGTTCGGTCATGTTGCGCGCCATGCCGCTCAGTGCCGTCATCAGGCTCCAGAAGCCGAGGCAGGCCGCAAGGAGGCTGACCCGGGATCCCCGGTCCGCGATGCGGGCCAGCGGAATGCCCGTGAGCGAATAGAGAACGGCAAAGGCAAAACCCGAGACGAGCCCGAGCTGGGTGTCCGTCAGCTCGAGGTCGGCCTTGATCGGCTCCGCGAGCACGGCGATGACCATCCGGTCGAGATAGTTGAAGAAGCTGACCGACGCGAGCAGCGCGAGCCAGTAATAGGCAAGGCGCGTCGAGCCCTTCTCGTCCGTGCTGTTGGTCATCGGCTCCTTCTCCGCCTCGAGAGCACTTCAGACGGCCGCTCGAGGCGGGACGAGTGTCGGTCCGCGTCGATCCGCGCGCGGACCCCCGCGATCAGAAGTCGTAGCTGAGCTGGAGGCCGATCGTCCGTGGCCGGTTGATCGCGTACCACCGGAAGGGCTGGCCGCTCAGGAAGCCGCCCGGCGTGAGCTGGTTGATCGTGATCTCGTTGGTCACGTTGTCGACGAACAGCGTCATGGTGAGGCCGCTCTCGAAGCTCACGCCCGCCCGCGTGTCGAGCAGGCTCGCCGAAGGCAGCTCGAGATCGTCGCGCCCGAGGACGGCGGGGCGTTCGGCGACGTAGCGGAACGTCGCGTTCGCGAAGATCTCGGCACCCTGGTTCAGCTGGTTCCGCCAGTCGGCGAGAAACGAGAAGGCGTTGTCGGCCACCCCGGGCAGCGGATCGCCCGCCATGCCCGGCGGCTGGCTGAAGCCGGGGATCATCGAGGCCGGCTCATCGATGCGGGCATCGGTCCACGCATAGGCGGCCGAGAAGGTCCATTGATCCGTGGGCCGAAGAGTGGCCTCGAGCTCCAGCCCGTCGATCTTCGCCTTCCCCGCGTTCACGGTCGAGGAATAGAACGGGAAGGCGAGCTGGGTGGAGTTCAGCTGGATGTCCGACCAGTCGATGTGATAGGCGACCGCGTTCAGGATGAAGCGCCCGTCGAGCCAGGAGGACCGCACGCCCGCTTCGTAGTTCCAGAGCGAGTCGGACTCGTAGGAGAAGTCCGCGATGGGCGGAAAGGCGAAGGCCGTGCCGGGATTGAAGCCGCCCGGACGATAGCCGGACGAGGCCTGCGCGAAGAACAGCAGCGTGTCGGTCGGCGCGTATTCGACGTTCACCCGGTAGGTGTTGACGTCTTCCTCGGAGACCTGAGGCAGACCGATCAGCCCCGTCCGGCCGAGCAGGGGATCGAGCGAGCCGCGCGCGAACGTCCATTCGTAGTTGTTCTCGACGGTCGAGCGGCGATAGCCCAGCGTGGCCTTCAGCTGGTCGGTGATCCGGAGGCCGACTTCGCCATAGAAGGCAAGCTCCTCGTAAACGAGCTGCCGCCCCGAGTCGATGGCGATGTCGCCCGGAGAGAGCACCAGGACCATGGGAATCACAGTCAGCGGCGCGCCTTCCATCTGCGCGAAGGCGCGCAGTTCGCCATCGGCATCCTCGTACCAGACGCCGAAGAGCCAGTTGATCCGCGAGTCCTCGTTGGCGGAGACGAAGCGCAGCTCCGCCGTCGTGCTCGTCGCTTCCCCGATATTGGAGTTGCGGCCGAAGGACTCGGACGACCCGGTGAGCTCGGCGGCCTCGAAGAGATTTTCCGTCTCCGTGTCCTTCCGCCCGACGATCAGGTTGACGTCGAAATATTTGAACTCGGCCAGAACGTCCGCGCTGACGATGAAGGTTTCGTCGAGCGTCGGCTGGACGTGCTGCGCTTCCAGGCGCGAGGTGCTCGCCGGGCGCAGATCCACCGGGAAGCCGTTGAGCAAGGGGTTGCCGGTGGGCGTGTAGGTGCTGGAAATGAACTGCAGGGAGTCGAGATCCACCCTGTGATAGAGGAAATTGAGGTCGGCCGTGACGCGATCGGTCGGACGCCAGCGCAGCGCGGCGCGGCCGCCAATCGTGTGTTCGGCGTTGGCGTCCTCTTCCTGGCGCGTCCCGACGATGTCGATATAGCCGTCGTTCTCGTATCCGTAGGCGACGAAGCGCGCGGCCAGATTATCCGTAATCGGAACGTTGAGGTGGCCCTCGAGCCCCACATTCCATCCGCCTTCGTCGGTGTTTGACGCGTAGCTGCCGATCCGCCCGCTGAACTCGGAGGTGTCGGGCCGGTTCGTGATGTAGCGGACGAGACCGCCCATGGCGCTCTGGCCATAGAGCGTTCCCTGCGGCCTGCGGATCACCTCGATCCGTTCCATGTCGACGAACCGGAAATCGGGGGTCTTCGCGATCGTGCTCGTGACGGGGAGCTGATCGAGATAGACGGCAGTGGTGGCGTTGACGAGGACGTCCGTCTGCGAGAAGGACGTCGTCGCCGTGTTGACCCCGCGAATGGTGATCTCGTTGCCGCCCGGCTGATTGGTCAGCGGGCTGACGCCGGGAATGAGGGCGACGGCATCCGCGACGGAGCGCAGCCCCCGGGCCTCGAGCTGGTCGCCGGAGAGCGCGCTGACGGACAGGGCGGTATCCTGCAGATCGGTCGAGCGCCGCGTCGCCGTGACGACGATCTCGGGTATGGGCTCCCGGGCGGCCCCGGAGGGTTGCGCCGCGGGTGCGGTCTCTTGCGCCATGACCGGCACACCCGCGAAGACGGGCGCCACGGTGGCGAGCAGAAGCGCGATCTTGCGGGACTTGTTTTGCGAACTCATGTCTTGTCTCCCCCTGCCGATCGACCAACATCCCCGATCGGATACTGTTTGTTGAACCGAGCATGCGGAGGGTGATGCGAGCGCACCATGGCAAAGCCCGACCGCCGGAGCGGCATTTCGAGACGCCGGACCGAGCCGCATCCGGGGGTGGCCGGCTTTGCCAATCCATCTAGCCGGAATTCCCGCGAATTGTCCGCCGCCCATGCCTAGTCTTCAGGCCTCGGTTTCGCGGAGGTATCCGTTCGTGGTTTCCTTGGATCTGGAGCGTCTAGAGCTTGCGCAGAACGCGCGGCGGTCTTTGGAGCGCACCGTTTCCACCCCGGATATTCTTGCGCATCTAGGGACGCCCGGGGCGGTTCACGAGCCGTTCTGGACCATGGCGCGCGCGCAGGGATGGTCTGCGGCGCTCGTCCCGGAGGCCTATGAGGGCCTTGGCCTTTCGCTGGGCGCGTTCGGCGGGATCGCCTTCGAGATCGGCAGGCGCGTCGCGGGTGCCCCGTTCCTCACCACGAGCTATGCCGTCATCCGCGCGCTCATCGGTCACGGCCGGGAGAGCGATCGTCAGCGCTGGCTTCCCGCGCTCGCCTCCGGCGCGCTGATCGGCTCGGCCGCGCTCGGGGCCGGGCACGGTCTTGCGCACGGCTCGCTCCGCTTTTCCGGCGGCCGCCTCGACGGCATCGCGCCGGGCGTCGCGGGGGGCGCGCAGGCGGATATCGCGGTGGTCCTCGCCGATGGCGAAGACGGGCCGGTCCTCGCCATCGCCGAGCTTGGACCGGTGCGCCGGCGCAGGTTCGACAGCATCGACACTCTGCGCGGCACGGCGGACCTCATTTTCCCGGAGGTCGCGGCGGGCGTTCTGGCGCGCGGCCGCGAGGCCACAGAGGCAGCCCTCGACGTGCTCGCCGCCCAGGCGGTGCTGTGCGCGTTCGAACAGGCCGGCGGGGCGGCGGACCTTGTCGAGCGGGCGCGCGATCACGCCTGCGCGCGCAAGGCGTTCGGCCAGCCGATCGGGGCCTTTCAGGGCATCAAACACAAGATCGCGACCATGTACGGGCTCTCCGAGCTGGCGCGGGCCGCGAGCGAGCACGCCGCGCTGCGCGAGGGCGCGCCCGATTTCCGGCAGGCCGCCGCCGCCGCCCGCCTCCAGGCGATCGAAGCCTACGACACCTGCGCGCGCGAATGCGTGCAGGTCCATGGCGGGACGGGCGTCACCTGGGAGAGCGGGCTCCACCTCCATCTGCGCCGCGCCCGCACGCTCGCCATCGAGCTCGGTCCCGCCATCGTGTGGGAGGACATCCTGATCAACACGCTTCTTGCCGAGGGCCGATGAGCGAGGTCGAGACCTACCGGGACCGGGCCCGCGCCTGGCTGGCGAGCGTAGAGCCGCGCTTCGGCGCCGCCGCGCGCCTCGGCCTTCGCGAGGACGAGGACCTCGCGCTCGGCAGGGCCTATCTGCGCGCGCGCTACGAGGCGGGCTTTGGCGGCATCGATCTTCCGGTCGAGGTCGGGGGACAGGGCCTCTCCGCCGTCCACAAGCGCGCGTTCGAGCTCGAGGAGATCGCGCTCGGCCCGCCGACCGTTTATTTCGGCATCTCTCTCGGCATGCCCGTCCCCATCGTGACGCGCTTCGCCAGTGACCGGGCCTGGGCGCGGGAGCGGACGATCGCGGCTCTGCGCGGGGAGGAGATCTGGTGCCAGCTGTTTTCGGAGCCCGCAGCCGGCTCCGATCTCGCGGGCGTCCGCCTCAAGGCGAAGCGCCATGGGGCGGACTGGCGCTTGAGCGGGCAGAAGCTCTGGACGAGCTGGGCGCAGTACAGCGATTACGGCGTCATCCTCGCCCGCAGCGATCCCTCGGCACCCAAGAACAAGGGCCTCACCTATTTCTGGGGGGACATGCGCGCAAGGGGCGTCACCGTCCGGCCGATCCGGCTTGCGAACGCGCACCACGACGTCTGCGAGGTCTTCTTCGACGATGTGGAGGTTGGCGACCACCAGCGCCTGTCCGAGGTGGGCGGAGGATTTTCGGTGGCGATGGCGACGCTGATGATCGAGCGCTACTTATCACGGACAGCGCCGGGCTCGGGCCGCCGCTCGATCTCCTTCTGCAGATTGCGCGGCAGGCCAGGATCGCCGGCCGGCCGGCCCTCGAGGACGGCCGCGTCCGGCAGGTGATCGCGCGCGCGTTCGCGCTGCGCAACGCCATCGATGCGATCACCGCGCGCGCGACGCGGGACATGCTGCAGGGATTGCAGCCGGGCCCGGAAGGGTCGCTCCAGAAGCTCTTCGCCATCCGCGCGCGCCAGATGCTGTCCGAATTCGCGATCGATCTGCAGGGTACGGACGGATTGCGGTACGATCCGCAGTCGGAACCGCGGCGGAACTGGCAGGCGAGCTGGCTCGATGCGCCCACCGGCCGGATCGCCGGCGGATCCGACGAGATGCTTCTCAATACCATCGCGGAAAAGATCCTCGGCCTGCCGCAGGATCACCGGCCCGACAAGGGCGTACCATTTGACGAAATCCCGATCTGAAGAGGCGATTCATGTCCGAGGCCTACATCATCGACGCCGCGCGCACTCCGCGCGGGATTGGCAAGATCGGCAAGGGCGCGCTGTCGCACCTGCATCCGCAGCATTTCGCGGCCACGGTGCTGAAGGCGCTGCGCGACCGCAATGATCTCGATACCGCCGATGTCGAGGACGTGATCTGGTCGACTTCGGTTCAGAAGGGCCGCCAGGGCGTCGACATCGGGCGGCAGTCGGCGCTCCTTGCCGGATACGACGTCCGGGCGAGCGGCGTCACGCTCGACCGCTTCTGCGGGGGCGGGATCACCGCGGTCAATCTCGGCGCCGCGATGATCATGGGACGGATGGGCGATCTCGTGATCGCCGGCGGCACCGAGATGATGAGCTACACATTTCATTACCAGTCGCTGGAGGCCGCGGCCGGGCTTGCGCTCGACATCTCTGCCGGAAACGAGCGGTTGATGGAGCTGCACCCGCAATCGCATCAGGGCGTGTGCGCCGACGCGATCGCGGCCATGGAGGGCATCGGGCGGGCCGATCTCGATGCGCTGGCGCTCGAAAGCCAGAAGCGCGCCAAGGTGGCGATCGAGGAAGGCCGGTTCGCGCGAAGTCTCGTGCCGGTCGCCAACGAGGACGGCTCCATCGCTCTTGAGGCGGAGGAATTTCCCCGGCCGCAGACCACGATGGAGACGCTCGCCGGGCTCAAGCCCTCCTTCGACGCTCTCGCCGATCATGCCGTCGACGGACGGACCTTTCGCCAGCTGATCCAGCGGAAGTATCCGGGCCTGAGCTGGACGGGCGTCCATCACGCGGGCAACAGCTCGGGCGTCGTCGACGGGGCGGCGGGCGTGGTCCTCGCGAGCCCGGACTATGTGCGCCGGCGCGGGCTCAAGCCGCGCGCGCGCGTTCTGGCGGCCGCCAATGTGGGCGACTGCCCCACATTGATGCTCAATGCGCCCGTCCCGGCGGCGCGCAAGGCGCTCGCCCGGGCGGGTCTGACGCCCGAGGACATCGACCTCTGGGAGATCAACGAGGCGTTCGCGGTCGTCGCCGAGAAATTCATCCGTGATCTGCGCCTTGACCGCGACAAGGTCAATGTGAACGGCGGGGCCTGCGCCCTCGGCCACCCGATCGGAGCCACCGGCGCGATCCTGATCGGCACGCTCCTCGACGAGCTCGAGCGGCGCGACCTGAGGCGCGGCCTCGTCACCATGTGCGCGGCCGGAGGGATGGCGCCCGCGATCATCATCGAGCGCGTGTAGATCCGCTGCGTTCGCGGCCCCTCGGCGGCCGGGCGTCGGGAATTGCCTTGCGGATGGTCCACGGGCGCCATTGAGGGGCGCGCGCGCCGGCGCCAATGTGGCAGGCGGGCTCGAGACCAGAATGGGTGACGACATGGTCAATTCATCGGGATTCATCCTCACGGACCGCAGCGGGGCGACAGGCCGCATCGTCATCGCCCGGCCCGAGCGGCGCAACGCCCTCAAGTCAGAGATGTATGCGGAGATCGCGGCGGCGCTTCGCGCCTTCGAGGCGGACCCCGCCGTGCACGTCGTGACGCTGGAGGGATTGGGGAAGGATTTCTGCGCCGGAAACGACATCGGCGATTTTCGCGCATTCGGCGACGTCGTCGAGCAGACGGGGCTGGATCCGCAGAGCATCGTCGGACGCCAGACCCCCAGCATCGACGTCGTCTACGTGATGATGGAGATGGCCAAGCCGCTGCTCGCCGCGGTCCAGGGAAACGCGATCGGCTTCGGCGCGACCATGCTCCTGCACTGCGATGTCGTCGTCGTCGATGCGACCGCGCGGATGAAATTCCCCTTCGTCGATCTTGCGCTCGTGCCGGAGGCCGGGTCATCCTTGCTGCTGCGTGAACGGATGGGTTTTGCGAAGGCGGCCGAGGTCCTCTTCACCGGCGGCGCGGTCGATGCGCGGGATGCGGTCGCCTTCGGCCTTGCCACCGAGCTCGTGGCCGAGGGCGAGGCGGGGCCTCGCCTTGCTCAGATCGCGGATCTTCTGTCACGCAAGCCACCCGTCGCGCTGCAGGCCACCAAACGGCTCCTGAAGCGCGATCCCGAGCCTCTGTCCGCGCGGGTCGAGGAGGAGTTCCGCGTCATCGCGGAACGGACGAGTTCGGCGGAAGCGCAGGCCGTCTTCGCCGCCATGGTGAAAAAGAAATGACCGGTCCCTTCGACTACTCCACGAAAACGGTTTTCGTCTCGGGCGGAACCTCAGGCATCAATCTGGCGATCGCGAAGGCCTTCGCCGCCGCCGGCGCCCGGGTCGGCGTGATGAGCCGCAACCCGGAGCGTGTCGCCGCAGCGGCGGCGAGCCTCTCGGCGATCGGCCCGCAGGCCCGCGGCTACACCGCGGACGTCCGCAATTTCGAGGCGGTGACGGCCGCAATCGACGCCTTCGCCCTCGAGGTCAGCCGCATCGACGTTCTGGTGTCGGGGGCCGCCGGGAACTTCCTCGCCCTCGCCAGGGATCTCTCCCCCAACGGTTTCAAGGCGGTGGTCGACATCGACCTTCTGGGCACATTTCAGGTGATGAAGGCCGCCTATCGGCATCTGGCGAAGCCGGGCGCGAGCGTCATCAACATCTCCGCCCCGCAGGCCTACATCCCCTTCGAGATGCAGGTGCACGCCTGCGCGGCGAAGGCGGGCGTGGACCAGGTCACGCGCGTCCTTGCCAAGGAGTGGGGACCGGAGGGCGTGCGCGTGAACTCGATCTCGCCCGGACCGATCGCCGGAACCGAGGGGCTCGACCGGCTGGCGCAGTCCTCGCAGGCGGATATAGCCGGCCACATCCCGCTGCGTCGCTGCGGAACGGTGGACGACATCGCGCGCGCGGCCCTCTTCCTCGCCTCCGACATGGCGAGCTACGTGACGGGTGCCGTCCTTCCCGTCGATGGGGGCTGGGGCCTCTCGGCCTCGGGCGGGCAGGCCGGCTGACCGGTCAGACGCCGAGCAGGCTCTTCAGGTCAAGTCCCGCCTCCGCCGCCGCCCTGGTGATGAACTTGAGGCTCTGGCCGGAGACGTCTTCGTATTCGTGGAGCACGGTCTTGTCGGAGATCTCGTCGAAGCGATCGCGCAGGGCCTCCGGCGTGCGCGCGCCCTCCGGCAGATGAATGCCCTCCGATTCCACGACGAAGAGGCGCGAATAGCCGCCGGCTCCGGCCGCGAGGATGCAGCGCGAGGGCGCGTCCTCGCATGACAGGAACAGCACGGCCGGCGAGACGGCGGAGGTCTTCATCAGATCCTGCAGGGCTGGCGGCGTGAGCTTTTCGGTCATGCGCGTCAGCGCGGCCGGCGCCAGCGTGTTGACCCGGATGCCGTATTTGCGCCCCTCGAGATGCAGCACGTTCATGAGGCCGACGAGACCCATCTTCGCCGCCGCATAGTTGGACTGTCCGAAATTGCCGTAGAGGCCCGAGGTCGACGAGGTCATCATGATCCGGCCATAGGCCGCCTTGCGCATGTGCGGCCAGACGGCGAGCGAGCAGATCGCCGAACCGAACAGGTGAACGTCGAGCACGGCCCGGAAGGATTGCGGCGTCATGTTCGCGAAGGTGGCGTCCCGCAGGATCCCGGCATTGTTGACGAGGACGTCGATCCGCCCCCAGCGGGCCATGGTCTTGTCCACCATGTCGGCGACGTGATCGGGATCGGCGACATTGGCGCCATGAGCGATCGCCTCGCCGCCTGCCGCGAGGATCTCCTCCGCGACGCGCTCGGCCGGCAGCGACGAGCCGCCCGCGCCATCGACGCTCCCGCCGAAATCATTGACCACGACCCGCGCCCCGCGCGCCGCGAACTGGAGCGCATGCTCCCGGCCGAGCCCGCCGCCCGCGCCGGTGACGATGACGACGCGATCGCGAAACTGAATGGTCATGAGCGCGGCTCCGTCTCCGGGACCATGGTCAGGGTGAGCCATTCGGCGACCAGAGCGGGCTTGCCGGCCCCCTCGATCTCGATCGTCGCCTCGAGCGTCGACATCCATTCGCCGGGCCGCCGGAGGGAGAAATCCTTCAGGCGAAAGCGTGCGCGAACGCGTGATCCCGAAGGCACGGGTGCGAGAAAGCGGACCTTGTCGAACCCGTAATTATAGCCCATCGAGGCGCCCTCGACGCCGAAGTCGATCTCCTGGACGAAGCCGCCCAGAAGGGAGAGCGTCAGGAAACCGTGCGCGATCGTCGTGCCCGCCGGCGTCTGCCGCGCGAGCACCGGATCCACGTGAATGAACTGATGATCGTTGGTCAGATCGGCGAACCGGTCGATCATGTCCTGGCCGACCGTGACCCAGGCCGAAACGCCGACATCCGTGCCGATCATGTCCCGCAACGCCGCGACCGGGTAACCCGCCATATGGCTGCTCCAGCACTGCCCTCAGAGGAAGATCGCGTGACTGACGAAGGACCAGATCGGCGATCCGGCAAGGGGAAAGAGCGGCGGGCCGAGGCTCGAGGACCTGGCGGCGTCAAGCCCGGGCCCGCCGAGTTTCGCCCATCCCGTTCGCTGATCGAAGGCAGGGAGGAGCGCCATCGCGAGAGGGGCGATTACGAATTGACGTCTCGTTGTCAGCATCTGAGCGGGCCTTCGGTATCGCGGTCGACGAAAAACCTGAGGCACGCGCGAGGGCGCGTCATCGGCGAATGCGGACAGGGGCCGTGGTCATTTGCGACAGGCCGCCCGCTGCCGCGCGCCGCGCCGTCATCGGCGCGGAATGCTGGCGGCGCTGGCGCGGATTGCCATGGCTTTAAGGGGCGTTGGACCGAAGGCTTTCCCATCGCATCCGTGACGGTTCCGCGTCCACGGCGGCGTCGCTTCGAGAGTGCACCGTGACGACCATCAAGACACGCCTGGGCGCCATCCGCGGGCTCGATCGCGGCGGGATGCTGTCCTTCCTCGGCATTCCCTTCGCCGCCCCGCCGGTGGGCGCGCTGCGGTGGCGGCCGCCGGCACCGGCGGCCCCCTGGCGCGGGACCTATGACGCGACACGCCCGCCCAATCGCGCGTTCCAGCCCCCGCTCCCCGAAAGCCTCAACGTGGGACCGATCGCGGGCGCGATGAGCGAGGACATGCTGTACCTCAACATCCATACGCCCGCGGCGGACAAGGCGCGGCGGCCCGTCTTCGTCTGGATCCATGGCGGGGGGTTCGTGCAGGGCTCGGCCAATGATTTCGATCCGGCCGCCTATGCCCGTCAGTACGATCTCTGTTTCGTCGCGATCAACTACCGCGTCGGCATGCTGGGGTTCCTCGACCTCAGCAGATTCGGGCCCGACTATGCGGGCAGCGCCGCCAACGGATTCCGCGACCAGATCGCGGCCTTGCGGTGGATCGCGGACAACATCGCCGACTATGGCGGCGACCCCGAGAACGTGACGATCTGCGGGGGCAGCGCGGGAGCCGGATCGGTCCTCGCGCTGCAGGCCGCCCCGAGCGCGCGCGGCCTCTTTCACAAGGCCATCGCGGTCAGCCCGTCCGACATTGCGGTGCAGCCTCCCAACGTCGTGACCCCCTACGCCGCCGGCCTCTCGATGACCGAGGACGCCTTCCTCGACATGCTGAAGACCTTGCCGGCGGAAGGCATTTTCGACCTGCAGGTGAAGTCCGGCATGGGCGGCCTTGCGGCCGTGGACGGGGTGGTGATCGTCGCGCGGCCGACGGAGGGCATCAGGGCGGGCGTCAATCCGACACCCACCGTCGTCGGATCCACCGCCGCCGAAGGACCGCTCCTGACCGCGGCGCTCGGATCCGAACCGAGCACGCTTCGCTTCTTCGAGGCCGGTCTTGCGACGATGATCGCCGCCGACGATCCCGCGCGCTACGGCGCCTATCTCGACACGGTGGCGGCCGGCGCCTCGCCGGCCGAGCGGATGGACCGCGTCTGGACCGACTTCTTTCGTTCGACCACGCTGCGCGCCGCGGAGGCGGCCGAAGCGGTCGGCGTTCCGTTCTGGGTCTATTCGTGGGCGGCGCCCACCCCTCACCCGTTCGGCCCGACCCATGGCAGCGACGTCGCCTTCGTGTTCAACCTCTTCGATCCCGGCAAGGGGGACGGCGGTCCGAGGGCGCTTTATCCGAACACGCCGGAAAATCGGGAGCTCGCGCAGAACTGGTCCGCGACGTTCGCCGCCTTCGTGCGGTCGGGGGCGCCCGCCTGGCCTGGCACGAATCCCTGGCCCATCTACAGCCGCGCGACGCGGCGCACCCTCGTCATCGACCCCGCCCCGCGCGTCGTCGAGAATCTGGACCCGCCGGCCGCCCTCGCCGCGTTCGGGCTGTGAGCTGACATGTCGAACGACGCCTACATCTTCGAAGCGGTCCGCACGCCCCGAAGCAAAGGCAAGCCGGACGGCGCGCTCTACGAGGTCAAGCCGATCGACCTCGCCGCCGGGCTTCTGCGGGCGTTGCAGGCGCGGTGCGACCTCGACACGGCGCAGGTCGACGACGTCATCCTGGGATGCGTCACCCCGGTCAGGGACCAGGGCACGAACATCGCCAAATGCGCCGTGCAGCAGGCCGGCTGGAACGAGCAGGTCGCGGGCGTCCAGCTCAACCGCTTCTGCGCCTCCGGCCTCGAGGCGGTGAACATCGCCGCGCAGAAGGTCAAATCGGGCTGGGAGAGCCTGATCGTCGCGGGCGGGGTCGAGAGCATGTCGCGCACGCCGATGGGCTCGGATGGCGGCCCGGTCGTGTTCGATCCGGACTACCTCATGCAGCAGCGGGCGACGCCCCAGGGCGTGGGCGCCGATCTCATCGCCACGCTGGGCGGATGGACGCGCGAGCATGTGGACGCCTATGCCGTCCGCTCCCACCGGCGCGCGGCCTTCGCC
>JACAEB010000216.1 GCA_013389075.1 Alphaproteobacteria bacterium
GGGCGCGTTCGCGCCCGGCCCAGCGCCACCCTATGAGGCCGGAGGGGCGATCCCGTCAAGACCGATCAGGGCGATGGCAGATCTGCGCGCGGACGGTGCCGGCATGGGGCCGGTCCGCCTCGGTCACCGCCCGCCGTCCGCCCGTCCGGCCCGGGCCGCCACCTCTGACAAGAACCCCTCCCACTGGCCGAATACGCGCTCGGAGCCCTGGGCCGTGATCGTCTCCCGGGCTTTATGCGCCAGGGTGACGCGCAATGCGGGGTCGCTCATGAGCCGGGACAGTCCCGCGGCAAGGGCCGCAGCGTCGGGCTGCACGAGGAGGCCCGCATCCGATCCGATGAGGTCGGATACGCCGCGACAGTCGGACAGTCCGACACAGGCGAGCCCCGACGCGAACGCCTCGCCAAGAGCACGGGGGGAGCCTTCGACCTGTGAGGGCAGACAGAAGATCTGGGCGTCAGCCAAGGGCTCCTCGATCTTCTCGACGACGCCGTGAAAGACGATCCGCCCCCCAAGATGCCCGGGGACCTGGGCGCGAAGACCCGCGCCCTCGCGCCCCTCGCCGTAGATGCGCAAGGTCCAGTCGGGAAAGTCCTGCGCGATCCCGGCGAAGGCGCGGATCAGGAGATCGACGCGCTTGTGCGCAACGAGGCGGCCCGCATAGAGAACCGTTCTGCCACGCTCCAGCAGCGGACGAGCGGATGCGGCCTCGAACTGCGAAAGATCGACATCGTTCGGAATATAGACCGTCCTCTGACGGATCCCGGCCGGGAGCAGATCGATATAGCCGTCCGAGAGGACGCTGAAGGCATCGTACCGCGCAAGGCTCTCCTCGAAGGTCACGGCACGGAGGGATTGATCGAGGTCGAGCTCATCGCGCCTCAGCATGCGATCGGGTGCGTTGCGGAAGGCGAGGACCGAGGGGATGCGCGACCGGCGAAGCACCTCGGCCATCTGCGGAGCCAGCGTGGGCAGGAAGACCACGACGATGTCGGGCCGCTCGCCGGCGAGAAAGGCCGCGAGCCTGTCGACCAGCTTCCCGTTCTTCAGCTGCCAGACCATCCTGCGCACGGGCCGGAACTCGAGCTCCATCCGCTTGAGAACCGCCCGCATCGGACGCGTCTTCTTCGCACCGACGCTCTCTTCGGGCTCCGGCGCGGTGGACGGGGCGGCGCGGCGCGGCCGCGGGTTCGGGTTGAGATTGACGAGGCGGACATTCGGCGGCACCGCATAGTGCGGCGGCCCCTGATGGCGATCATACGTACACACCGTGACGTCGTGACCGCGGCCTGCCATGGCTCCGCCAAGCGCCAGAATCGCCCGCTCCGCTCCACCGACCACCCCGGCGAGGTTCCGGATGACCAGAACGATGCGCATTGCGCGGCCTATCTCCAGTCGAGGTTGATCTTGTCGAGCCCGCGAGAGGAGATCAGCTCACGGACCTCTCCCGCGATGTCCGCAAGCTCCGGAATCTTGTGGTCGTGCGTCTCGACGAAGGCGAAATCGATCCTGTCCATGACGCCGGATTCGATCAGTGCCTTGAGGAGGTCGAACTCGGCGCCTTCGATGTCCATCTTGAGAACGCGCAAGCCCGGAAGCGAGCGGATGAACGCGACGAAATCGATCTGGTTCGTCTCCACATAATTCTCGGTGCTGACATTGCTCTTGAACGCCAGCAGCGAGGACGACTCCGATCTGACGAGCGGGTCGGCCTCGAAGTCCGGCGCCCTGTAGAGGCGCACGGGCTTTGCCTGCGTGCCGACGGCCTCGTTGCGCAGAATGACGTTCGGCCAGGCGCCGAGCCGATTCTGAAGGCGCGCGAAGGCGAAGGGATCGGGCTCGAACGCATAGACGGTCGCACCGTTGCGGGCCATGAGCTCGGTGAACTTGCCGACATTGGCGCCGCAATCGACCGCGACGTCACCGGCCTTCAGCCGGCGCGCGAGCTGCTCGAACGCCCACTCGGCGCGTGTCGCCGGGTTCGCCTTCCGCTTCTTGCCAAGGTGCCAGGACAGCCACCTGCGCCAGTAGGCCTTCGGCTTGCGTTTTGCCATCGGGACATCCTAAGTCTGCGCCGAGGGAGCCTCACCGGCTGTGGCGCCTCGCACGGCCGACCGGGACCATCCGTTATCCGTGTCGATTTCTCGGGATCGTATGTCAGACACACAGGCCATGGAAGCCGAAACCGAGCGTTTGGCGCGGCTGTCACCGACCGATCGCTTTCGCGCGGCCTTCGATCTTGACACCGTCCCCGTCCTCGAGGAGCGGGCGGTCACCGCCGTCGTCCTCGCCCACAACGAAGCCATCCGCTTTCCCGACTTCCTCGATCATCACCGCCGCGCGGGCGTGGGCCGCTTCATCGTCGTCGACAACGCCTCGACCGATGCCACGGCGGATTATCTCGCCACACAACCGGATGTCGTACGCCTTCCCTCCTCCCGACCCTACCGGCTCTACAAGTCGATCTGGCGACACCTTATCGCCGACGCCTATCTCGACGGGCGCTGGGCCCTCTTCGTCGATGTGGACGAGCTGACGATTCATCCGGGATGGCCCGACCGGTCCCTGCCCTGGTTCTGCGAGCGTCTCGACCGGCAGGGGGCGGATGCGGCCTTCGCGACCATGGTGGACATGTACCCCGCGCAGGCCGCGGGCCCCGCGCCCTACCGCCCGGGCAGCTCGCTCATCGCCCATTCGCCCTGGTTCGATACCGGCAATTACCGGCTCGTCTACCGGCGCGCGCGTGACATGGCGATCGCGCCCACCCCGCCCTTCATGGTCTATGGCGGCGCCCGCGAGCGGCTCTTCCACCCCGGCCGCTCCCGCGCGCCGACCGCCCTCGACCGTCTGATCCTGCGCGGCCTTCTGAGGACGGACCGGCACCTCAGCCCGGGCTGGCTCGACCGCCGGTGCCGGCGCCTGGCTCTGGACGTGACGCGCGGCGCGCTGCCTCAGCGCCCGCCGACGATGAGCAAGGTCCCCCTGCTGCGCTGGCGGGCGGGGAGCCGCTTCACGAGCGGGGTCCATTATCTCTCGCCCCGCTACGCCCTGTCCGAGGACTGGGCGGCGCTGCTCCACTTCAAATATCTCGACGACTTCCGCGAACGGGCGGAAGAAGCCGTCCGGCGGGGCCAGCACGCCGGGGGAGCCGCCGAGTACAAGAGGTATCTCGCCAGCCTCGAGGCCAGCTCGGACCTGTCGCCCTGGTCGGTCCGTGCACGGAGATTCACCGGAACGGACGATCTCGTGGCCGAGGGCCTGATGCGCATCTCCCGCGAGACAGCCGCGGCGATCGGGGAGATGGCCGACTGACTCACTGGCGCGGGCGCGAAGTCAGCCTGTGCCATTTCTTCTCGAGGCCGCGCATCGGACGGTCGGCCTCGCCGAAGACGAGCGACCGGTAGGCCGCGAGGACGGCGGACGGCGGAAGATCCTCCCACCGGGCTTCGCGCTTCGTCCCGAACCAGGTATTTCGGATCCGCTCGTTGCAGGCGACGAGCCCGGCCGAGGTGAAGGCCTCCACCAGCAGATGGGTGAGCCTGTGCTTCTGATCGACGGTCAGGCGGTCCGAGCCCTTCATCTTTATGCGAACGAGGTCGGCGACGTCGTCGATGATGATGGGCGCACCCGGGCGCAGCCTGTCGAAGAAGTAGCCGAAGTCGCGATCGATCCGTCCGTCGGCGTCGAGCATCAGGAGAGCGAACTCCCGTTCCTCCCGCACGTTCGCCTGCAGATCGTCGACACCGCCGATGTGAAGGCTGACGACGTCGTCGACACCGAAGGTCCTGAAATTGGTCCTGATGATGTCCTCGTTCTCGGCGATGCTCCCGAACCGCTCGCGGGTTCCGCCCACGATCTTCTCGAAGGTGTGGACGTGGCCCTGCCGGCCGGACGCCTTGAGGCCGAGCGCCAGCGAGACCGTTGCGGCGCCATGAGCCGTGCCGACCTCGACGAAGACGCCCCCGCCCGCGGAACGGGCCGTCTCGTAAATATGCTGGTACACGGACGGCGCAAGCATGCCATTGCACCGTGTTCGGACGGCCTCTGGATCGAACATGGGATTTTTCCTCGAGCTGGGCGCATGTCCGGATCAGACCGGCGACCCGCGCAGATTTGCCGTGAACCAGGCGGACAGGAAGAGGAGGTTCCGCATCTTCGTCTCGGCGGCGATCCTGCCGGGCCGGACGAGATCGCGCCAGCGGGGGGCAAGTCCGAGGTCCGGCGCGGCGGCGGCGATCCTCTCCAGCATGTCGCCCTCGCTGTAGGGATTGGAGCTCTTCAGGCTGAAGCCCCGCTTGGGCTCGTCGAGAAGGAATCCGAGTCCCCGGCGGGCGAGGATCTGACGCAGGAGCCCCTTGGGCTGATCGTCCAGTTGCGCGGAGAGGGGCGCTGACAGCCCCCACTCCACGAGCCGGTGGTCGAGGAGCGGGGGACGCGCCTCGAGGCTGTAGTGCATCGTCGCCTTGTCGACCTTCGGAAGCACCACATCCTGGCAGAAGGTCATGAGATCGATCCTCTGCAGACGGCGCTTGAGCGGAAGGCGCGGCGCATCGTGACGGCGCAGGGCCTCGACGGCGGCGTCCTCGCAGTGCCGCATCTCCGGACCCAGGAGATCGGCGACCTCGCCGGGCAGAAACCCCCGCGTGACGCGGCGCATCTGCCGATGGTAGAGACTGCGGGATTCAAATCTCCGTATCCGGACCGCATCCCACCTCCGCTTGCGCGCGAAGGTCGTGAGATCGTCGAGAGCGGACGCGGGGCGCGTGAAATCCTCGAGCGACTCGTACCAGCGATAGCCTCCGAGCACTTCGTCCCCGCCATCCCCGGTGAGGACGACCTTGAACTCCCTCGCGCCGGCGGACGCGATCGCGATCTGGCTGACGACGGCATTGAAGGAGAGAGGCTCGTCGAGGGCCCGAAAGGCCTCCTCATGCGCGCCGGCGGCATTGGATGCATCAAGCCCGACCTCGCGCCAGTCGAGTCCGAGGCACTCGGCCGTGCGGCGGGCGATCGGCGCCTCGTTGTCGGCGCGCGACTCCGAATAGGCGACCGTCATCGCCGTCAGGCTGTCCGGACGGCGGTCGCGCGGCAGCCGACTGATGGAGGAGGCCACGAGACTGGAATCGAGCCCGCCGGACAGAAAGGTTCCGACCGGCACGTCCGCGAGCAGGTGATCCTCGATCACACGGTCGAGCAGCGCCTCGAACGCCTCGACCGATCGCGAGGACTCCGTATCGAGATCATCCGGAGGCGCCCAGTATTGCCGGATGCGGGGATGAGGCTCGGCCGCCGACCAGGAGAGACAGCATCCGGCGGGAAGCCTTGCCGCGCCCCTCCAGATGGAGTGGGGCGTCGGGACGTAGCCGAGCAGGAGGTAGACCCCGAGCGCCTGCCGGTCCACGGACTGGATCAGCCCCAGATGCTTCAGGGCGCGCACATCCGATGCGAAGGCGATGCCGCCCTCGGTGGCGACATACTGAAGAGGCTTGATGCCCACCCTGTCCCGCGCGGCGAAAAGGGCCGAGGCCTGGCGGTCGTAGATGACGAAGGCGAACATGCCCACGAGCCGGTCGACGATGGCCGGCCCCCATTCGGCAAAGCCCGTGACGATCACCTCGGTGTCGGACGTCGAGCTGAACCCGCGGCCCGCCTGTTGAAGCACACCCCGCAGCTCGGGCGCATTGTAGATCTCGCCATTGAAGACGATCTCGTAGCGGCCGCAGTCCGACGCCATGGGCTGGGCACCCGCGGGCGTGAGGTCCTGGATGGCCAGGCGCCTGTGCCCGAGCCAGACATGCCGAAGGGCCTCGTCGGCGACGTATCGCTCCCCGACATCGTCCGGCCCGCGCCGCGCCATGAGGTCGCGTGCCCCGCGCAGCGTCGCGAGACACGCGCCGCTGCCGCGCGCCCGGTCCAGAGGAACGGCGGTCCCGGCCACACAGATCAGTCCACACATTCACTCGTCCCCGCAGGGCCCGATGGCCCCTCATCTGAACGCCAGGTCGCGCAGCGGTCCATGCCCGCACCCGGCCCGTGCCACGGCCCGACGACACTATGACGGGAAATCCGGTCGAAAATCACGCCCCACCTCCGCACAGGGCGGCGGCCGATCAAGACCCGCAAGGGGCCCCGTCACGGGCGCCTCGGCCTCATGCGATGGCGGTCGGCACGCCCCCGAGATCACCGGCGCACCGGGGAGAGAAGCACCGGCAGGCCGCTATCTCATTGTTGCGGAAGCTGATTTGAGCCTGCTTACGTGCCGATCCTGATGACGCGGCGGATTTCGTCGGTCTTGAAGCCGATGGCGGCCGGTCGCCTGACGCCGGGCAGAAGCGCAACGTCGTAAAGCTCGCTGACCACGCCTTCGATCCGCACCCAATGAACCTGGTCGCCCGTACGCAGGTCGACGACGGCGAGCCCGCAGCGCGGCATGGCACCCGATGAAGCCAATCGTCCGTCGATTTCGAGGCCGGCAAAGGTCCGGTTCTCGCGGGGAAGCGACAGGGTCATGACGGCGTAGTCTTCTATGAAGCTCAGACCTCTGAGGAAACCCGGACAGAAGGCGATCTCCTCAAACCTGCCGGAGCCGGGATCCAGCCGGCCAAAACTCCCCCTTCCGGCTTCGTGGAGATAAAGCTTGCCGCGATAGAGGCGCGGCGAGTGCGGCATGGACAACCCGTCCGCGACGATCTCGTTGCGGACGATGTCGATGACGACGCCGCCATCCCGTCGGCGGTCCCGCCAGCCATCGGCCACGTCGGAGGCCGCAACCGCCGTGGCGAACGCCGCGCGTCCCGCCGCGTCGAAAGCCACGCCGTTGAGATGACACCGGTCCTCCGCCGCCAGCCGTGTGATGAAGGGCGGCTGCCAGACGGGACGGAAGCTTGCCGCTTCCGTCAGAGCGGATAGGCAGGAAAAGAGCGTATTGACGAAGACGGTCTCACCTTCGGCCGTCGTATGGATGTCATGGATATCGAGATCGCCCGTGACCCAGCTCTGGCGCGGCGCATAAAGCCGGTCGTGATCCTGGTAATGCTGACCGGTCTCCAGCACATCCACGAATCGCCACAGCTGATAGAGGGAGGCCACCCACAGCTCACGGTCCCGCACATGCAGCGCCATGCACCGCTCGAGTGTCCGCTCGAACACCGACAGGCGGCCGTCCGCGTGTCGGCCAAGGAAGAAGATCTTGCCGGCCTGGTAGGTTGTGAAGCACAGGCTGGCGTCGACCTCCTCAAGCCAGGTCACAAACTGCCTCGAAGACGTCAGCGCGAAAGCTTCCCCCGTTGCCGCCGGTGCCTCTGCCATGCTCATCTCCGCTGTGCCCCGCCTGTCATGCTCCGATACGCCAATTCCACGCGCGCGCCAAGGGGAGACGCCATGGTGACCCGCATGAGCCAACCTCCCGAGTTCGAAGCAGCGGTCAGAGCTCAGGCGGCCGGCCGCCTCGCCGAAGCGGAAGCACTGTACAAGGACATTCTCGCGCGCGTGCCCGATCATGCCGGCGCTCTCGCCAATCTCGCCGTCATCGCGCGCAGGGCGGGCCGGCCGTCGGACGCGCTCGCCTATCTCACTCTCGCTGCCCGCCTCCCCGACGCACCGGGCGAAGTCTTCTTCAATCTCGGCAACCTCCATGCCGACCGGGGCGAGCCCGACCGGGCGATCGCAGCCCTCGAAACGGCGATCGTCCGCGCGCCCGAACTGGGCCGAGCCCACATGAAGCTCGGGCTCCTTCTTCACGATTGCGGGCGGCCGGAGGCCTCCATCGAGGCGCTCGTCCGGGCGGCGCAGCTCATGGAGCCAAACGAGCCGGCACTCTCGGCCGGGACCGCGGCGCCACGCGCAGCCGCCCTCTTGTGGAGCGCCGACAAATGGCCTGAAGCCATCGGTCTCTTCAAGGCCATCGCGGCGGCTCGGCCGGAGGAGATCGCCGCCCACCTCAATCTCGGCCTGGCGCTGGTCCAGGCATCCCATCACCTCGACGCGCTGGCCGCATTCCGCCGGGTACAGACGATCGACCCCGACAACAGCGACGCGGCCGCGGCGATCCCGAACTGCCTGATCAACACGGGGGAGCAGGAGAAAGCGTATCAGGCCTATGAAGCCGCTCTCGCAAACCCGGCCACGCGGGCCGGCACGCTCTCAGCCTACTGCATGGCAATTCTCTATGACGGCGCGCGGAGCCCGGCGGAAAAGCTGCAGGTCCACCGCGACCTCACCGCCGACTGGCGACTTCCCGATCCGCCGGCCCGGCCGACGCGGAGGCCGGGGGCGGCACGATCCCTGCGCATCGGATATGTCACCGCCGACTTCACGCGCGCCCATCCGGTCGCCCAGTTCATCGCCCCCGTGCTGAAGGCGCATGCGGAGATGGGCATCGCCCAGACCGCCTATCTCAATGCCGGCTTCGTGGATGGGACCACCTCCCGCATGAAAGACCTTGTGCGGACGGTCAATGTGGCAGGCTGGCCGGACGATCATCTCGCAAACCAGATCCGGCAGGATGGCATCGATCTTCTCATCGATCTCTCCGGTCACACGAGAGGGAACCGGCTCGCCATGTTCGCGCATCATCCCGCGCCGGTAACGGCCTCGATGATCGGCTACCCGCATTCGACAGGGTTTGCTGCCATCGACTACCTCGTCGCGGACAAGGAGACGGTTCCCGAAGCGCTCTCAGCGGGCTGCTCGGAAGCGATCCTGCGTCTGCCGCACAGCTTCCTGTGTTTTGCACCTCCGCCCGGAATGCCCGTGCCGGAGGGGCGGCACCCGGAGGGGCCACCCGTCTTCGGGTCTCTCAATCACCTGCCCAAGCTGGGGCCGGAGACGATCGCGCTTTGGGCTGATGTTCTCAAGGCGGTCCCGCACGCCCGCCTTCTCCTCAAATGCGGCGCTTTCTCCGAGGGACCGATGCGCGAGCGCTTCCGCGACCGCTTCGCAGAATGCGGCATTGCTCCGGGCCGGCTCATTTTCGAAGAGCCGCAAGCCTTCGGCGAGGCGATGGGCGCCTATGAACGCTTCGATATCGCACTCGATCCCATTCCCTATAATGGCGGCACCACAACCGCCCACGCGCTCTGGATGGGCGTGCCGGTCGTCACCCTCACGGGCGGGAACTTCTGTGGACGGATGGGACGCAGCCTTCTTGCTGCCGCGGGATGCGCCTCGACGATCGCCGGGGATCCCGATGGCTATGTCGCCGTGGCCACGAGACTGGCCGGCGAGGTGGACCGGTTGCGACGCGACCGGCGCGCCCTGCACGCCGCCGTCCGCACGAGCCCTCTATGCGATGTCGCCGCCTACTCGGAAGCCCTTGCCGAACTCTACAGATCCGTCGTCTGAAGATCGGAACCGCGCACGCGGGCCCGTAAGGCGTGCCGCGCCCTCAGCCTCCGAGGGAGAACATCCAGGCAGCGATGCCGGCCCAGGCGCTGCTTTCGGCGATGGGCTGGCGGGTGATCTGGAAGAGGAGGAGCGCCGCGCCGCCAATGAGGTAGGCCGAGTGCGGGCGCCCGCGCGTGCGCCAGTCGACCGCCATCGCCCCCACGATCAGGAGATCGGCAAGGAGCGAGGCGGTGAAGATCGGCGCCAGCGGGGGCGGCGCGCCCGGCGTGGGGACCTCGCCGCTGAACCCGATGACCCAGCGCGCGATCGGCGCATCGAGCAGCGACACGGTGGCGAGCAGCATCAGGCGCTTGTGAGTCTCGGGCCGTTGCACATTGGCGATGGCGGCGGCGATCAAGCCGGCGAACACCGACATGCCGCCGACCTGAACCCATGTGAATGCCAGCGCCGCCTGCCGGAAGCCCGCATCGCTGCGCAGCTCGACCATCGCGCTTGTGACCATCAGCACACTGCACACCATCGCCGTTGCAAGCGAGATGCCTGCAAGGCCAAAGGCGCGGTGCGTTTGCGTACGCCCGACATAGACGAGCCAGGCCTGCACGCAGAACATCAGCATCCAGGCAAAGAACAGCAGACCGTGCACGTGGACGATGCCTGGCGCGGCAAACGCGCCCTTGGCCAAAGGCGCGAAATAGGTCGGCACGAAGCCGAGCACCGCAATCGCCAGGGTCGTCAGCCCCATGACGGCGTAAAACGCCTTGGCCGAGGTCCGCACGGCCCGCACGGTCGGGATTTGCGTCGACATGGACAAGCTCCCTCTTTCCTGCCGCCTAGCGGCGCTTCGTCGCCTTGGCCTCATCCAGGTCCGCAAGGCCTGCCCGCAGCAAGGCTTGAACGGCCCAGCGCAGCGTCGCCTGCGCCTCCTTGTCGTCCAGACGGCAGACGTCCTTCATCACCACCATTGCTTCGGCGCCGACGGTCAACGCCAGGGCCGCTTCGAGGCGGCGCTGCCTGGCGCTCGGCCTGCCAGTGCGCGCCGGCGCCAATGCGCGTGCGATCCATCGCGTGCGCCTGCCCTCGCGCACCTGCGGCTCAGCCTCGCCGCGATTGGCGAACCAGGTGTCGAGATAGACCTTCAGCGCCAGGCGCATGCGCGCCTCGTCAGCGAAGATCTTGGCGTTGACCGCGTCGGCCAGCTTCAGCATCCGCGTCTCGGCGTCTTCTTCGGCGACCGCGTCGAGCACTTCGTCGATAGCGGCATAGTCCGGCGTCACGCCCGCAGCCTCGATCTGGAGCGATTCCGGCGTCGGGAAGTAGCGGTACGCCGTCGCGCGCGAAACCTTCGCTTCGGCTGCGGCGGCGGCGACGGAAACCTCCGCGCCACTGCGCAGGAGGGCGATCGCCGCCTCGACGATGGCGCCGCGCGTGCGTTCCTTCTGGTTGGCGCGAGGATCGACGGCGGCCTTCATCGTCAACGCGCCGCCACGCCCAGCTGGCGCTGGATCGCGGCCAGGTCGCACCAGGCCTGCTCGCGCGCGATCTTGCCCGACTTGAACTCGAAGAGGTGCAGCAGGCGAAAGCTCACCTTGCCGCTGCGGCCATCGCACAGGAACGGTCGCCCGTCCTTGATCTCGCCGTGCCAGAGCGTCTCGTCGATGACGAAATCCTCGCCGTAATAGCGCTTGAGGGGCGTCACGCCCTCGCCCCGGATGGACTCGAACAGCATGGCATAGAAGGCGCGAATGCGGTCCCTGTCGGTCTGCACGCCCATCGGCGAGGGCACCACCTCGTGCTCGACGTCGGGCGCAAGGCTTGCCATGACGCCGTCGAGATCGTCCGCCGCCTCGAAGCCGAAATGGGCGTTCACGGCCTCGTCCATCTGCTGCTTCGTCATCGTCATGACCTGCCGCCTCCGTGAGATTCACGCTCGTTATGAGACGTTTGTCTCATCATAAGTCATCTGTGTCAAGCTCCCGCGCCCGATCCGCGTGGGGGCGGCAGGAAAAATCGGCCTCGCACGTGATGTGCGGCTGCCGCGTAGTGGCGCTCCTGAACGCGTCGGCACGCGGGGCGCGTCTATGGAAGAGCCTGGCGGGACTCTGGCGCCCGGCGGCCTTGTGAGGGTTCGCGGCTATACTTCGCTGCCTTCAACGCCGACGCACCCTTCGCGACCGACGGGTCATTCGCTCGAGAGGAAGCAGATGCCGATATCGCTCTATGACCTCAGCGTGCCAACCTTCCTGCAAACGGTTCGGGCCGTCGCAGGCTTCCTTCGTCGCGCTGCGCGGCATTTCGAGGAGACCGGCGTCGATCCGGACACCATCGTGCCTGCGCGGCTGATCGACGACATGGCGCCATTTCACTTCCAGATCGAAGCGCTGACGCATCATGCCGTCTGGGGCCTCGAGGCGGTGAAGACCGGCGCCTTCACGCCACCCTCGCTGATCGGGGTGATGCCATTCGCCCGCCTGCAGACCTTGGTCGACGAGGCGATTGCGGCGCTGGAAGCGCTCAGGATTGCCGAGGTCGACAGCTTTGCCGGGAAGAGACTGAATATCACCCTCCACCGCCCGCTCGACGAAACGGATCGCTCATGGACGCCCTGGGAGCCGCGCCAGCACGCTTTCACGTCCGAGACGTTCCTTCTTTCCTTCTCCCTGCCCAACGTCCAGTTCCACGCCGTCACCGCATACGCCATCCTGCGGTCACGGGGCGTACCGCTTGGAAAGCTGGACTACGAAGGCACGCTTCGCACCGGGCTGGCCTAGCCCCCCAATGGCTTTCTTTTCGGCTGCACCCGACGGCCCGGATGCCCGCTCGCGCCGCTATGGCCGATGCGCGCGCCGGCCTTCGGCGAGAGCGATAGCTGTCGTGACCGGTCGATGGCGAGGTCCGACCCCAAGTGTCGCGACGAATTGAAATGGCGCACC
>JACAEB010000015.1 GCA_013389075.1 Alphaproteobacteria bacterium
CCTTGCTCGCCCCGCCAACGATGGCCCGTCTGCCGGCAATCCCGAGATCCACGCGTCCCTCCCGCACCTCTGGCTGAGCTGTTTGTCGACCAGATCGTACCCGAAAGTCCCGCGCCCGCCAGCGGCGGCTGTCGGGCCGCAGTGGCCGCGCCCGTTCGCGCCGGGGACGGAGGATGGCGAACCGTTATTTGCGCCTGCCGGCGCGGGAGAGCGCCATCGCGGTGAAGAGATCGCGGATGCGCTCGCGGGGAATCTCCCTCGGGGCGTCGATCTGTTCGATGGCCAGCCCCCGCAGCACCGCCGAGTGGATGGCCCGGATGGCGAGGAGATCGGCGCTGCCCAGGCCCGTATCGGCGAAGACCTTGAGGCAGAACTCGTCGGCCTCGGCCTCATAGGCGCGGATGCTCGGCCCGATCGCCCGCTTGAGGTCGGGCCGGCCACGCATCGCCATCTTCAGTTCCAGCATCGCCATGTGGTCGGGCGTCCCGATATTGGCAAAGGACAGCTCGAACAGGGCTTCGACCCGGGCCCGCACGGGACCCCTGGCCTCCAGCGCCTCCGTGGTGGCCCGGCGCCAGCGCTCGTGAATCGTGTCCACCACCGCCCGGAAGAGGTCGAGCGGATCGGGGAAATGATACTGCCGGTGTCCCGCGCTCACGCCGGCGAGCGTCGCGATCCGCGACATGGTGGTCTCGGCGAAGCCGAAATCCGCGAGCGAGCAGATGGCGGCGCGAATCAAGAGCTGACGGGTGCGTTCCGATTTCGGCGTGCCGGCGGGCCGGCCGGCGGCGGCGCGATCGGGCTTGCCCGCGGCGGGCGCGCGCTTCTGCCGCCCCCGCGCGGGCGCCGGACCTGACTTCACTTTTGTGGGCGTGGGACGGGATTTCGTCCGTGTGCGATCGGCCATGACAGAAAACTATAGGCCCCGCACCCGCGCGGGTAAAGCCTCAATTCAACCGAGTGCAACCACGACGAAGTTGGGTTATACTTGAAATGTTACGCCCGGGGGCATCCGCGACAGCCTATTTCCAGATGGGGCGGCCCGAACCGGGCAGGCCGAGCCGGGGCCACTTTCCGGTGACGGTCTCGATCACCTCATCGCTCATGCGCAGGAGCGTGCCCCACTCGCGGGCCGTCTCGCCCGGCCACTTGTTCGTGGCGTCGAGGCCCATCTTGCCGCCAAGGCCGGAGACCGGGCTCGCGAAGTCGAGATAGTCGATCGGCGTGTTCTCGATGGGCACGCAGTCGCGCACCGGATCCATCCGTGTCGAGAGCGCCCACATCACGTCCTTCCAGTCGCGGGCGTCGATGTCGTCGTCCACGACGATCACCCATTTCGTGTACATGAACTGGCGCAGATAGGACCAGGCGCCGAGCATGACGCGCTTGGCGTGTCCCGGATAAGCCTTCTTCATGCTGATCACCGCGATGCGGTAGGAGCAGCCCTCGGGCGGCAGCCAGAAATCCACGATCTCGGGAAACTGCTGGGCGAGAAGGGGAATGAACACCTCGTTCAGCGCCTCCCCCAGAACCGAGGGTTCGTCCGGGGGTCGTCCGGTGAAGGTCGACAGGTAGATGGGATCGGCCCGATGGGTGATGGCGCTCGCCGTGAAGACGGGAAAGGGCTCGACCGAGTTGTAGTAGCCCGTATGGTCGCCATAGGGCCCCTCGGGGCGCATGTCGTCGAGGCTGACATGACCCTCGATGACGATCTCGGCATGCGCCGGCACCCTGAGCGGCACGGTCTTGCAGTCGGTGAGCTCGACGCGCGCGCCGCGCAGAAGACCCGCGAACTGATATTCCGACAGCGTGTCCGGCACCGGCGTCACGGCGGCCAGAATGGTGCCCGGATCGGCGCCGAGCACGATGGCGACGGGCAGCGGCTCGCGCTTCTCGCCCTTCCAGCGGCGATGGTGCTGCGCGCCGCCCCGGTGGTGGAGCCAGCGCATCAGCGTCTGCGTCCGGTTGAGCAGCTGCATGCGGTAGATGCCGAGATTGACGTCGTCCTCCCGCGCCGAGCCGGGGCCGCGCGTGACGACGAGCGGCCAGGTGATCAGCGGGGCGGGCTCCCCCGGCCAGCAGGTCTGGATGGGCAGGGCGGTGAGGTCGATCTCGTTGCCGGTCTTCACCACCTCCTGCACCGGCGCGCGGCCGAAACCGGCCCCGCCGGGGCGCATCGCCATCACCGTCTTCATCAGCGGCACCATGTCGAGCGCCTCGCGGAAACCGTGCGGCGGCTGGGGCTGGCGCAGGAAGGCGAGCGTCTCGCCCACCTCGCGCAGGTCGCGCCCCGTCTCGCGATCGACCCCGCCCATGGTGACGCCGAGGGCGACGCGCCGCACGGTCCCGAACAGGTTCACCAGCACCGGAATGTCCGACCGGCTGCCATCGGCCCGCACCGGCGCCTCGAAGAGCACCGCCGGCCCGCCCTCCGCGAGCAGGCGCGTCTGGATCTCCGTCATCTCGAGCACGGTCGAGACGGGCTCGCTCACCCGGACGAGTTCGCCGCGCGCCTCGAGACGCGCCATGAAGTCGCGCAAGGATTTGTAAGGCATGCCGGGCCTAACCTTCTTCCGTGACGCTCCGATCGGGACGACCGGCCGCAGGCGATGGATCGCCGGGAGCCTACCCCGACGGAGGTCACAAAGGGAGGAGAGACCGCCGATAAAGAGCGGTCCGCCACTGGATGAACCGGCGCCCGATCCCCATCTTGTGGGGATGCCGGGCGGCCCCGCTCTGGCGGTGGCGCGCGTGGACGGTTTATCCTGCAGCCGGACCGGACCGCGGCGGGGTAACCGTTACGCGGCCACAGGGAGATTTCGCAGGGCCATGGCCTTCGTCATCCGACATATCCGCCGCAGCCTGGGCTGGATCCTCGTCATCATGGGGGCGATCTTTCTGCCTCTGCCGATCCCGCTCGGCCTGCCCTTTCTCATCATCGGCGGGGCGCTGATCGTTTCCGACAGCGAAGCCGCGCAGCGCGTGGTGCGCGTCTGGCGCCGGCGCTACCGCCGGATCGACGGGCACATCTACCGCGTCGCGCCGCGCATGCCGGGTTTCGTGCGCTCCATCATCGACAAGACCGAGCCGCGCCCGCTGCGGCGGGCGAACGGGCTGCGCGCCGCCGCGGCGCCGGTTCCGGCTCCGGCCGTTCAGCCGGAGGGCGAGGGGCCCCGTCCGGCTCCCCCGCGCGAGGCCGCCGAATAGGCCTCAGCCGCTCGCGTCGGCGCCCGGTGCCGCCTCGCCGTCCGCGCCCGCCGGCATCAGTTCCCACACCGCCGCATTGCGCACGTCGCTGTCCTCGATCTCGCGCGTGGTCTTCACCGCATAGGCGGTGACCTGACGCATGCCCGCGCCGGGAAAGAAGCTGCGTCGCGGATCCCCCACCAAAACGTCGCGGCCCGTGCCGGCCAGCATGCGCAGCCAGCTTTCGATGGCGCGCGCCGTCGGCCGCTCGTAGAACACATCGCCCGCCAGCACGACCTCGAACCCCGCCATCGGATCGCCGACGAGGTCGCGATCGGTGACCTCGATCCGCACGCCGTTCGCCCGCGCGTTGAGGCGGATGGCGGCCAGCGCGAAGGGGTCGATGTCCGCGGCGAGTACATGGGACGCGCCCGCCCGCGCCGCGGCGATGGCGACAAGGCCCGAGCCCGCCCCGAAATCGAGCACGACCTTGCCACGCACCCGTTCGGGATGATCGAGGAGATAGCGCGCGAGCGCCTGCCCGCCGGCCCAGGCGAAGGCCCAGAAGGGCGGGGGGAGGCCCGCCCGCCCCAGCTCCTCCTCGGTCAGGTGCCAGAGCGGGACGACCTCGCTCGCCACATGAAGGGGGATTTCCGGCACGAGCGGGGTCTCGGTCAGCACCGTCGAGTCGCGGATGAAGGCCTCGGGGGCCTCGGCGGCGGCGATGACGGCGTGAAGGGGCGGGGGAACGATCATCGGTCTCTTTCGTTGCGCGGGGGGGTGGCCCCCATATGGGGATCTGCCCGGGCGCAATGCGCTGTCACGGGCGTGTCGGCTTGCCGTGCGAGAAGGGCCGGCAGCGTCCCCTCCCCCGGCGTCACGGAGCATCGGCATGGATTTGGCCACGAGTTTGCGCGGCCGCAAAGGCCTCGTCATCGGAATCGCGAACGAACAGTCGATCGCGACGGGCTGTGCCCGCGCCTTCCGGGCGGCGGGCGCCGAGCTCGCCGTCACCTATCTCAACGACAAGGCCGAGCCCCATGTGCGGCCCATTGCCGAGGCGCTCGAGGCGCCGCTCTGCCTGCCGCTCGACATGCGGGAGCCCGGCCAGCTCGACGCCGTGTTCGGCGCGGTGGAGCGCCTCTGGGGCGGGCTCGACTTCGTCCTGCACTCGATCGCCTACTGTCCGAAGGCGGATCTTCAGGCGCGACTCACTGACTGCTCGCGCGAGGGTTTCCTCGAAGCGATGGACGTGTCGGTGCATTCCTTCCTGCGTGTGGCGCGCCTCGCCGAGCCGCTGATGTCGCAAGGGCCCTTTGCCGCGCGGTCGGGCGCGCTCCTGACCATGTCCTATTACGGGGCCGAGAAGGTGGTCGAGCATTACAATGTCATGGGCCCCGTCAAGGCCGCGCTCGAAGCCTGCGTGCGCTACATGGCCGCCGAGCTCGGTCCACGGAACATCCGTGTCCATGCGCTCTCGCCCGGGCCCATCGCCACGCGCGCGGCGTCGGGCATCGCCCATTTCGACGCGCTGATGGAACGGGCGCGGCGCGAAAGCCCCGAGGGCCGGCTCGTGACGATCGAGGAGGTGGGCGCCGTGGCGGCCTTCCTCGCCTCCGAGGCCGCCTCCGGCATGACCGGCACGGTCACCTATGTGGATGCGGGCGTGAACATCGTGGACTGACGCTTCCCCCGCCTGGCGCGCCCGCCGTCACGGCACGTAGCGCTGGAGGACGAGCACCGCCCGCCGCGTGATCTCGCCATTGCGCACGCGGGTGAAGACGACGTCCATGCCGCCATCGTCGGTGAGCTTGCGTTCGTAGCTCGCGAGGTCATAGGTGCCGTCGGGCTGGACGATGAGTTCGGTCACGAAGAGCGAGGCGCCCTCGATATGGGCCCAGCTCGTGGTCTTGCCGGCGAGCGCGTGACCGCTCTCCGCGCCCTTGAAATAGGCGGGATTGTCGGTCGCCACGAAACGCCGCTCCGCGCTCTTCAGCCGCAGCGTCTGGATGTCGGCGGCCTCGACGTCGCGGATCGTGGTCCATTTGAGGGCAAAGCCCTTGTCGTCGGGCTCGATGGCCACATAGGAGGTGCGGGTCTGGACATTGGTCGCCCCGCCCAGATCCTCGGCATCCTCCGATACGCCGACCCCGGACCATTCGCCCGAGAAGTCGGCGAGCGGGCGGCCTTCTGCGCGTGCGGACGGCGCGGCGAGAGCAAGGCCGATGGCCAGCGTGAGGCACAGTGCGCCCAGCGCCCGCGCCGGATGTCTCCAAATCGTCATCAGTGCGATCCCCCTTGTTTCCGCCGCCCGCGGACCGTTCCGCAGGCGGTCGTTTCTCATGCCGCCGCTAGGGCGGGCCGTGACGATGCCGCCTGCAGCACCGCAAGGTAGCTCGGCGCGATCTCCATGCGGGGATGAAGCCCCTTCTCGCCCAGCATGGCGTGCAGGCGCGGCAGCCTGTAGCAGGGCACCCACATGAACATGTGGTGCTCCACGTGATAGTTGACCCAATAGGGCGCCAGCGTCGCGCGCATGAGGAGGCCCGCATGCGTCGTGCGCGCATGGCGCAGCGGATCGCCCGCCGGCCCGGTCATGGCATGCTCCGCGATGTTCCGGATACGGAGCACGAGCTGATAGACGGTCGCCATCGGCAGGAGCCAGAGGAGGAGATAGAGCTCGGCATGGCCCACCGCCGCAAGCCCCGCGAGGAGGAGACCGTTCGTGACCGCAAATCCGCCGAGCCGGGTCCAGCCATGGGCAAGGCGCGTGGAGAGCGGCGCGCCGGCGGGGCCGAAGGCGTGGCGGATCTGCGCGCCGCGCTGCTTGAGGAAGGTCCGGCCCGTCAGATCACGGAGGATCTTGCGCCCAAGGCTCGCGCGCGTCGTGGGGAAGGGCGCCGAGAGGCCGAGATCGGGGTCCTGCGGTCCTTGCGTGTGGGCGTGGTGCCTGAGGTGATAGGCCCGGTAGGCGTGCATGTCGGTCGCGAGCGGATGGCCGCAGGCCCAGCTGCCGAGCGCCTCGTTGAGCCAGCGGCTTTGGGTGAGGATGCCGTGGGCCGCGTCATGCATGAGGACGGCAAGGCCGAGCTGGCGCCCGCCGATCAGGACGAGGGCGATGAGGAAGCTGAGCGGGTTCGGCCAGAGGGCGAAGAGCGCCATGGCGCCGAGGATCACCCCCCAGGCCGAGAGGACGAGCAGCACGCCGAGCCCGTCCGAGCGGCGGCGCAGCTCCGCGATCTCCTGCGCGCTGAACAAGGCTCGGACGTCTTCGGCGGGCTCGCTCATGCCAATCCCTTGACGGCGGTCAGGCGGACAGCCCGAGCCGCACCCAGATCTCCGGTCCCGTCGGCCATTCCGGCAAGCCGACCACGAGGATGATCTGCACGACCATGGCGACGATGCAGAAGATCTGCACGAGCCAGAACAGGAAGCGCAGGTTGACCGCGATCCCCGCCCCGGAGGAGAGGTGGATCAGCGACTGTATCACGCGGGCGACGATCGCCACGCTCGCCAGCGTCGCGAAGATCACGCCCGGAACCTCCAGCACCGAGGCGGTGAGGATGACGCCGGCGAAGAGCGGCAGATTCTCGAGCGTGTTGATATGGGCCCTGTTGGCGCGCCAATAGGCCTCCGAGCCGTGCGGCACGCCGGAGGTGAAGTCCTGGACCATGTTCTCGCCGCGCATCACCTTTCCGGTCCGCCAGACGACGATGACGAAGGCAAGAAAACAGGCCCAGAGCACATAGAGAAGCAACGCGAAAAGAGGTACCGGCATGGCGCAATCCCCCGAAAGCGGTTCGTCGTCCCGCGGGGCCGCCGTCTTGCGCGGCGCGCCTCCGCCCGGCGCAAGTCTAGCGCTCCGGCCCGCCTTGGGAAATACGGGGATGGTCGATCATGCCACGGGCACCGGCGGCAGCCCTGCAAGAAAAGCGAGGCCGACGAGGAGACCCGCCTCCCGATTGGACTTGAAAAGGCGCAGGCAGAGGGCCGGATCGTCGATGTCGAGGCGATGGATCTGCGAGGCGAGCTGGGCCAGGGCGAGGGCAAGGACCGTATAGAAGGGCCAGGCGAGCCCCGCCACGATCCCCGCCGCGAGGAGGAGCGCGCCCGCCCCGCCATAGAAGAGGACGAGCGCGGGCCGGGTGCGGGCGCCGAGGGCGAGGGCGCTCGAGCCGATGCCGATCAGCGCGTCGTCCTCCTTGTCCTGATGGGCGTAGATCGTGTCATAGCCGATGGTCCACAGGATCGCCGCTCCATAGAGCAGCGCCATCTCGGGACCGATTGTCCCCGTCACCGCGGGGTAGCCCACGAGCGCACCCCAGCCGAAGGTGAGGCCGAGCCAGGCCTGCGGCCAGCTCGTGATGCGCTTCATGAAGGGATAGGCCGCGACGAGCCCGAGCGAGGCGAGCGCGATGAGCTGCGCCAGCGGCGTGAGCGCAAGGAGCACGCAAAGGCCCACGAGGCACTGGCCGAGGAGGAAGAGGGAGGCCGCCCGCAGGCTCACCTGACCGGAGGCGATGGGCCGGCTCCGTGTCCGCGCCACGCGGGCGTCGATGTCCCGGTCGAGAATGTCGTTATAGGTGCAGCCCGCGCCGCGCATCGCGATCGCGCCGACGAGGAACAGCAGCAGCAGCCCGGGATCTGGCCAGCGCGCGCCGGCCGCCGCCGTGCCCAGCAGCACCGACCACCAGGCCGGCAGCAGAAGGAGCCACCAGCCGATCGGCCGGTCGAGGCGGGCAAGGCGCAGAAAGGGGCGCGCCGGCGCGGGCGCGAGCGTGTCGACCCAGTTGCGCGGGGCCGCGTCGGGCAGGCTTGTCTCCAGGCGATCGGCCATGTGATGTGCATAAAGGAAAGTGGACGCCGAGGGGAGATCCCATGGGCCGGAGGAGGGACGCGGGCGAGGAGGAGGAGGACGGGACGGAGCCGCGCGCCTGCGCCACCGGCAAGCTGCGCCTTTACGTGAGCGGTCCGCTCGGTCCGGGGCCGCGGTCCCTCGCCCCCGATCAGGCCCATTGGCTCGGCACGGTCATGCGCGCCCGTCCGGGCACGATCGTCCACCTCTTCAACGGGCGGGACGGGGAATGGGTCGGCCCGCTCGAGAGCGTCAGCCGCAAGGGGGCGGTGGTCCGCCTCGACCGCGCCTACCGGCCGCAGGACAGCGTGCCCGATCTCTGGCTCCTCTTCGCCCCCGTCAAGCGCGGCCGGGTCGACTGGCTCGTCGAGAAGGCGGTCGAGCTCGGCGTCGCCCGCCTCCTGCCCGTCCTCACCGAGCGCACGGTGGTGGGGCGGGTCAATGCGGACCGGCTCGGCGCCCATGCCATCGAGGCGGCCGAGCAGTGCGGCCGGCTGAGCGTGCCCGAGCTCGCCGGGCCCGAGCGCCTCGACCGGTGCCTGGCCGGCTGGGATCCCGCCCGCCGGCTCGTCTTCTGCGACGAACACGGTGCCGAGGGCGCGGCGCCGCCCATCGCCCGGGCACTGTCGGGTCTGCCGCCGGGGCCCGCTGCCATCCTGATCGGGCCCGAAGGCGGATTTTCGCCCGCCGAGCGCGCCGGCCTTGCGGCCCTGCCCTTCGCCCTGCCGGTGTCGCTCGGTCCCCGTATCATGCGCGCGGAGACGGCGGCGCTCGCCGCCCTGGCGGTCTGGCAGGCCTGCCTCGGCGACTGGCGCGGGGGAGGGCCCACACAAAAGCGGGTTGCCGGGGGATCCCCGGACCCGATATGAGAGCGATCCGCACCGCCCGGTCCGCGCCAGCGGGGCGGGCCGCAGGCGGGGCCGGCAGGAGGAAGCGGCGGCCATGTCGATACCCCAGGAAGGCGGCGGCTCCATCGAGCACCACGCCGATCTCGTCACCTATCTCGCGGATGGCTGCAAGCCGCCCTCCGCTTTCCGCATCGGAACCGAGCACGAGAAGCTCGCCTTCGCCTGGAAGAATGTGAGGCCGCTTCCCTACGAGGGCGAGGCGAGCATCCGCGCCCTGCTCGAGGGCCTCATGGCCTTCGGCTGGGAGGGCGTCTACGAGGGCGAGACGCTCATCGGGCTGAAGAAGGACGGCGCCTCGGTGAGTCTCGAGCCGGGCGGGCAGTTCGAACTCTCGGGCGCGCCGCTCGACAACCTCCATCAGACCTGTGACGAGGTCCACACCCATCTCGCCCAGGTGAAGGCGGTGGCCGACCCGCTCGGCATCGGCTTTCTGGGCATCGGCGTCGCCCCGCACTGGAGCAGAGCCGAGGTGCCCATGATGCCCAAGGGCCGCTACAGGATCATGTCGGGCTACATGTCCAAGCGCGGGGATCGCGGGCTCGACATGATGCTCCGGACCTGCACCATCCAGGTCAATCTCGACTTTTCGTCCGAAGCCGACATGGTCAAGAAGCTCCGTGTGGGTCTTGCGCTCCAGCCGATCGCGACCGCGCTCTTCGCCAACTCGCCCTTCATCGACGGCCGGCTCTCGGGCGCGCTCTCGACGCGCAGCCTCATCTGGACCGACACCGATCCCGACCGCACGGGCGATCTGCCCTTCGTCTTCGAGGACGGCTTCGGCTTCGAGCGCTATGCGGACTACGCGCTCGACGTGCCCATGTACTTCGTCTATCGCGGCGGCCGTTATCACGACGTGAGCGGACAATCCTTCCGCGACTTCATGGAGGGGCGGCTGCCCGGGCTCGAGGGCGAGACGCCGACCCTCGGCGACTGGGCCGACCACCTCACCACCATCTTCCCCGACGCCCGCCTCAAGCGCTTCATCGAGATGCGCGGCGCCGATGGCGGGCCCTGGGGCCGCATCTGCGCGCTCCCCGCCTTCTGGGCGGGGCTTCTCTACGAGCAGTCGAGCCTCGATGCGGCCTGGGACCTCGCCTGCCACTGGACGGCGGCGGAGCGGGCGAAGCTGCGGCTCGACGTCATCACGCAGGGGCTCGGGGCCACCATCCGCGGGCGGAGCGTGCGCGACATCGCGCGCGAGCTGCTCGACTATGCCGATGCCGGCCTGCGCCAGCGCCGGCGGGCCGACAAGTCGCCCGACGAACGGCTCTTCCTCGATCCGCTCGTCGAGATCGTGGAGGAGGGGCGCACGCCGGCCGAACGCCTCATCGCCCGCTGGAAGGGCGAATGGGGCGGCGACTTCGCCGCGCTCTTCCGGGACGAGGCCTACTGACGATGCGCCGCATCGGGCGAACGGACACGCCCCCGCCAGGCGCGCGCCTCTTCGTCTATGGCAGCCTCAAGCGCGGCGGGCCCGCCCATGGCCGGCTCCTCCCCGGCCGGGCCACGGCCTTTCTCGGCCCGGCGCGCGCCAGAGGCCGGCTCGTCGATCTCGGCGCCTATCCGGGACTCGTCGAGGGCGAGGGGGTGGTTGCGGGCGAGCTCTACGCCGTGCGCGCGCCGGGCCTCTGGAGCGAGCTCGACGCGTTCGAGCTCTTCGATCCCGACGCGCCGGACCCCTTCGATCCCGAGACGGGCGAGGGGTCGGAATTCGTTCGCATACGGACCCGTCTCCTGCGGCCGGCCCTGACCGCCTTCCTCTACCGGTACAACGGCCCGGCGCAGGGCGCGCGCACGATGCGGGGCGGGCACTGGCCGGTCACGACGCAGCGTCCGGGCCTGTGATCTTTGTCACGGCCCTGAGCGTTCGGGCTTTTTAGGCGGCGCGGGCTTTCCCATCTCGGTGTCAGTGAGGCGTCAACCCACACCACGACGAAGGACCCCGGAGACGCACGATGATCAGCAAGCTCCTTTCAACGCTCACCTACGCCGCCACGAGCCTTGGCTTCCTCGCGATCGTGGGGGCTCAGTCCGGCATCGGCCTCATCTGAGCCGGCCTGCGTCCTCGCGACCGACGACGGCCCCGCCCCCCGCGGGGCCTTTCGTCTTTTCGGGGGCGGATGGACATTTCCGGGCGGCGCACCTCTATATCGCTGCCATGGCGCCAGGAGATCACGGCCGCGAACGGCGCGGCTATCATCACGGCAATCTGCGCGCCGCGCTCCTCGAGGCGGCGCGTGCGCTCATCGCCGAAAAGGGCCCGATGGGCTTCACCATCGCCGAGGCCGCGCGCCTTGCCGGCGTCAGCCCGTCCGCGCCCTACCGGCATTTCCGCGATCGCGACGCGCTCATCGTCGATGTGGCGCGGGAAGGCTTCACCCGCTTCGCCGAGGCGCTGGAGGCCGCCTGGGAGGCGCCTAGCCTTGGTCCGCTCAAGGCGCTCGACCGGGTGGGCAGCGCCTATCTCGCCTTCGCCCGCGACGAGCCCGCCTATTTCTCGGCCATGTTCGAATCCGGCGTGCCCGTGGGCGCCGATCCCGAGCTCAAGCGCGCCGCCGACCGGGCGTTTCACGTGCTGGTGCGCGCCTGCGAGGCGCTGCGCCCGCTCGCGCCCGAGGGCCGGCGTCCGCCCGCGCTGATGATGGCGACCCACATCTGGGCCCTCTCGCATGGCGTCGCGTCCCTCTTCGGGCGCGGCGATGGCGGCCGGCGGTCCTCGCCCCTCTCGGCCGAGGAAGTGCTCGAAAGCGCCGTCGGCATCTACCTTCAGGGGCTGGGCATCATTCCGGCGTGACTCCGCCTTGACATCCGCGCGCCCATGCCCCACCTATGCGAATGTAAATAACATTTACATCAGGCGGGAAGGAGCAGGTGGATGCAGCTGATGGACATGCTCAGGCGCGCCGAGGCCTGGCTGGACGCCAAGGGGCGGCCGGCCTGGATCGTCGCCATGGTTCTGGGCTTCGTGCTTTTCTGGCCCGTTGGGCTCGGCCTTCTTGGCTACATGATATGGAGCGGACGAATGGGATGTGGACGCAGACACCAGCACCGGCACGGGCACCGTCACTGGGCCGGCCGGCAGTCGGGCACCGGCAACTCGGCCTTCGATGCCTATCGCGAGGAGACGCTGCGCCGGCTCGAGGAGGAGCGCGACGAGTTCGTGGGCTTCCTCGACCGCCTGCGCCGGGCCAAGGATGAGGCGGAGTTCGACCAGTTCATGCGGGAGCGGAACAAGCCCCGCGATCGCGGCGAGGAGCAAGGCGGCTTCGCGCCCGAGCCCCGGCCCCAGCCGGCCGGCTGAGGGGTCCCGGCGGGGGCCCTCTGTCCGGCCCCCGAGGCTGCCCCGACCCTCTCCCCGCCGCGGGGGGAGGGTGATGACGCTCAGGCCGCGGTGCCGCCCACCGTCAGCCCGCCGATCTTCAGCGTGGGCTGGCCGACCCCGACGGGCACGCCCTGGCCCGCCTTTCCGCAGGTGCCGATGCCGGGATCGAGGGCGAGGTCGTTGCCCACCATCTCGACCTTGGTGAGGACGTCCGGACCGTTCCCGATCAGCGTCGCGCCCTTGACCGGCGGTCCGATCCGTCCGTTCTCGATGAGATAGGCCTCGGTGCAGGAGAAGACGAACTTGCCCGAGACGATGTCGACCTGCCCCCCGCCGAAGGAGACGGCATAGAGCCCCTTCCTGACCGAGGCGATGATCTCGCCCGGATCATGGGGCCCGGCCAGCATGTAGGTGTTGGTCATGCGCGGCATGGGCGCATGGGCGAAGCTCTCGCGCCGTCCGTTGCCGGTGGGGGCGACCCCCATCAGCCGGGCGTTCAGCCGGTCCTGGAGATAGCCCCGGAGAAAGCCGTCCTCGATGAGGACGGTCCGGCTCGTCGGCGTGCCCTCGTCGTCGATGGTGAGCGAGCCGCGCCGGTCGGGCAGCGTGCCGTCGTCGATCACGGTGACGCCGGGGGCCGCGACACGCTGGCCGAGAAGGTTCCAGAAGGCGCTCTGTTTCTTGCGGTTGAAATCGCCCTCGAGCCCGTGGCCGATCGCCTCGTGGAGGAGGATGCCCGGCCAGCCCGGGCCGAGCACCACGGTCATCTCGCCCGCCGGTGCCGGCACGCTCTCGAGATTGACGAGCGCCTGCCGCCAGGCCTCGTCCACCTGCGCCTTCCAGGCATCGGGCGCGAGGAAGCGGCCATAGAGCTCGCGTCCGCCCACGCCATGGCTGCCGGTTTCCTGCCGCTCGCCATCGCCCGCCACGAGCGAGACGTTGAGACGGACGAGCGGGCGCATGTCCGAATGGACGCCGCCATCCGCCCGCAGGATCTCGATCGCCCGCCAGCTCCCCGCGAGCGAGGCCGAGACCTGCCGCACGCGCGGATCGAGCCCGCGCGCATAGGTCTCGATCTCCTCTAGGAGGCGCACCTTCTCCTCGAAGGGCACGGCGGTGAGCGGATTGTCGGAGGTGTAGAGCCGGGCATTGGTCCGCGCCGGCGGGGCGCCGCCTCCCTTCGGGTGGAGCGCCTGCACCGGCCCGAGCGCCGCGGCGGCCCGGCGGATGGCGTCCATCGACAGCTCGCTCGCCTGGCCGAAGGCGACCGCCTCGCCCTGGACGGCGCGCAGTCCAAAACCCTGCACCGTGTCATACGAGGCCGATTTGAGCCGCCCGTCATCGAAGGCGAAGGCCTCCGACTGGCCATATTCGAGATAGAGCTCGCCATCGTCGCTGCGCGCGAGCGTGTCGCGCAGAAAGCCGGTGAGGCTGTCCCGGTCGAGACCGGTCTGCGTGTAGAAGAGGTCGTGCGGCGTCAGGGTCATGGCTCCGGGCTGCGGCGTCGGGACGGGTCGAGGGCCGAGGGTCAAGGCGCGAGCCTACGCGCCCGGGCTCCCGCCGTCACCCGCCCGGCGGGAAAAAAGCGCTCCCGCCGGACCGTCGAGGGGGCAGGGCGCGCCGATGCGTCAAATGGTCCATCGGACAGGCGCGCGAGTCGAACTAGAAAGAAGATCAGTGCCCGACTTTGTGCGCGCTCCCCCTGCCGGACCCACGCCGCCTCGCCCGCAAGGGCGGGGGCGTTGGTTGTCGGCGGGCAATCTGCTAAAGGGGCGCATCGGTGCGCCGGGAGAGGGCGGAGCCGGGACATGAGTGTCGAGACAGGCAAGAGGCGGACTCCATGAGCGGTTGGCGCAAGAGGCTGAAGCGGGTTGGGGAGGCGGCGCTGATCGCGCTTGCCGGTCTCGGGGCGAGCGGTCCCGTATCGGCTGCCCTCGCCGCATTCCCGGTGGATGGCGGCCTCGGCATGCAGCCGGCGGCGACGCCGCTCGCCGAGCAGGTCCACGAATTCCACAACCTGCTGCTCTATCTCATCGCGGGCATCGTGCTGTTCGTGCTGGCCCTGCTGATCTGGGTGGTGCTGCGCTACAACAAGCGCGCCCATCCGACGCCGAAGAAGTTCTCGCACAACCTCCTCGTCGAGGTGGTCTGGACGGCGGTTCCGATCGCCATCCTCGTCGTGATCGCGGTGCCGTCCTTCAAGCTTCTCTACAAGGCGGACGTCATTCCGGAGGCGGACTTCACGATCAAGACGGTCGCCCAGAACTGGAACTGGGACTACGAATATCCCGACCACGGCGACTTCATGTTCAATTCGCGCCTCCTGCCCAAGGAGGAAGCGCAGGCGGCGGGCCTTCCCTGGCTGCTCGCCGTGAACGAGCATCCCGTCGTGCCGGTGGGCGCCACGGTCCGCCTGCAGGTGACGGCCTATGACCGGCTGCACGCCTGGACCATCCCCGCCTTCGGCGTGAAGATCGACGCGGTGCCGGGCCGGCTGAACGAGACCTGGTTCCAGCCGATGAAGGAAGGCATCTATTACGGTCAGTGCTCGGAGATCTGCGGGCCGCAGCACGCCTACATGCCGATCATGGTCGAAGTGGTGAGCCAGGAGGCGTTCGACGCCTGGGTCGCCAGGATGCAGGCCGAATACGCTCAGGCCGACGACGCCGCCCCGGTCGCGGTGGCGCGGCTCGAGCGCAACCGCTAGATCGAGGAGACACTCCCATGGCAGGTCCGGCACAGGCGGCGCACGGCTACGGTTCCGACCACGGCGCGCCCGGCGGTCTGGGGCGCTGGCTCGCCTCCACCAACCACAAGGACATCGGCACGATGTACCTGATCTTCGCGATCATCGCGGGGATCGTGGGCGGCGTGATGTCCATCATCATCCGCATGGAGCTCCAGGAGCCCGGGGTCAGCGTCGTCAACGCCATCGCGGGCGAGGGCGATGCGGGCTTCCAGTTCTACAACGTGATGATCACGGCCCACGGGCTCATCATGATCTTCTTCATGGTGATGCCCGCCATGATCGGGGGCTTCGGCAACTGGTTCGTGCCCATCATGATCGGGGCGCCCGACATGGCGTTCCCGCGCATGAACAACATCTCGTTCTGGCTGCTGCCCTTCGCCTTCCTGCTGCTCGTGCTGTCGATGTTCGTCGAGGGCCCCCCCGGCTATAACGGGGTCGGCGGCGGCTGGGTGATCTATCCGCCCCTGTCGACGAGCGGCCATCCCGGCCCGGCCATGGATCTTGCCATCCTGTCGCTGCACATCGCCGGGGCGAGCTCGATCCTGGGCGCCATCAACTTCATCACCACCATCTTCAACATGCGCGCCCCCGGGATGACGCTGTTCAAGATGCCCCTCTTCGCCTGGTCGATCCTGATCACGGCCTTCCTGCTGCTGCTCTCGCTCCCCGTGCTCGCGGGCGCGATCACCATGCTGCTGACGGACCGCAATTTCGGGACGACCTTCTTCGATCCGGCCGGGGGCGGGGATCCGCTGCTCTTCCAGCACCTCTTCTGGTTCTTCGGCCACCCCGAAGTGTACATCCTGATCCTGCCGGGCTTCGGCATGATCAGCCACATCGTCTCGACCTTCTCCAAGAAGCCGGTCTTCGGCTATATCGGGATGGTCTGGGCGATGATCGCCATCGGCTTCATCGGCTTCATCGTCTGGGCCCACCATATGTACACGGTCGGCATGGCGGTGGACGTGAAGGCCTATTTCGTGGCGGCCACCATGGTCATCGCGGTGCCCACGGGCATCAAGATCTTCTCCTGGATCGCCACCATGTGGGGCGGCTCGCTCGACCTCAAGGTGCCCATGCTCTGGGCGATCGGGTTCATCTTCCTGTTCACGGTCGGCGGCGTGACGGGTGTCGTGCTCGCCAATGCCGGGGTCGACCACTATCTCCATGACACCTACTACGTGGTCGCGCACTTCCACTACGTGCTGTCCATGGGCGCCGTCTTCGCCATCTTCGCCGGCTTCTACTACTGGTTCGGCAAGATGAGCGGCTACAAGTACAACGGCTTCCTCGGCGGGCTGCACTTCTGGGTGACCTTCATCGGCGTGAACATGATCTTCTTCCCGCAGCACTTCCTCGGGCTGCAGGGCATGCCGCGCCGCTATGTCGACTATCCGGACGGCTTCGCCTTCTGGAACCTTATCTCCTCGCTGGGGTCCTATGTGGCAGGGGTCGGGGTCCTCATCTTCCTCTTCATGCTGGCCGAGGCCTACATGAAGAAGCGCAAGGAAGTGGCCAATCCCTGGGGCGAGGGCGCGACGACGCTCGAGTGGACGCTGCCGAGCCCGCCGCCCTTCCACCAGTTCAACGAGCCCCCGCGCATCACCGGCGGCGGCGGCCACTGACGGTGGATCGAGGCCGGCGCGGGAGAGGGGATCGCCCTCGCCGCGGCCGGGTCCTCACCTGACGCATACGGAGGGACGGTGTCGTCCCTCCGATGAGAAAGACCGATCATGACCGATACCTCGATGGAGAGCCTTGCCCTCGCGCGCGGCCGCAGCACCGATGCGGCGCCGGGGGACTATGTCGCGCTTCTCAAGCCGCGCGTCATGTCGCTGTCCGTGTTCACGAGCCTCATCGGCCTCCTGATCGCTCCGGGCGCGATCAATCCCGTGCTCGCCGCCGTCTCGATCCTCGCCATCGCCGTCGGGGCGGGCGCGGCCGGTGCGCTGAACATGTGGTACGACGCCGACATCGACGCCGTGATGTCGCGCACGCGCGGCCGGCCGATCCCGCGCGGCCTCGTCGCGCGCGAGGAGGCACTGGCCTTCGGCCTCTTCCTCTCGGTCTTCGCCGTGCTGACCCTCTGGCTCGCCGCCGGCCCGCTCGCCGCGGGGCTCCTCGCCTTCACCATCTTCTTCTACGTCGTCGTCTACACCATGGGCCTCAAGCGCTCGACGCCGCAGAACATCGTGATCGGCGGCGCCGCCGGCGCGCTGCCCCCGGTGATCGGCTGGGCCGCCGCGACCGGCAGCCTCGCACTCGAGCCGCTCGTCCTCTTCGCCATCATCTTCCTCTGGACACCGCCCCATTTCTGGGCGCTCGCCCTCGTCAAGGAAGGCGACTATGCCCGCGCCGGCATCCCGATGATGCCCAATGTGGCGGGTGCGCCCTCCACGCGGCGGCAGATCGTGGCCTATGCGGTGCTGCTGCTGGTGGCGGCCCTCTCGCCCCTGGCTCTGGGCTTCGCGGGCGCCCTCTACGGTCTCGTGGCCCTGCTCGGCGGCGGGGCCTTCCTCGCCCTCGCCCTCGCGCTCGCGCGGGCCGGCGCCCGGGCCGACCGCTCCGGCGAGAGCGCCGACCGCATGGCCGAGGCCCTGGTCGCGCGCCGGCTCTTCGGCTTTTCCATTCTTCACCTCTTTGCCCTGTTCCTCGCCCTCGGCGTCGAGGCCCTTGCGGGCCTGCCGGCGCTGTCGGGCGGGGTCGGGCTCTAGGCGGGACGCCATGGCGGAAGGTCAGCCCCGACCGGACGGGACGGATGACGCGGCGCCCGAGCGCGCCCGCAAGCGGCGGAGCATCGCCATTGCCTGGTCGCTCGCCCTGTTCGCCGCGCTCGTCTTCGTGATCACCGTCGTGCGCCTCGCCGGCAACATGGCCGAGCGCGCGGCCGGCTAGGCCTTTGCCCGTCGATCCAGGGAGGACAGGAGCTGTGACCCATACCGCCCGCCAGCCCTCCGGCAAGGCCAATCTCCTCACGCTGACGGTCTGCGTGGGCGTCGTCCTCGGCATGGTCGGCCTGTCCTTCGCCGCCGTGCCGCTCTATCGCCTGTTCTGTCAGGTCACCGGCTTCGGCGGCACCACCCAGCGGGCGAGCGTCGCGCCGGACACGATCCTCTCGCGGCAGATGACCATCCTCTTCGATGCCAATACGGGCGGCGCGCTGCCCTGGCGCTTCGAGCCGCTCCAGCGCTCGGTGCGCCTGCAGGTGGGCGAGCGGGCGATCGTGTCGTTCCGCGCCACCAATGAAAGCAGCGAGCCCGTCGTCGGCACCGCCACCTTCAACGTGACCCCGGACAAGGCCGGTGCCTATTTCAACAAGCTGCAGTGCTTCTGCTTCACCGAGCAGCGGCTCGAGCCGGGCGAGTCGATGGACATGCCCGTCGCCTTCTTCGTCGATCCGGCCATCGACGACGAGGCGCTGCTCAAGGATGTGGGCACGATCACCCTGTCCTACACCTTCTATCCGGCCAAGACGCCCGAACGGCTGTCCCGGCTCGACACCGGGGCCGACGCGGCGCGCGTGCGGTAAGTCGACGCGGGGGCGGGAATTGAAATTGTCGTCGAATTGCGGCACGAGACAGGTCTGTCCGCCCGTCCGGGGCCACTCGATGCCTTCCCGAGGAGTTTGCGACCATGGCCCATGACGAGGTCAAGCACGACTATCATCTCGTGGCGCCGAGCTACTGGCCGCTCACGGGCTCGATCGGCGCCTTCGTCATGGCGCTCGGGCTCATCTCCTGGATGCATGCCGACGAGGGCGGCCTCTTCAATCTGCCCTGGTGGATCGCGCTGGTGGGCGTTGCGCTCGTCCTGTGGACGATGATCGGCTGGTGGGGCGACGTCATCAAGGAAGCCGAGGTCGAGAAGGCCCACACCCCGGTGGTGCTGATCGGCCTGCGCTACGGCATGGCGCTGTTCATCGCCTCGGAGGTGATGTTCTTCGTCGCCTGGTTCTGGGCCTATTTCAACGCGGCGCTCTTCCCGCACGATCATGGGCTCAGCGGCTGGCCGCCCGAAGGCATCGAGACCTTCGACCCCTGGCACCTGCCGATCCTCAACACGATCATCCTCCTCACCTCCGGCACCACGGTCACCTGGGCTCACCATGCGCTCCAGCATGGCGACCGGCAGGCGGTGAAGTTCGGCCTCTGGCTCACGGTCCTGCTCGGGGCCTCCTTCACGGCGATCCAGGCGGTCGAATATTCCATGGCCGGCTTCGACTTCGCCGGGAACATCTATGGCGCCACCTTCTTCATGGCGACGGGGTTCCACGGCTTCCATGTGATCGTCGGCACGATCTTCCTCGCCGTGATCCTGATGCAGATCTATCGTGGCCACATGTCCGCCGAGCGGCATTTCGGCTTCGAGGCGGCGGCGTGGTACTGGCATTTCGTCGACGTGGTCTGGCTCTTCCTCTTCGCGGCCATCTATCTGGGCAGCGCAGGCGGGGCCCACGGGCACTGACGATCCGCCGGGCCGCGCGCCCGGCCCCCGGGGAGGCAGAGGGAGGCGGCGACGCGTAATCCCTATCTCAGCGGCTTTTTCGGACGCTGCCCCAATTGCGGCAGGGGCCGGCTGTTCAAGGGCTATATCGAGCCCGCCCCCGTCTGCGCAGTCTGCGGGTTCGACCTGCGCCGGGTCGACACGGGCGATGGACCGGCCTTCTTCGTCGTGCTCATCGCCGGCGGCGTGATGGTGGCGCTGGCCTTCGCGCTCGAGGCGGCCTTCAGCCCGCCCTACTGGGTCCATCTCGTGGTGCTCACGCCGGTCATGGTCGGGCTCATCGCGGGGATGCTGCGGCCGTTCAAGGGGCTCCTGATCGCCGCCCAGTTCGTCAACGATGCGGGGGAGGGGCGGCCGGAGGCCTGATGCGCTAGGCTGGGCCCGATCGCCCGCCATCCTTGAGGCCCGGCCCGATGCTCCGATTCCGTCCATTGCCCGGTCTCACGCTCGCATTCCTGGCGGCGCTCGGGATCCTCGTCTCCCTCGGCACGTGGCAGCTCCAGCGCCTTTCCTGGAAGGAGACGCTCCTCGCGCGCGTGGAGGCGCGCGCCCATGCCCCGGCCCGGCCGCTCGCCGAGGTGCTGGCGGGGGCGCGCGGACCCGGGGAGGGGCTCGACGGCGCGGCGGCCGAGTATGCCCATGTCCGGGTGAGCGGCCGCTTTCTCCCCGCCACCGCCTATCTCTTCACCCTCGCGCCCGAGCTCGGCCCCGGGCACATGGTCCTCTCGCCTCTTCAGCCCGCGGAGGGACCGCCGATCCTCGTCGAGCGCGGCTTCGTTCCGGGGTCCGTCGCCGAGGCGCGGGCGTGGGCGGCGGTGCCCGCGGGGGAGGTGACGCTCACGGGGCTTTTGCGCCTGTCCGAGCGGCCGGGTCTCTTCACCCCGCCCCCCGCTCGCGAGGGTCCGGTCTTCTACGTGCGCGACGTGCCGGCGATGGCGGAGGCGCTGGGGCTCGAGGCGGTGCTGCCCCTCACGCTCGCCGCCGACCGGGACGGGGGGGAGGGGGGCCTCCTCATCGGCGGGATGACGCGGCTCGACTTCCCGAACCGCCATCTCGAATATGCGCTGACCTGGTTCGGGTTTGCCCTGCTCGCCTGCGTCTTCTATCTGGCCTATCACAGGGCGCAGGGACGGCTCGGCCGGACAGGGCGGCCGCCCGGCCCCAGCGCATGAGGATCACCGCGTGAACTATCTGTCGACACGGGGAGAGGCCCCCGCCCTCGGCTTCGAGGAGGTGCTGCTGGCCGGCCTTGCCCGGGATGGCGGGCTCTATGTGCCGGAGGCCTGGCCGGCCCTGCCCGCGCTCGGGACGCTGCGCGGCCTGCCCTATGCCGCGCTCGCCGACCGCATCCTCTCGCCCTTCGTCGCCGGTGCCATCCAGCCCGCCCAGTTCGTCCGCATGCTGGAGGAGGCCGCGGCGGCCTTCCAGTCGCCGGCGGTGACGCCCCTCTCGCAGATCGACGAGCGCACCTTCCTGCTCGAGCTCTTTCACGGGCCCACGCTCGCCTTCAAGGACGTGGCGATGCAGCTGCTCGGCCGGATGTTCGAGGCCGTGCTGGCGCGGACCGGCAGCCGGCTGACGATCATCGGCGCGACCTCGGGGGACACGGGGTCGGCCGCCATGGAGGCGCTGCGCGGCCGCGCGGGCATGGACGTCTTCATCCTCCATCCCCTGGGGCGCGTGAGCGAGGTCCAGCGCCGCCAGATGACGACGATGACCGAGGAGAACGTCCACGCGCTCGCCATCGAGGGCACGTTCGACGACTGCCAGGCGATTGTGAAGGCGCTCTTCGGCGATCTCGCGTTCCGCGACCGGGTCAATCTGTCGGGCGTCAACTCCATCAACTGGGCGCGCATCATGCCCCAGATCGTCTATTACGTGGCGGCGGCGCTGGCGCTCGGCGTGCCGGGGCGGCGCATCGCCTTCTCGGTGCCCACGGGCAATTTCGGCGACATCTATGCGGGCTATGCCGCCCGCTGCATGGGGCTGCCGGTGGAGCGGCTCGTCATCGCCACCAATGTGAACGACATCCTCGCCCGCACGCTCGAGACCGGCCGCTACGAGATGCGCGGCGTGACCCCGACGCTCAGCCCCTCCATGGACATCCAGGTCTCGAGCAATTTCGAGCGGCTGCTCTTCGACGCCTATGGCCGCGACCCCGCGCCGGTCCGGCTGGCCATGGACGAGCTGCGGCGCAAGGGGGCGTTCGCGGTCGCGCCCGATGCGCGGCGCACGCTCGAGGCGGGCTTTGCCGCCGGCCGCACCGACGAGGAGGCGACGCTCGCCACCATCGCCCGCGTC
>JACAEB010000217.1 GCA_013389075.1 Alphaproteobacteria bacterium
CCGAAGACCGGCGCGAGCGCTCGCAGCACAAGCCCCGCCCCTCCCGCCAGCAGGGCCGCCGGCACATGCCGCACGGCCGTTCGAAAGAACCCCCGCGCGCGGCGCTCGCAGCGGATCGCATAGGCCAGGCGCCGTCGCATATCGCGGGCTTCCTCGGCGAGGGTCAGTCGCTCGGCCGGCAGCGAGGCGTAGGCCTCGGCGCTCTCGCAGTGGACGACGCGCGCGCCGGTCGCCTCGACCGCCGCGAGGAAGGCCTGGCCCGACAGGCCCGGTCTTGCGAACGAGGCATCGAATCCGGGACCGTCCGTACCGAGACGGGCGAGATCCACGAGGAGGATGCGCGCCTCGCCGAGACCTCCGAGCCGGATGTCCGCCCGGTCCGGCAGGGGTGCGGCGCTGAACTCGGGCCGTCCTTCCGCCCAGCGCGGCAGGTCGGGCACGACGCGCGGCCGGGCGCGCCCGCAGAGCACGGCCGCCTCGTATTGCGCGAGGATCGACAGGCCCGTCCGCAGAAAGCGCGGGCGCGGCGCCACCTGATCGTCGAAGAGAAGGAGAAAGTCGGCGCCTTCCTGCCGGGCGAGCGCGAGCATGCGATTGCGGGCCGCGGCGAGACTTTCGGCGCCCCCGCGCTGGGCCGTGGGGATGGCGAGGCGGGCAAGCCCTTCGGCGAGAATGGAGGCGAGCGGGCGCTCGGGGCCCACACGCTCGACCATCAGCGCCACCTCGACATTGCGCGGGACCTCGAGCGCCTCGACGGCCTCGATGGCGCCGGCGAGCGCTCCGTCCGTCCCGGCACTGACGAGTCCGATGAGAACGGCCCGCGGGCTCTGCGCGCTCATGGCACGGCTCCGCAGATCCGGTCGAGCGTCGCCTCGAGGCGGGCAAGATCGTCCGGCGTCGACAGGCGGTGATCGCCGCCCTTGACGAGCGTCAGCGCGAGCGCCGGCGCCTCGAGATGCTCGAGGAGGGCGAGCGAGCGGGCCACCGGCACGTCGGCATCGGCCGTGCCATGCAGGATCTCCACCGGACAGGGAACACGGAGCGGGCCGCGCAGCACGAGATGGTCCCGCCCCTCCTCGATGAGCCGGAGGGTGATGGGCGTCGGCGGCTCGCCATAGGCGGAGGGCCGCTCGATGCGACCCTCGCGGAGGAGACGCTGGCGCGTCGCGGGCGAGAAGGCGGCCCACATGAGGTCCTCGGTGAAATCGGGCGCGGGCGCGATGAGCAGGAGCCCCGCGAGCCGCTCGGGACGGGCCCGTGCCGCGAGAAGCGCCATCCAGGCGCCCATGGACGAGCCCACGAGGACGAGCGGCCCGTCCGTGAGATGGTCGAGCACCGCGAGCGTGTCGTCCCGCCACCGGCCGATCGTACCGTCCTCGAAGCGGCCCGTGGAGGCGCCGTGGCCGAAATAGTCGAAACGGACGAGCCCTTGCCCGCAGGCAGCCGCCCACGCGTCGAGGGCGGTTGCTTTCGTCCCGCTCATGTCGGAATTAAAGCCGGAGAGCCAGACCAGTGTCGGCGCGGCTCCCGCACGCCGCGCATAGGCGATCCGGGCGCCGTCCGGGCGCTCGAGATGGCCCTGCCCCTGGCGTGTGTCCACGGGCTGCGCGCCGATGCCCGACATGATCCGTCCCATCCTCTCCCGGAGGAAAAGCCGCCTTGACCGGCCTCCAATCTAGCAGCGCCCCCGATATCGCACCACGTCCCGGGGCATCGCCCGTCACGGGACCCACCGTGCTCCAGATCATTCCGGCCCTCAATGCGGGCGGAGCGGAGCAGACGACCCTCGACATCGCCCGTGCCGTGGTCGCCGATGGCGGCCGGGCGCTGGTGGCGAGCGAGGGCGGGCGGCTCGAGGACAGGCTCGTGGAGACGGGGGCGAGGCTGGTGCGCCTGCCGGTCGCCTCAAAGCACCCCTATACCGTGCTCGCCAATGCCGTGCGCCTCGCCCATCTGATCGAGGCCGAGAATGTGGACATCGTGCATGCGCGCTCACGCGCCCCGGCCTGGAGCGGGCTCCTCGCGGCCCGCATGACCGGCCGGCCCTTCGTCACCACCTATCACGGGACCTACCGGGCGGGGAGCGCCCTCAAGCGCTGGTTCAATTCGGTGATGGTGCGCGGCGACAGCGTCATCGCCAATTCGCGTTTCATCGCCACGCGCATCGCCGCGACCTATCCCCGCGCGCGGGGGCGCATCGTCACCATTCCGCGCGGCACGGACATGACCGTCTTCGATCCCGAGGCGGTCGCTCCGGGCCGCGTGACGGCCGTGCGGGAGAGCTGGGGCCTGCCGCCCGAACGGGGCCTCTCGGACCCGGCCATCGTGCTCCTGCCCGGGCGCATCACGCGCTGGAAGGGCCAGGCGGTGCTCGCCGAGGCGGTGGCGCGGCTCAACGCCCTCGGGCTCCGGGGCGGCGCGGACGGCGAGTTCATCTGCATCCTTGCGGGCGACGCGCAGAAGAACACCGACTACGAGCGCGAGCTGCGCGGCCTCATCGAGGGCCTCGGCGTCGGCGACCAGATCCGCATCGTCGGCCATTGCGCGGACATGCCCGCCGCCTATCTCGCCGCCGATCTCGTGCTCTCCACCTCGATCGAGCCCGAGGCCTTCGGGCGTGTCGCGGTCGAGGCACAGGCCATGGGCCGGCCGGTCATCGCCACCGACCATGGCGGCTCGCGGGAGACCGTCGTTCCCCATGGCGAGGATTACGCGACCGGCTGGCGCATCGCGCCGGACGATCCGGACGCGCTGGCGCGGGCCCTGTCGGCGGCCCTCGCCCTCGGGCCGGACGGCCGCCTCGCCATGGGGGTCCTCGGCCAGCTCCATGTCCGCGAGCGCTTCGCGCTCGAAACCATGTGCCGGGACACCATCGCCATCTACCACGCGCTCGCCCATGCGCGGGGCACGCGGCGGGCGCTCGCGGTTCCCGGCGCGCGCGAGCGCGTCCTTCTCGTCGATGTCGGCGAGGGCGGCGCGGGCCTCGCCCGTCGGGCGGCCGCCATCCGCGCCGCCCACCCGGAGAGCGAGCTCACCGTCCTCACCTCGCCCGACCGGGCCGCCAGCGCCTGGGCGACGGCCGGGATCGATTCGGTGTGGCAGGACGGAACCCCCGGAAGCGCCCTCGGAGCGCTGCGGCTGCTGGGCCGGGCGCGGCGCCATCCCTTCCACGAGGTCTATGACCTCACGGGCACGCGGGAGAGCCGCGGCCTCGTCCAGTTTCTCGGTGAGCCGCGCGCCCGACTGGAGTTGTCGGCCGAGGAGCGCTAAGAGCTTGGGGGCGGAAGGCATCCGCGAGCGGGGGACGAGCGTGCCGGACGGACGGACGATCGAAAGTGTGAACGTGGTGTGCATGAAGTGGGGCTCCGCCTACGGGCCCCGGGACGTGAACACGCTGCGGGCGATGGTCGGGCGCCACCTCGCCCTGCCCCACCGGTTCGTCTGCTTCACCGATGACGGCGCGGGCCTCGACCCCTCCATCGAGGTCCAGCCCATGCCCCGGATCGAGGTGCCCGTCGAACGGCAGATCAGCCCCTGGCGCAAGATCGGCCTCTTCACGCCCGGGCTCGGCGGGCTCACGGGCCGCACACTCTTCCTCGATCTCGATGTCGTCATCGTCGGCGCCATCGATCCGCTCGTCACCTGGACCGACAAGGTGGGCATCGCCGAGAACTGGACCCAGCCCGGCGCGGGCGTGGGCAATTCATCCGTGTTCACCTATGACATCGACAAATACGCGTTCGTGCTCGACACCTACAACGCCACGCGCGGCACGCTCTTCGACACCTACCCCAATTCGCAGACCTTCATGTCGCGCACGCTGGGGCCGGAGAACATCGATTTCTTCCCGCCCGACTGGGTGGTGAGCTTCAAGCACAGCTGCATGCCCGGCGGGCTCCGGAGCTGGTTCGAGACGCCGCGACTGCCCGCCGGCGCGCGTGTCGTCGCCTTTCACGGCAATCCCAAGCCCCAGCACGCCATCGAGGGACGCTATCCGGGCAAATGGTACAAGCATGTGCGGCGGACCCCCTGGGTCGCCGAACACTGGCGCTAGGCCGGATACCCGCGCCCGCGCAAGACCGAATGCGGACACCACGATCCGCTGTATGGGAGGATGACATGCCGATGCCGCATCTGCGGGCCCTTGCCCCTGCCTGCCTCGTGACCTGCCTGCTTGCGACCAGCCTCGCGGAACCCGTGCGCGGCGCCGAAGACTGGTACCCCTCGCCCTACGGCGCCGAGGACCGGCTCGGCGCGCTAAACAATCTGTCCACGGAGAAGACCCGCGCGGCCGCCGGTCTCGTCCGGGAGGGCAAGGTCTACGCCCTCGGCGTCATCACCGGCCGGACGACGCCCGCCTATCCGGGACGCGACTTCTCGCTGATCATGTATCCGCACGGGGACGGATCGGGCGCGGGCGTGGGGCCGGAGAATCTCGTCTCCAATGACGACTATCTTGCGACCTGGCTCGGCATCGGCACGCAAATTGACGGCTTCGCCCATTTCGGCATCGGCCACCGCTACTACAACGGCGTGCCCGTGGCCGAGGTCTTCGACCGGGGCGGCGCCAAGCTCTTCGGCACCCATACGCTGCCGCCCATCGCCACGCGGGGGGTGCTGCTCGACATGGTCGCCCATTTCGGAGCCGATCCGGTGCCCGCCGGCACCGCCTTCAACCGCGCCGAGATCGAAGCGGCCGCATCGGCCCGGGGCATCAGCATCGGCAAGGGCGACGTCGTCCTCTTCCATACGGGCTGGCAGGCCATGGCCGCGAAGGATCCCGCGGGCTTCATCGCCGGCCAGCCGGGGCTGGGGCTCGAGGGCGCCCGCTATCTCGGCGATCTCGGCGTCGTGGCGATCGGCGCCGACACGGCGGCGCTCGAGGTCATCCCGTTCGAGGATCCGGACCGTCCGTTCCCGGTCCATCCCGAGCTTCTGACCCGGCGGGGCATCCACATTCTGGAGAACATCGACACGCGGGCCCTCGCCACGGACGGCGCGACCGACTTCCTCTTCGTGCTCGGCGTGCCGCGCTTCGAGGGTGCCGTGCAGATGGTGATCAATCCGGTCGCGATCCGCTAGGCTCCGCCGGAAAGGAGAGACGCCATGCCCGCACCGAAGCCGACCCCGGCCGCCTCGCGCACGGCCATCGGACACGTCCTGATCCTCGTCCTGATTCTCGCGGCGCCCTCGGCGCTTGCCGAGGACACATGGCTCTACAAGGCGGAGACCGGGCCCCATGCCGTTGCCGTCGCCGACGATCTCGGGCTCGCCGATGCCGCCCGGAACAAGACCATCCCCTACCGCGTCACCTATCCTTCGGACGCGGAGGGCACGCTTGCGGTCATCCTCTTTTCCCACGGGGCCTACGGATCGAAGTCGAATTACGTGCCGCTCGCCGGTCACTGGGCGAGCCATGGCTATGTGGTGATCCAGCCCACCCACGAAGACAGCGTCAGCCTCGGCAATCGCCTTGGCGATCCGTCCGTGTTCACCGCGGAGATCTCGCAATCGCGCCCGCGCGACATCAGTGCCCTGATCGATGCGCTCGGCGACATCGGCGTGCCGGGGCTCGAGGGCCGGCTGGATCCGGACCGCATCGGCATGAGCGGGCATTCCTACGGCGCCGGCACGACGATGATGATCGCGGGGATGACTCTCTACAGCGCGGACGGGACCGAGCGCCTCAATCTCGGCGACCCGCGTGTCAAGGCCGCTGCGGTCCTGTCGGGCCAGGGACTGGGCGAGGGACGCACGAAGATCAGCTGGCAGAGCGTCACCATGCCCCAGCTCGTCCTCACCGGCACGCGCGATCATTCGGGCCGCACCGGCGCCCCCTTCACCTGGCGGACCGAGCCCTTCTTCTACGGGCCGGACGAGCGGAACTACCTTTTCATCGTGGAAGGCGCCGATCACGGCTTTGGCGGCATCGCGAGCGCCAGCGAGTCGCTCGAGGGACGGCGCCCGCCCAATCCCGAGCATGTGCGCTACGTGGAATCCGTCACGACCGCCTTCTTCGACGCCTGGCTGAACGGCTCGCAGGACGCCTGGGCCTTCTTCGACGAGGCCCGCGTCAATGGCGGATCGGAGGGTGCCGTGACGCTCGACGTGCGCTGAGGGGACGGCGGGCGGCTTTGCCTGCCGCCCGCGCAATTGCTACATAGGCGCTCCCTTTCGATCATCCGGAGTGTGTGCCGCCATGTCCGCCCCCGCCGCCCCCGCCTCAGAGGTTCGCCTGACGCTGCCCGATGGCAGCGTCCGCACCTATGGCGCGGGCGTGACCGCCGGCAGGGTGGCGGCCGATATCGGGCCGGGCCTTGCGAAGGCGGCCATGGCCGCGCGCTTCGAAGGGACGCTGATCGACCTCGACCGGCCGCTGACGCGGAGCGGCCGGCTCGCCATCGTCACGCGGAAGGACGAGGCGGACGCGCTCGAGCTGATCCGGCATGATTGCGCCCACCTTCTCGCCCAGGCGGTGCAGGCGCTCTTTCCCGGCACGCAGGTCACGATCGGCCCCGTGATCGAGGACGGCTTCTATTACGATTTCGCCCGCAACGAGCCCTTCTCGGTCGAGGATTTCGAGGCGATCGAGGCGAAGATGCGCGCGCTCGTCGATGCGGATCTGCCGACCCGGCGCGAGGTCTGGGACCGCGATGCCGCCATCGCCCATTTCGAGAAGCTGGGCGAGAGCTACAAGGCCGAGATCATCGCCGATCTGCCCGCGGGCGAGGACATCAGCGTCTATTTCCATGGCGACTGGCACGATCTCTGCCGGGGTCCGCATCTTCCGTCCACGAAGCACATCGGCAAGGCGTTCAAGCTGACGAAGCTCGCCGGCGCCTACTGGCGGGGGGATGCGCGCAACGCCCAGCTCCAGCGCATCTACGGCACGGCCTGGCGCGAGGAGAAGGAGCTCGCCGCCTATCTTCACCGGATCGAGGAGGCCGAGAAGCGCGATCACCGGCGCATCGGCCGCGAGATGGACCTTTTCCACTTCCAGGAGGAGGCGCAGGGTTCGGTCTTCTGGCACCCCAAGGGCTATGTGCTCTGGCGTCAGCTCGAGGCCTATATCCGGCGCCGGCAGGACGAGGACGGCTATGTCGAGGTGAAGACGCCCCAGCTCCTCGCCTCGAAGTTCTGGGAACAGTCCGGCCACTGGTCCAAGTTCCGCGAGAACATGTTCGTGGTGCCCGACGAGATCCCCTCCACCGAGGAGGGCGCGCCGCTCGTCACGGGCCAGGGGCAGATGATGGCGCTCAAGCCCATGAACTGCCCGGCCCATGTCCAGATCTTCAAGCAGGGCATCAAGTCCTATCGCGACCTGCCGATCCGCATGTCCGAATTCGGCTGCTGCCACCGCAACGAGGCCCATGGCGCGCTGCACGGGCTGATGCGTGTGCGGCAGATGACGCAGGACGACGCGCACATCTTCTGCCGCGACGATCAGGTCACGGACGAAACCCTCCGCTTTCTGAGGCTGTTCGCCCGCGTCTATGGCGATTTCGGGCTGACCGACATCTCCTACCGTCTCGCGACGCGGCCCGAGGTGCGGGCCGGGTCGGACGACGTCTGGGACCGGGCCGAGGCCTCGCTCGCCCGGGCGCTCGACGCGGCGGGGCTCAGCTACGCGATCGCGGAGGGCGAAGGCGCCTTCTACGGGCCCAAGCTCGAATTCCATCTCACCGACGCCATCGGCCGGAGCTGGCAGTGCGGCACCTTCCAGCTCGACTATGTCCTGCCCGAACGGCTCGACGTCACCTATGTGGGCGAGGACGGCCAGCGCCACCGGCCGGTGATGCTGCACCGGGCGGTCTTCGGCACGTTCGAGCGCTTTGCGGGGCTGCTCATCGAGCATTTCGCCGGCCGCTTCCCGCTCTGGCTGGCGCCGGTGCAGGTGGCCGTGGCGACCATCACCTCGGACGCCGATTCGTATGCGCAGGCCCTCTCGGGCCGGCTCCGGGCGGCGGGTTTGCGCGTGGAGACCGACCTCAGGAACGAGAAAATCACCTACAAGGTGCGCGAGCACAGCCTCGCCAAGACCCCGATTCTGCTGGTCGTCGGGCGCAAGGAGGCGGCCGAAGGCACCGTCTCCCTGCGCCGGCTGGGCTCCCCGGACCAGGAAGTCCTTGCCAGCGAGGCGGCAATTGCCCAAATTACGCGCGAGGCGGCGCCACCCGACAGGGCGGCGTGAGACCTCGTGGCCGGCCGGCCGGTGTTCTGCCAGGATGGCGCATCCACGCAGGCACAGGCCCGCCGGACGGGCTGTGGGGGCCTTCGCAAACGTCACCGACAGGATCGACGCTTTGAGGAACCCGCAGCTTCAACTGTGGATTAACCAAGGCTGTCGCATGGTCGGGCCGTCCGAGGCGGCCGGCGACGGGACGGACCGGCGCAAGATGCGCCCGTCCTCCGCGCCCTGAGGCAGCCCTACAGAGGAGGCGACGGACATAGCGCGCAGACCACACAATGCGAAGCCCCCGGTTCGTGACGACGGGCCTCGTGTCAATGACGAGATCACGGCCCGCGAAGTGCTGCTGATCGACGAGCAAGGCGAAAAGCGCGGCGTCGTCCCCATCGGGGAGGCATTGGCCGCCGCCGAACAGGCTGGACTCGACCTCGTCGAGATCGCCGCCGGCTCTTCCCCTCCCGTCTGCAAGCTGCTCGACTACGGGAAGTACAAGTTCCAGGCCCAGAAAAAGGCGGCCGAGGCCCGTAAGAAGCAGAAGGTCGTGGAGGTCAAGGAAATCAAGATGCGTCCGAACATCGACAAGCACGACTACGATGTGAAGATGCGCTCCATCCAGAAATTCTTCGAGGAAGGCGACAAGGTGAAAGTCACCCTGCGCTTCCGCGGCCGCGAACTGGCGCACCAGGATCTGGGTTACCAGCTCCTGCGCCGGGTGGAGGCTGATGTCGAGGGACTGGGCAAGGTGGAAATGTCGCCCCGGCTCGAGGGGCGGCAAATGGTCATGGTGATGGCGCCGACCCGGCCGCACGCCTGACCGCCGCCCCCGACCCGATCCTGACAAAGCGCGAGGCTCCCCGCCTCGCGCTTTTGTGCTTTCCGGGGAGGTCGCGCCTCACCATGGTTGAAGGGCCATCGGAACCGCGCTAGAAGCTCGCCTTCCACTCGAGCGTCGGCCCCCGCGCCGACGACCCGGCACGGAGAGGTGGCTGAGTGGTTGAAAGCACCGCACTCGAAATGCGGCATACTCGCAAGGGTATCGGGGGTTCGAATCCCCCCCTCTCCGCCAGTTGAGTCCCCTCACAGATCCATCACCGCGTCGACGTCCTTCGGCAGCGGCTTGGGCCGTTCGGCGAGGGAGAGGCCGACGAACAGGATCAGCGAGCACAGGAAGGCGAGATAGCCGCCATTGACGCCATAGGGCGTGGGCAGACGGAAGAGCTCGATCCCGAAATTGACGATGAGGCTCACCGAGATCGCCGCGATGGCCGCGCGGGCGCTTGCGCGCTTCCAGTTGAGCCCGATCGCGACGACGGGGAAGATCGCCGCCGCGAAGGTGCCCCAGCCAAAGGCGCCAAGAAGAGCCACGAGCCGGTCATTGGCGAGGAGCGCCACGCCGAAGGCGACGAGCGCGAGTGCAATCGTCGCCCAGCGTGCCCAGTAGAGCTCGTTGCCGATCGGCCGTCCACGGATGGCCTTGGGGATGTCGTGGATGATCGCCGCCGCACCGATGTTGAGGAACGAGTCCCCCGTCGACATGATCGCGGCGAAGAGCCCGGCGAAGACGACGCCGGCAAGGAGCGGATGGGCGAAGAGGTTGAGAAAGGCCGGCGCCGCATCGTCCGGCGCGCCGAGCGGCGCCTCGACCCCGCCTACGACCGCTGCCCGCATCACGACACCCACCGACACCCACAGGAGCGCGGCCATGGCATAGCCCCCGATGGCGAGCGGGAGGATGACCCGATTGTCCGTCAGCCGACGGTTCATCATCATCTTGGTGACGAGATGGGGCTGTCCCGCAAGACCGAGCCCGAAGAGAAAGAACCAGGCAAGGCATCCCAGCATGCCGAGCGTGCCATAGGGCATGATCGATTCGGGATCGTCCGCGAGCAGAATCGAGGAGGCCTCCGTGAAGCCGCCGTCGAAGACGGTCGCCGCCGTGAACACGACGAGCACCCCCGCCGCGATCATCACGAGCCCCTGCACGAGATCGGTGTAGACGCCCGCGATCATGCCGCCCGTGACCGAATAGAAGATGAGGACCGCCGAGGAGAGCGCCGCGCAGGTGATGAGGCCGATCCCCGCGAAGAGCTCCGTCCCCCCGAGGATCGACTGCAGCACCGTGGCCATGGCGAGGATCTGCGTCGCGAGATAGCCGAGCACGCCGAGCAGGATGGCGATGCCGGTGAGAAGGCGCGCCGTCTCGCTCGAATAGCGCGCGGCGACGATGTCGGGCAGCGAGACCGTGTCGCGCAGCTCGGCCAGCATGCGGATGCGCTTGGCGACGAGGAAGAAGCCGAGCGCGTAGCCGAGGGCCGAGATGTTGATCATCCACACCGAGCTGAGGCCCAGCGAATAGACGAGGCCCGGCCCGCCGACGAAGCCAAAGCCCGACAGCGTGCTCGAGAAGACCGCCATGCCGACGATCAGCGGACCGAGATTGCGGCCCGCCACTAAGAAGTCGCCCACCGATTTCGTCCGGCCGACGGCCCAGATGCCGATGCCGACGCACAGGGCCATGTAGGTGAACACCGAGCCGAGCAGGATCTCTTCGCGCCAGGCCTCCATCACATGCCCCCCCGGGTCCGGCGCCGTTCGGCGAGGAGGGCCTCGAAGCGGGCCTCATCCTCCCGCGTGAGGACGAAGCGGCGGAAACCGAAGACATAAAGACCCACGAGGATCAGAGCCGAACTCCACACCCCGTAGATCATCCAGGCGCTGGGCGTCGGAAACCCGAGGAAGAAGGAGGTCTCGCTGCTCTGAAGATAGTGCCGATAGCTCGTATTGATCTGTATCCAGACGAAGAGCGCGAGGCCCGCATAGAGGAGAAGGCCCGCCCAGAAGCCTTTCGAGCGCAGACGCCTTGGCACGCTCATGACCACGAGAAGCCCCACGAAGCCGATGGTCAGGCATTGCAGGAGGAACCCCGCAAAGGCGATCGGCTCCCACCGCGCGGCACCGTCGCCGCCGATGCGCATGCCCGCTATCTCGGGGGGGCCGGCGCCGGCCGAGCCGGCGATCTCGGGGGTCAGAAGTGCCATGGCAAGCAGCCCGGCAATGCCGAGCAGCAGGGCCAGCACCAGGAGGCCGCTTCGCATATCCCTCTCCCTCGCCGCGCCTCGTCTTGTCTGGGCCTCGCCGTCGCGCGGCTGCCGGTCTGCCCCAGAGGTTTCAACGCGGCAGCCCGTCCGTCGCCGACGCGGACCAGCCCGCGCGCCCGGTGGCCTCTCCACCTGCGGATGTATACGATATTCGTCGATTCCGGCCCCTGGCCCTGTGGCTTGCCACGGGCCCGCGCTCGTTATGCTTGCTGCTTCGCGCGCAGCGAGGAGCAAGAGTGATCGCGACGGAAGCGGGACAGCGGAACGCTTATGCGACCCAGTATCACTTCGGAACGGCGCCCCTCGCCGCCCTCCGGCATGGACGGGTCCTTGGGCTGCGCTATGATCGCCTGGAAGCTTCGATCCTGGAGGCGATTCGGGACCCCATGGCGGCCGATCTCATGCCTGTTCCCACAGCCCGACCACGGGTCACGATCGTCATGACGCCCCGTGAGCGCTTCACGCTGACGGAACGGGCGATTGATGCCGTTCGCGCCTCCACGGCGGTCCCGTTCCGCTTCATCTTCGCCTTCGCCGATCTGCCGGACTGGCTCGCGCCACGGCTCCGGCAGAGGGCGGACAAGGGTGAGATCGAGCTGCGCCAGGTTCGGGATGCCGCCTGGCCGAATCAGATCCGCATGGCGATCGCCGCTGATCTCGATACGGACTATGTCGTTTTCCTCGACAATGACGTCGTCCCCGAACCGGGATGGCTCGAGGCGCTGCTCGCCTGCGCGGACGAAACGGGCGCGGGCATCGTCGCGCCCCTCTATCTCTGGAGCGATGGAACCGGACCCTCCGGGCGCATCCACATGGCCGGCGGGCGGCTGACCTGGATCGAGGGGCCGGACGGCTCCTCGCTGCGCGAGGAACACGCCCACATGAACGAGGAGGCCGAGGAGCTTGGCTCCGCCCTCTCCCGTCGCCCCTGCGATTTCGGCGAATATCACTGCCTGATGATCCGGGGCGATCTCGTCCGTTCCGGGATCGTCTTTCACGAACGAATCAATGCCCTCCACGAACATATTCACGCCTCGCTCGCCGCGCGCGAGCGCGGCCTTGCGACCTGGCTCGAGCCGGCCGCCCGGGTGACCTATCTCGCCTTCGCGCCCTACACGCTGCGCGATCTCGCCTATTACAGCCACCGGTGGAGCGCCGATGGCGGGGAGGAGAGCATCGCCGCCTTCGCCGAGCGCTGGGGCGTCCAGGACGACGAGATCTCCTTCGGAGGCGTCCGCCGCTTCCTTGCGCGCCATCGGGAGGATGTGACGCTGCTGCGCGCGGATGCCCCGGCCGGGCAGCTTGCCCGCACGATGCGCCCGGAGGATCTGGCACAGTCCCGCGCGCGCCTCCTCGACCAGGCGGCCGAGGCGGGATATCCACCCGCCGCCATCGCGGGTCTCGGCCGGGCCTGCCTCGCGGCCGCCTCGCTCCTCGATGGAGCCTACCGGGCCTGCGGGCGCCCCTTCCTGAACCACCTCGTGGGAACGGCGAGCGTCCTCCTCTTCTACCGCCTCCGCATCCAGACGGTTCTGGGTGGCCTGTTTCATGCCACCTTCACCCATGCGCCGACCATGACCACCGATCCGCAGAGCCAGCTCGCGCTCGTGACACAGGCGCTGGGCGGACCGGAGAAGACCCTCTCTCGCCTCGTCCACAGCTACGCGACACGGCGCCATCGCTGGAAAGCCCTTCCGGCGGGACCGAAAGCGCTCGAGGACCTGTCGCTGCTGGATGCCGAGGTCCTTGTGATCGCGGCGGCCAATGAAGCCGAGATGTGGCTGAGCGGGGAGCTCCGCCACGCTCCGGCCGGCCGCGAGATGACACGGCCGGTCGAGACGCTCGCAAAGGAAGCGCTCGCGACGATCGGCCTGCCCGGCCTGTCCCTCCTCCTGACCCAGATCGCCGCGACCCCGCCCGCCCCCGCGCCGGCCGGCACGGCCATCGGCGCCCCGGCCGCCTTCATGTTCCGCAGCGGCGCCCTCGTGCCCGTTCCCAATCCGCTGGCGCTCGTGACCAAGGCGTCATTGAGCCATCCGACCCGCTCGGCGGCCCGCTGAGACTCAGCCGCGTCCGGTCGGTTCGTCCCGCAACGTCAGTGCCCCAATCGCCCTCACCGTGCTCGCCTGAGGGCCGGCGGGGCTTTCGGCCTCCGCGACGGCGAGTTCGACCGGCGTGTCGGGGGAGAGATCCTCGAAGCGGGGATCCACGACGGCGTTCTTGTGAAAGTAGATCTCGCGCCCGTCCGTGGTCGCGATAAATCCGTAGTCGGAGAAAAGACGAAGAACGCGGCCTTGCAGCGGACCGGCAAGCGTCTTCACATCGCCACGCACCTTCTGGGAGTGGTGCTCGAGCTGGCGCTCCATCGCGTCGAAGGCATCGCGCACCGCAAGATACGAATCCAAATGGGCCTCGGCACTGCCGGGGTCGCGGCTGACCACGAGTTCGCGATCGGGCACGCGCACCTCGATCCGGACGTGATAGGCCCGCGAGGCCTGAGAGGGGCTGCGATGGGGGACCTCGACCACGACGCGGCACGAATTGATGTGGCGGAAGAAGCGATGCAGCTTGTCGGCCCGCTCGCGCACCCGGGCCTCGAGGGCGGACGAGCTGTCCATATTGTGGAAGGCGATCTCGAGCGGCGTGTCCATGGCGTTGTTCCCTTCGTGGATTGAGCCCCGGCCCCGGTCGATCACTTTGGCGCCTGCCCTTCCGCGCCGATGAGCGGCACGAATGCGACGGCATCGAAGAATGCCTGCTCCAGTTCCCCGCCCTTCCGGACGAGACTGCGGACGAGCCGCTCCTGGCCGGGCGGACCGATCGGAGCGATGAGGCGGCCGCCAGGGGCAAGCTGGTCGAGAAGCGCTGCCGGCACATGGGGCGCCGCCGCGGCGACGATGATCGCATCGAAGGGCGCTGCTTCCGGCCAGCCGAGGGACCCATCGCCGCACCGCAGACGGACCGTCCGTATACCGCAGTCGGCGAGCGCCCTCCGGGCGGCCTCGAGGAGGCTTGCATGCCGCTCGATGGAATAGACCTCCGCCGCTAGGCCCGCCAGAACGGCCGCGCCATAGCCTGACCCGGTTCCCACGTCGAGCACGCGGTCCTTCTGTCCGATGGCGGCGAGTTGGGCCATGCGCGCGACGATGTAGGGCTGCGAAATCGTCTGCCCCTCGCCGATGGGAAGCGGCGTGTCCGCATAGGCGCGGGCCGCCAGTTCGCGCGGCACGAACCGTTCGCGCGGGACCGCCGCCATGGCGGCCAGGACTCGTGCATCGGTGATGCCATAGGCGGCGAGCTGCGCCAGCATGGCTTTCCGCGTCGGCGAATGGGCGTCTGCGCTCATGGTCGGGTCCGGTGTCGGGTCCGGTCGTCCCGCAACGGCCGGGCCCCGAAGGGAGCACCCGCCGCGCCTCGGGGAAGCCGAGATCAATATCCATACCAGAGCCCGCCCATGACCGCGAGCAGCACGAGCCCGACCAGTCCTGCGATGAACAGGACCTGTTGCCAGGGGCGATGGAGAACCACGATCGGCCCGCGGGCCCGATCGGCCGGCTGATCGCTGCGTGAGGCCGGAGCTCGCGCGTCCCGCCCGGTGCCGTCTGCGTTGCGGTCCATCCCCTGAAAACCCTTGCCGCGACACCGGGTTGCGCTCACGTCCCACGCATCGGGAGAGGCGGAAGATCCTCCGCCCACGTCCCCCATCCCGACGGCGAGCGGCAGCAGCACTCAGGACCGGGAACCTTGCCGGATGTCCACACTTGTCCCCATGCGCCTGCCGGCCGGACAGCCGATGCGGGACGCGCGATCACACCCCTCTTCATGAATGACGGGAGACGCACAATGCCTTCAAGACCATCCCTGCGAACGAGCGCTATCGCACTCGCCGCCGCCCTCGGTCTCGGGCTCACCGCCAGCGCCGCCAACGCGCAATGGTGGGACGACGAGGAGCTCTACGAGGACAATGCCTACTCGGAGGGCTATTACGACGACTACGAATATGACGACTGGTACTACGACGAATACGACGAGAGCTTCTACGATGACGAGGACTGGGGCTGGAATGACGACTACGAGTACGACGACACCAGCTACTATGACGGGTACGGATATACGCCGACCGAGGATTACAGCGACTATTACGAGCCCGACTATCTGACCGAGGACGGCGATTTCGATCGGGAGTGGTGGGACTGGTTCTGATCCGGACACCGCCTCACCGATCTCCCACCAGACACAAGGAGGGCTCCCATGCCCAGCACCTACCAGAAGACGCCGCTGAGGCTGACCAAGGTCTCATCCCTCGCGCTGCTGAGCGCCGCCCTTTTCGCCACCCCCGCCGTGGCCGGCGACAAGGGCGGTGACAGCTATGGAAAGAAGAAGAGCGGTTATGAGCAAGGCATGAAACGCCATGGCTCCGACAAGGGCGACCAAAAGAGCCAAAGGAGTGACATGAACCGCTCGCAGCAGCAGCAGCAGGCCGGCCGCACCCTGACGGGCACCGTGGTCCAGACCAAGGAGGTCCGTCGTCGCGATACCGGCAAGACCAATCTTGTCGCGCAGATCGAGCGGCAGAACGGGGAACGGATCATCGTCGACCTCGGCAACACCGACCAGTGGTACCAGGACGATTTCCAGAATGGCGACCGTGTCTCGATATCCGGAAACCCCGGTCGCGTCGGCAACCGCCTCGTCTATTTCGCCAAGACCGCCACGATCGACAACGAGCAGGTCAAGATCGAACGCGATCCGGGAAACCGCAAGTCGAAGACCCAGAACGATTCGCGTCAGATCGAGGGGCAGGTGTCCCAGACGCGGCAGATGAACGTTCGCGGTCAGGACACGCAGACCGTCTGGGCGCTGATCACCACCGATCAGGGCAATTATGTCGTCGATCTCGGCGAGGCGCGCGACTTCAGCGCGAGCGATCTCAACAACCAAACGGTGAGCGCGCGAGGCCGCGACGTGCGCGTGCGTGATCGCATCGTCTTTCTCACCGACCAGTTCCGCATGAACGGACAGACCTACACGGCACTCCGGCCGGCCCGTGTCATCATGGGCTATGCCCGGAATGAGTCCGCACAGTCGGGCAATCAGCAGAGCGGTCGACGCTAGGACCGGCATCGTCGCCACGAGGCAAAGGGCTGGGCTCTTCCGAGCCCGGCCCTTTCATTGCGCCTCATCTTTCCGTAAGGGTCATCATCCGGCCGCACAGGAAGGCGCCCGGGCGCCTGAACGGCATCCCGGGCGCCCGATGCAAAGTCCGGCGGATGGTCAGGCGAGCCCGACGAGCGAGAGCACGGCCAGCACGACCACGACGAGCCCGATCACATAGAAGACATTGTACATTCGAACCTCCTTTTCGGAGCCAATCCGCCTACGGAACAGTGGATCCGGGCGGCGAGACCGAACCCGCACCATTGCCATGGCGATGGGCTTCCGCTTCGGCGCGTCCGGCGTCGATCGCCTCCTCGCCGACGCGGCGCGCCTTTTCGACGACCGAGTTCGCGGCCCGGGCGGCGTCCTCCGGCGTCAGGCCCTCGCGACGAGCCGCTTCCGAGGCGGCCTCGCCCATCCGCCCGGCCACGTCGCCCGCCGTCGTCGCCGCATCGCGGGCCGCCCCTCGCGCGGCCTCCCGGAGCTCGCTGCCGGTCTCTCCGAGCCAGCGATCTTCCGTCCGCGTGCGCGGAAGCAGGCTGCCCAGAAGAGCGCCGAGGGCAACGCCGACGGCGCCCACGACGAGCGGATGATCGTCATAGTACTGACTTGCCTGGTGCCCGAGGGCGCGGGCGCGATCAGCGCCCGCATGCGCGGCGTGCCGGGCGCCGTCCCTCGTGCCGTGCCAGAGCCGGGCCCCCTGGGCGGCGATCCTGTGACGGGCGCGGCTCGCCCGCTCCGAAAGCGATTCGAACGCGTGGTCGACCCGCTCCCGGAAGGCGTGGACTTCTTCTTCCGCGCTCTTCTTGAGCCCGAGCGCGCCGGCCTTGGCCTCGGCAAGGCGCTCGCTGAAGCGATCCGCCATCTCGCCCGTCTCCTGGCGGACGCCGGACAAGGTCCGGTGGACGCGGTCATGATGTTCGACCGCTTCCAGATCATCCGGATCGAGAGGTTCTTCGCGGTAATAGGCACCGTGATATCCGCGCGCGAAGCCGGTATCGCCCGATGCCGGCGTGGGGCCGATGGTCTCGTGGGGCGAGACGCCGCCCGCATCGTGCCGGGGCATGGTGGGCGCGAAGGCATTCGCGCTTCCCGATCCCGCGAACGCACCATTGCCCGAATGGCCAGCGCCCGTCCGATGACGCGCGTCCGACATCATCAGCCAGGCGACACCTGTCACCACGAGGGCGAGCGGGAGCGGATCGGCCTTCACCCGACGCGCAATGTTCTCGCCGAACTCGGCGCCTTCCTGCCGCGCAAGGCCCAACGCCCGGTCGAGCAGCTCGCCGGGGCTGATACGATCCTTCAACGCCTCGATGGTTTCGTCCATCTCGGCGCGCGTCCCGCGGATCTCGCCTTCGAGTTCGGCGGATCGTGCATGTGCGCTCATTTCATCTTTTCCTTTGCGAATTTGGCGTCATCCCGGACCGTCTGGACGGTGCGACCGGGAATGAGGTTGTAGGCGGACAGTTCCGAGCGGCCGCGCAGAACCAGCGCCAGACCGATCACGGCGACGACGCCCACGATGATTGCGGCCAGCCAGGCGGGCATCGCGCGCGCCAGGCCGTAGACGACGGCATCGAGCAGAACGATCAGCGCCGCGAGCGAGAGGATCAGGCCCGTGGCCAGCGACACGATGCCGCCCATGACATCGCCGGCCTTCTCCGACATCTCGGCGCGCGCAAGCGCGATCTCCTGACGGAACAGCGTGCTCAGCTGTCCGACGAGGTCGCGCAGGAGCGCCCCGATGGACCTTGGGTCTTCGCGGCCATCCCTCGCATTGAGGTGGACATCGTGCGGAATATCGCTCATGGCAGGCCTCCTCCTGTCTCGTCCAGTCCGGTCGGATCGGCATAGGGCGTATACGGATCGGTGTCGCGCGTCCGGCCGGCCGCTTGGCCCGCACGGGCCAGCCGGCTGAGAGCAAGGCCGAGAGCCACCGATCCGCCCAGAAACAGGGCTGGCTGGTGTCGCGCGAAATCGCTGACCTCATGCGAGAGCGCGCTCATGTTCTGTGACCGGATGTGTTCCGATGCCTGATCCACTCTGCGCGCCGCCTGCTCGGCGGCGTTCGAAATCAGGCGATCCCGGTCCTTCAACACATCGGCGGAGGCCCTGAGGCCGGCGGCGAGCGCGTCGAAATGACCGGCGATGGCGCGTTTGCCCTGCTCGGCGGCATTGCCGGCCTCGGCGCGCAGTCCCTCCGTCACCTCGTCGACCGCCTCGCGCGCGCTCTGCCGCAGAGCCTTCGGCGCTTCCCGCAGCTTCTCGACGGTTTCCTCCGTCCGGGCCGGACCGGGCTCGCCGGTCCCGGCGCCTTGGGGATGGTCGGATGGGCTTTCGGACATTACGGGCCTCCTCTTGTTGGTCGTGTGGCTCCCGGCGCGCCGGTCAGTCGGCCTTCAGGGACTGATAGTGAGCGCCCATTTCCTCGGCCTTCTTCTCGTCGATGACCTCCTGCGCCTGCGGAAACATCTCATCCTCCTCGTCGGAGATGTGATGCTCGAGCGCCTCCTTCAGCTCCCGGATCTTCTCGATGAACTCGTCGGAGGTCTTGTCCATCGCCGAAAGCTCATCGAGCATGGTTTTCGCTTCCTCATGCTCGCTCAGCGCATCGCGAACTTCCTCGCGCGCCTCGCTGTCGGCCTTCTCCTTGCGGAACTGCGGATAGAACTCCTCCTCCTCGAAGCGCGTATGCACCTCGAGATCGGCCTTGATCTCCTCGAACAGCTTCTCGCGTGTCCGCTCCGCGCCGTCGGAGCTGTCCAGAATCTTGGACAGCGCAGAGGTCACCTTCTCGTGATCATCGTGCAGCATCTTGTAGATGGTCGGCATGTGCATCTCCTTCAGCGGGCGGACGGCCACACGGCTTCCTGCCCTTCGCAGCCAAAACCCGGGGCTTGGGCAATCTGTTCCCCCGCCTCACGGGGAACAGCGGGGCTCCTTGCGCGTTTTTCCGGATCGGGCGGAGCATCGAGGAGCAAGCAAGCTGTGGCGGCACGCGCCTATTGGAGTGGCTATCTGCGCCTGTCCCTGGTGACGATCGGCGTGGAACTCTATTCGGCCGTCACCACACAGGCGGCGCTGCCGCTTCACCAGATCCACCGGCCATCGGGCCGGAGGGTGCGGTATGAGAAGGTGGTGCCCGGACTTGGTCCCGTGCCCTCCAAGGAGATCGTGAAGGGCTACGAGATCGAACGCGACGACTACGTCCTGCTCGAGCCGGACGATCTCGACGCCATCAAGCTCGAGAGCCGGCGCGCCATCGATCTCGTCCAGTTCGTCGGACATGACGAGATCGACCCCCGCTACTTCGAAAAGCCCTATTACGTCGTGCCGCGCGACGGCGAGGCGGCGGAAGGATTCGCCGTCATCCGCGAGGCATAGCGCGCGGAGCGAAAGGCCGGTCTGGGGCAGATGGCCGTGCGCGGACGGGATGCGATCGTCGCCATCAAGCCCTGCGGCAGGGGGCTGCTTCTCGAAACGCTGCGGTATGCGGACGAGATCCGCGCCAGCGACCGCATCTTCGCCGACATCGAGGATCAGGAGATCGCTCCGGACATGCTGGCGCTCGCCCGCGAGCTGATCGGGCGCAAGACCTCTCCCTTCAAGCCCGAGGCGTTTCGCTCGCACTATGCCGAAGCCCTTCGGGAGCTGATCGAGACGCGGCGCCGGAGCGGCACGATCACCGCGCCGCGCGAGGATGCGGCGAGCGACCGGTCGAACGTCGTCGACCTCATGGAGGCGCTGAAGAAGAGTCTGGCGACCGGCAAGTCCGAGGGGCCGGGCAAACCGACACGTCAGCCGTCTCCCGCCAAGGGCAAGGGACGCAGCCCCCGCAAGCGGGCGAGCGGATGAGGCCATGGCAGGCAGCACCGACGATCCGCTGACGATCTATCGGGCGAAGCGCGACTTCGCGCGGACCCCGGAGCCCTCGGGCAGTGGCGAGAAGCGCCGCGGCGGGCCGCCGGTGTTCGTGGTTCAGGAGCACCGTGCGCGGCGGCTCCACTACGATCTGCGCCTCGAACTCGACGGCGTCCTCAAGAGCTGGGCGGTGACGCGCGCGCCCGATCTTCCGCCTGCGGGCAAGCGCCTCGCCATCCGGACGGAGGATCACCCGCTCTCCTATGCCCGCTTCGAGGGAGAGATACCGGAAGGCTATGGCGCGGGAGAGGTACGCATCTGGGATCACGGCACCTGGACGCCGACATCGGATGCGGCGAAGGGGCTGTCCGACGGTCATCTCGGGTTCCGGCTCGATGGCCAGCGACTGACCGGCCGCTTCGCGCTCGTCCGTATCGAGACGGACAAGCGCGGCAAGGAGAGCTGGCTCCTCGTCCGCCCGCGAAAGGACACGAACAGGGCCGCCGGCCCGCCCGCCTTCGTCCCCCCGCAGCTCGCGAGCCTTGCGGAAACTCCGCCCGAAGGGGCGGACTGGGTTCACGAGATCAAGTTCGACGGCTACCGCATCCAGGCGCAGCTTGGCGGCGAGGCGCCGCGTCTCTTCACGCGAAGCGGCAGGGACTGGACGGATCGCTATCCCTCGATCGTGAACGCGCTCGCGGAGGTGCGGGCCGAGAGTGCCCTGATCGACGGCGAGCTCGTAGCGCTCGACCCGGGCGGCCAGACCCGGTTCGACTATCTTCAGTCACAGGACGATGCAGCCGAGCTCGTCTATTACGCCTTCGACCTCCTCTTCCTCGACGGCGAGGATCTGCGCACGCGCAGCCTGCGGGACCGCAAGGCCGCGCTCCTGCGGATCCTGCCCCGAAATGCACGGCGCCTGCGCCTGAGCGAGGATCATGCCGGCCCGGGGGGCGCCGTTCTGGCGGCCGCCTGCCGGATGGGCCTTGAGGGCATCGTCTCCAAGCGGGCGAGCGCCCCCTATCGCTCCGGGCGCGGAGAGGACTGGCGGAAATCGAAATGCGTCGGCCGGGACGAGTTCGTGATCGTGGGCTACCGGCGCTCGACGGTTCCGGGCAAGGCCTTCGCCTCCCTCCTCCTCGCCGCGCGGAAGGGAGGCGCGCTCGCCTATTGCGGGCGAGTGGGGACGGGCTTCGACGAGCGGGAGGCGGAGCGGCTGGCAGAACGCATGGCGCGGCTGGTGCGGACCCAGCCCGCCCTCCCCGTCCCCGCCGACGCGCGCCGCGAGGCGGTGTGGCTGTCCCCTCGCCTCGTGGCGGAGATCGGGTACACGGAGTATACGGCCGACGGGCGTCTGCGCCATCCGCGCTTTCTCGGCCTGCGCGAGGACAAGCCTGCCGAGGAGGTCGACATGCCACCTGCCCGCCCCGGCTTGCCCGAAGGTCCGTCCGCTCCCGGAGCGCAGACGGTCGCCGGCGTCCGGCCCACCCATCCGGACCGGCTCCTCTATCCGGGCCAGGGCCTGACGAAACGTCAGCTTGCCGAGTACTATCTCGCTCGCGCGGACGACATCCTGCCCCATCTCGCCGGCCGCCCCCTCAGCCTCGTGCGCTGTCCGCGCGGGGAAGGCGAACCCTGCTTCTTCCAGAAACATCACACGGCCTCGACACCGGACTCCCTCGACAGCCTCGCCATCACCGAAGGGTCGGGGACAAAGGCCAGCTATCTCGTCATCCGCACGCTCGAGGGTCTCGTGGCGACGGCGCAGATGGGCGCGCTCGAGCTGCATGTCTGGGGTGCGCGCCGCGACCGGATCGAAGCGCCCGAACGGATCGTCTTCGATCTCGATCCGGCCCCTGACCTTCCGTTCACCGAGGTGAAGTTCGCGGCCGTCGAGCTGCGGGCCGTTCTGGAGACGCTGGACCTCGTCTCGTTTCCGCTCCTGACCGGCGGCAAGGGCATCCATGTCGTGGTGCCGATCGCCCGACGCTCGGGCTGGCCGGAGGTGAAGGCGTTCGCGCGCGGCCTCGCCCGGCGTCTTGCCGCCGTGGCCCCCGAACGCTATCTCGCGACGGCCTCCAAGGCCGAGCGCGCCGGGCGGATCTTCATCGACTGGATGCGCAACGAAAGGGGCGCCACCGCCATCTGCCCGTTCTCGCCCCGCGCCCGCCCCGGGGCGCCGGTCGCGACGCCGGTATCGTGGTCCGAGCTGCCGGAGCTCGACAGCGCCTCGGCCTTCACGATCCTCACCCTGCGCCAGCGGCTCTCCCGCCTTCGCCGCGATCCGTGGGCGGATTATTTTTCGACCCGGCAGTACCTGACCACATCGCGTATCGCCGCCGTCACGAAGGCCCGGCCATGACCATGCCCGGGTCACACCAGAACCTGCGCGGGGGAGGAACGCCCTCCGCCCGGCCACGCCACGGAAAGGAGCCAGATCCCATGGACATTCTCAGGATCATCGTCGCCATTCTGCTGCCGCCCCTCGGGGTCTTCCTCCAGGTTGGACTCGGCGCGCAATTCTGGCTGAATATCCTCCTCACCCTCCTGGGCTACATACCGGGGATCGTGCATGCCATCTGGATCATCGCCCGCCGATGAGGACGCGCTTCTGGCGGACGCGGAACGGCTTGCCGACTGGCTCGACCGGCGCTTCGTCCTTCCGGGAACGAGGATCCGCTTCGGCTTCGACTCGCTGCTTGGGCTGGTGCCCGGCATTGGCGACAGCCTGACCGCCGCGATCGGGGTCTATGTGATCGTGCGCGCGCACGAGGCGGGCGCGCCGCCGCTTCTTCTCCTGCGCATGGGCGGCAACCTGCTGCTCGACGCCCTCGTGGGATCGATCCCGCTCCTGGGCGATGCCTTCGACGTCGTCTTCAAGGCCAATGCGCGCAATGCCCGCCTCCTGCGGCGGCACGTGGAGCGCCGCCGCAGCCGCATGCCGTCCTGATCTCGCCTCAACCGCCCATGTCGATGACGACGATTTCGGAGGGCGTTAGAGCAAGGATGTCGAGCGAGCCTTCATCCGTAAGCCCCGCCCCATCGCCGGCCTCGAGGCGCGCCCCGCCCAGCTCCACCGATCCGCCGGCGACCTGCACCCAGACGCGCCGTCCGGCGTGAACCGGCAGGCTGGCACGCTCACCGGGCGCCAGAACGCCCGCGAGAAAATCCGCATCCTGATGAAGCGGGATCGTGCCGTCGCGTCCCTCGCCCGAGGCGAGCAGCCGCAATCGCCCCGCCCGCTCGGCCAGCGGCACATGGATCTGCCCATACCGCGGCGCATGGCCCGCGCGGTCCGGAAGGATCCAGATCTGGAGGAAGTGGACGGGTTCCGCCGCCGACCCGTTGAACTCGGAATGCACGATGCCGGTCCCCGCGCTCATGTGCTGGATGTCGCCGGGGCGGATGATCGAGCCGTTGCCGAGCGAGTCCCGGTGAGCGAGCGCGCCCGACAGGACGATCGTCACGATCTCCATGTCGCGGTGCCCGTGCGCCGCGAACCCCGCCCCGCCGCGCACATGGTCCTCGTTCAGCACGCGCAAGGGGCCGAAGCCCATATGGTCCGGATCGAAATAGTCGCCGAAGGAAAAGCTGTGGTGCGAGTCGAGCCAATCGAGACGGGTGCGGCCGCGCGCGGCCGATGGGCGGATCATCATGACACTCTCCCTCGCCCGCCGATGTCGTCCGGGCGGACTGGAGATATGGCGTCATTCGCCCGGGAGAAAAGGAGGGGGCGGACCGCCGGCCCGTGCGGCGTCAGAGAGCTTCCCGGGCGGCCGGACAATACAGCTCGTAGAGGAGACGGACCACCGCCTCCGCCTCCGGGCTCGCCAGCCGGTAATGGATGACCTGTCCCGCACGCCGTGACGCCACGAGCCCCTCGCGCCTGAGGAGCCCGAGCTGCTGCGACATCGCCGCCTGGCGCATGCCGAGGCGCTTGGCGAGCGCGCCGACGCTGAGTTCGCCCTCGGCCAGATGACACAGGATCCTGAGCCGTCCCGGATGGGACAGGCTCGCCATCAGGGCGACGGCACGCTCGGACGCCGCTTCCATCACCGACATGTCCATCTCAATATTCATGCTTGCGCATATACGAATGTTTGCATATATTGTCAACTGGCGGGAGCGGTCTGCCGCTCCCATCCCGTTCAAGGAGGCCGGCATGAAGCCCGAGGTCACATCCTTCTTCGACGAGGCGACCTACACGATCACCCATGTGGTCGCCGATCCGAAGACACGGCGGGCGGCCATCATCGATCCGGTGCTCGACTACGACCCGAAGTCGGGCCGGACCGCCACCCGCTCGGCGGACCGCGTCATCGCCCATGTCCGAGAGGCCGGTCTGACCATCGACTGGATCCTCGAAACCCATGCGCATGCAGATCATCTGAGCGCCGGTCCCTATCTAAAATCGGCACTGGGCGGAAAGACGGGCATCGGCGCGCACATCACCGATGTTCAGGAGGTGTTCGGCACGCTGTTCAACGCGGAGCCCGACTTTGCCCGCGACGGCTCCCAGTTCGACCAGCTGTTCGAGGACGGCGCACGCTTTGCGATCGGCGGTCTCGAGGCGCGCGTGATGCACACGCCCGGCCACACCCCGGCCTGCGTCACCTATGTCGTCGGCGACGCGGCCTTCGTGGGCGACACGCTCTTCATGCCCGACTATGGCACGGCCCGCTGCGACTTTCCGCGCGGCGATGCCGCGACACTGTACCGGTCGATCCGCAGGATCTTCTCCCTCCCGGACGAGACGCGCCTCTTCCTCTGTCACGACTACAAGGCCCCCGGGCGCGACAGCTATGTGTGGGAGACCACGGTCGGCGCGGAAAAGGCCGGCAACGTGCATGTGCATGAGGGGGTCAGCGAGGCCGAGTTCGTCGCCATGCGGACGGCCCGCGACCGCACGCTGGGAATGCCGGTTCTGCTTCTTCCCGCGGTGCAGGTGAACATGCGGGCGGGTGCCTTTCCTCCGCCCGAGGACAATGGGATCCGCTATCTGAAGATTCCGCTCGACGCCGTTTGAGGATACGCACATGGAGAGCTTCGATCCTGTTACCGCCCTTGCAGGGGGCGCGCTGATCGGTCTTGCGGCCACGCTGCTGATGGCCGGGCTCGGCCGCATCGCCGGCGCGAGCGGCATCTTGATGGGTGTGCTCGCCCCGCCCGGCGGCGAGGCTCCCTGGCGGCTCGAATTCGTCGCGGGGCTCGTCGCCGCGCCCTTCCTCATGGCCCTGATGACCGGCGGTCTGCCCGAGATCCATGTGGAGGCCGGACTTCCCGCCCTGGCTGCCGCTGGTCTACTCGTCGGCATCGGAACCCAGATCGGGAGCGGCTGCACGAGCGGGCACGGTGTCTGCGGTCTTGCGCGCCTGTCGCCCCGCTCGCTGGTCGCGACGCCGGTCTTCATGGCCAGTTGCGCCCTGACCGTCTATGTCACGCGCCATCTGTTGGGAGGCTGATCAATGCGCTCGCCCGCCTTCATCCGCGCCTGGTCGTTCGGCACCGGTCTTCTGTTCGGGCTCGGGCTCGTCCTCTCCGAGATGATCGACCCCGCCCGCGTGCTCGGCTTCTTCGACGTGGCCGGCACGTGGGACCCGACGCTCGGCTTCGTCATGGCCGGCGCGCTCGCCGTCACGGTGCCGGGCTATCGGCTCGTCCTGGCCCGCAAGGGGCCCCTCCTCGACACGCGCTTTCATCTGCCCACGCGCCACGATATCGACGCCCGCCTCGTCGGAGGCGCCGTTCTTTTCGGCATCGGCTGGGGCCTTGCGGGCTATTGCCCTGCGCCTGCCATGGCCTCTCTGGGCCTCGGCTCCGTGAAGGCGGCGGTCTTCCTCGCCTGCATGATCGTTGGTATGCTGATCTATCGGGCCTGGCTTTCTCCGGCGGCCCGGCAAAGGGGTCCTGCGTCCGGCGCTGCCGGGGGAGCGGCTTCGTGAGAGGCGAGCGCCTCCTCCCCGCGCTCGCCTGGCTGCGAGGCTATGGCCGTGAGGAGGCCCTCTCCGACACCATCGCCGCATCCATCGTGACGGTGATGCTGATCCCGCAGAGCCTTGCCTATGCCATGCTGGCGGGACTTCCGCCCGAGGTGGGCCTTTATGCCTCCATCGCGCCGCTGATCGCCTATGCCGCCTTCGGGTCGAGCCGCACGCTATCGGTCGGTCCCGTGGCGGTGATCTCGCTGATGACGGCCACGGCGACGGCAGAGGCGAGCGCGCGCACGGGGGCCGACCCGGTCGGCGTCGCCCTGGCGCTCGCCTTCCTGTCGGGGCTGTTTCTCGTCGGCATGGGGCTCCTGCGGCTCGGCTTTCTCGCCAATCTCCTCAGTCACCCGGTGATCTCGGGTTTCATCACCGCCTCGGCGATCCTCATCACCGTGAGCCAGCTTCCCGCGCTGCTGGGACTGTCCGTATCCGGACACGGATTCCCCGAGCTCGTCGTCGCGATATCCGCTTCGCTGCCGGCCCTGCACCTGCAAACACTCGCTCTGGGCCTCGCCGCCCTGGTGCTGCTCCTCCTCGCGCGGCAATATCTGCGCGGCACGCTCCGCCGTCTGAGGCTTTCCGCCACCCTCGCCGATGGCCTTGCCCGGGCTGCGCCCATGGCGGTCGTGATCCTGTCCATTCTCGCCGTGCAGGGGCTCGACCTCGAGGCTGCGGGCGTGCGCACGGTCGGCACCATTCCGCCGGGCCTGCCCCCGCTCACACTCACCCTGCCCTCGTCCGCGCTTCTGCTCGAGCTCCTGCCGGCGGCCGTGCTCATCAGCGTGGTCGGTTTCGTGGAATCGGTCTCCGTCGCCCAGACGCTGGCGGCGCGTCAGCGTCAGCGGATCGATCCGAACCAGGAGCTTGTGGGCCTGGGCGCCGCCAATCTCGCGGCCTCCGCCACGGGCGGCTTTCCGGTGACGGGCGGATTTGCCCGGTCGGTCGTCAATTTCGACGCCGGGGCCCGAACGCCCATGGCGGGCGTCCTCACGGCCCTCGGCATCGCCCTGACCGCGCTCGTGCTGACGCCGCTCTTCGCGGCGCTGCCGCGCGCGACCCTCGCCGCGACGATCATCGTCGCCGTGCTTTCTCTCGTCGACATCGGGGCGATCCGGCGCGCCTTCGCCTATTCACGGGTCGACTTCGCGGCCCAGGCCGGCACCATTGCCGTGACGCTCGCGGCAGGCGTCGAGCCCGGCATCCTCGCCGGCATCGTCCTGTCGCTGCTCCTGCACATCTGGCGGACCAGCCGACCCCATTATGCCATCGTGGGACAGGTTCCGGGGACGGAGCATTTCCGCAACGTGCTGCGCCACGCGGTTCTGACGAGCCCGCACGTGCTCTCGATCCGGATCGACGAAAGCCTCTATTTCGCCAACGCCCGCTTCCTCGAGGATCTCATCGGAAGGCTCGTGGCCGAGCGCCCGCAGCTGCGCCACGTCGTCCTCATGTGCTCCGCCGTCAACCTCATCGACGCGAGCGCTCTCGAGAGCCTTGAGGCGATCAACGAACGCCTGCACTCGGCGGGCATCGATCTTCATCTGTCGGAGGTGAAGGGACCGGTCATGGACCGTCTCCGCCGGACGGATTTCCCCGGCCGCCTGACCGGCCGGGTGTTCCTGTCGCAATATGACGCGGTCCGCGCGCTCGATCCGGCGAGCCTCGGTCCCGCGCGGCCCGAAGGGGTCCGCGAGGGCGCGCCTCAGAGCGGATAGTCGCGCGCGGGGTCGATGCCGCAGCCTTCGAGGAACTTGCGGAACTGGATGACCTCTTCCTTGGGCAGGCTGTGATGCCCGTGGGCGAAGCTGGCGCTGTGGCCTTTCAGCCTGGCGTGGAGGCGCCCCGAATGGGCGTGGTCGAGCTCGGCACCGAGTTCGCGCAGCACGCTTTCGACGTCCTTCATCGCGATGTTGGCGCTGATCGGATGCGCGAAGAGGGCGTGAAGGATCTTGCGGTGATGATGGTTCATGGCGGCCTCGCTGTTGCTTGCCCTGAGCATTCGACGGCGGCGGGGCCGGACTTGCAACGGGCAATCTGCCGCATTGGGGCTCAGCGCCGCTCGAGGGCCTCGGCGAGGGCGGAAAGGTCGAGCGTCCATGTGAGGTCCGAGGGGCCCCGCCAGGCGTCGAGCCCGCCCCCGGAGATGACGAGCGTGTCGCCCACCACACCCGCGCCGGTCGCGTAGAGTTCGCGCGGCAGCGTCTGCAGCTCGCGCCAGGTCCCGTCGGCGATCCTGTAGCTGAGGAAGACGTCGAGGCCCCGGTCGTCGAGGCCCGCGACCTCCTCCCAGATCTCGACGAACAGTCCGGGCTCGTTGTTCCGGCCGCCAAGCGTCCAGATGCGGCCCCCATAGGCGAAGGTCGACCCTTCCATGTGGGAGCGGGGAGCCGGCAGGCGAGGGATCTCCTCCCAGCTGTCCGACTGCGGATCGTATCGATGGGCGAGATCGAGGTCGTCGCGATTGAGCGTCACACCGTCGAGCCCGTCATGATGATGGATGCCCCCGAGCACATAGATCTTTCCGTTGGCGACGGCGGCGGCGAAATGGGCGCGTGGCTCGGGCATCGGCGCGGCGGGAACCCAGGCCGCCGGAGCGCGCGGATCGAGCGTCCAGTGCTCCGGGTACGACACATGGCGTTCGAGCCCGGCCCCGCCGAAGAAATGCAGCCGGCCGTTCACGTGGACGAGGGCGCCGGAGGCCCGCGGCGCGGGAAGCGGGACCTGCTCCTCCCAGCGCTCGGTCACGGTATCGTAGCGGAAGACGGCATCGGTGGCCGTGCCCGGATGGCTGCCCCGGAAGCCCCCGGCGATCCAGATATAGCGGTCCTCGACCACGGCCGGCATCACGTGATTGGTCCCCACCGGCATGTCCGGGTGGGTCCGCCATTCGTCCGCCTTCGGGTCGTAGGAATAGATCTCGAGGGTTTCCCGCAGGCGCGGGTCGGCAAAGCCGCCGAGGAAGTAGATCCGCTCCCCCACCACGGCCGGCGCGCTGGCAATGCGGGCCATGGGCTGCGGCGCGGCCGGGACGAAGGCGGTCTCGGGCGGGGCCTCGCCACAGGCGGCGAGCAGAAGCGCAAGCCCGGCCGCCGCCCACAGATTCGCAGGGCGCCGCGACGCGCCCGCTCCCCCCGCCCCTGATCTCATTTCCGCCGCCTCGTCTTCTCGCCGCCGCGCGACAGGACCTCGTTCAGCCCCTCGATCACGGAGGCGACCCAATGATCCCAGGTCAGGCACTGATCGAACCGTTCCCGCGCGCCGCTGACGAGCCTGCCATAGCGGGCCTCGTCCTGCATCAGGGAGCGGATGGCGGTCGCGAAGGCGGCTCCGTCGGCGTCGAGGGGCAGGACGAGCCCCGTCCGGCCGTCGATGACGGCGCTCGACACGCCGCCCGTATCGGCGGCGATGGCCGGCAGGGCGTTGGCCGCCGCCTCGCAATAGACGGCGCCGAAGGTCTCCCCGCGCGAGGGCAGCAGGAACAGGCTCGCCTCCGCCCACAGACGATCGTAGAGAGCCCGGTGGTCGGGTCGTGACTTGTTCAGGAAGCCATGGCAGGTGAACCACGGCGCCTCGATGGGCTCGGCCGGGCCCGCGCCGATCACGTCGAGACGGCAGTCGATACCCTCCGCCACCAGGCGCTCGGCCGCCGCCGCGGCGATGGGACCGCCCTTCCTGTCCCAGTCCCCGCCCACGAAAAGGAGGCGGACGTGGCCCTCGCGCCAGGCAGCCTGCCGTGCCGCCACGCAGTCGGTGGAGGGCGGTTCGAACAGATTGGCGCCGTAGGGGATCACGCGCACGCGGTTGGGATCGGCCCCGTACAGGGAAACGGCAAGGTCGCGCGCCCAGTCTGACGGATAGACCGTCAGCGTGGCGGTGCGGATCGCGCGCCGGCAGATGTCGTGGCCGGCCCGCTCCGCGAACGGAAGGAGATCCGTGAAATCCGGATAGTAGTCGACCATCCCGGCGAAGGTGGTGTCCGAGGTGTGGATCACCGGAACGTCCGTCCTCAGATAGCGCAGGCACTGATCCGAGGTGATCGACAGGACGGCGTCCACCTTGTGCCGGGCGATCCCGGCGCGGATGGATTGCGCGGCAAGGGCATTGCGGAGAGCGAAATACTTGGGGAGGAAGCGCCGGCCGGACCGTTCATGGACCCAGTCGTTCAGCTTGCGCAGCCCGCCCGTCACCGAACGGTTCTCGGCCGGCAGCCACACCGCGCGATAGCCGGCGGCCTCGAGCGCCCTGACGATGAAGAAGGGCACCCCGGACCAGGTGCGCACCTCGCGCGGATCGCCGGGCGCTACGATGCCGATCGTGGCTCCCGCCGCAATGGCCCGAAATCGCATGGCGCCTTCCCTTGCCGGCTCGGCCAGGAGGCCGACCGTCCCAACCATTGGACCTTGCTGTAGTCTTGCTGACGATTCTCTTCCGAACATGGTGGCTTACACTCGTTCGGTCCATGCCGACCCGGATGGATCGACGCGGCCCCATTCGCATTCCGGATACGCGCCTTCTGCTTTGCACATTTTCCCACATCAAAGAGTTAAGGCACTGCAAATGAAAATCGATTGCAGAAGTCGCGTCGTCTTGTCACTCCGTGCCTGACCCCTTAAACCCTTGGCAATTGCTGAAGCTCCCGCCTGCCGAGCCGGCGGGCGCGGTCCCCTCCTCACAGCGCAATCCCTGGCGATTGGCATGACCCCCACGGCCGACCGGAACCTCACCCTTCTCATCGTCGGTAGCGGCGGGCGAGAGCACGCGCTGGCCTGGCGCCTCGCTCAGAGCCCGAGCGTGAGACGGGTCGTCGCGGCGCCGGGGAATCCCGGCATCGCCCGCGATGCCGAGTGCGTCGATGTCGATCCGATGGACTTTCCCGCCCTGACGCGGCTCGCGCAGGAGATCGCCGCGGATCTCGTGATCGTGGGTCCGGAAGCCCCGCTCGCCGCCGGTCTCGTCGATCATCTTGCCGCCGCCGGCATCCTCGCCTTCGGCCCGACCGCGGCGGCGGCCCGGCTCGAGAGCTCGAAGGCCTTCACCAAGGCGCTCTGCCGCCAGGCCGGCATTCCGACCGCGGACTATGCCGACTTCACCGATGCCGGCGAGGCCCTCGCCTATCTCGCGGCTCGCGAGGCTCCATTCGTTCTGAAAGCTGACGGACTCGCCGCCGGCAAGGGCGTGGTCATCGCCGCCACCCGCGCCGAAGCCGAGGACGCCGTTCGCGGCATGCTCGGCGGCCGCTTCGGGGAGGCGGGCCGTCGTCTCGTGATCGAGGACTTTCTCGAAGGCGAGGAGGCGAGCCTGTTTGCCCTCACCGACGGCGAGCGGCTGTGCCTTCTGCCGAGCGCCCAGGATCACAAGCGCGCCTTCGACGGGGACGAGGGTCCCAACACCGGAGGGATGGGAGCCTATTCGCCCGCGCCCGTCATGACACCGGCTCTGATCGAGACCGTCCGCACACGCATCTTCGAGCCGACCTTGCGCGCCATGGCGGCCCAGGGGACGCCCTATCGGGGGGTTCTCTATGCGGGGCTCATGCTCACGGCGAAGGGGCCCTGCCTCATCGAGTACAATGTCCGCTTCGGCGACCCGGAAGCGCAGGTGCTCTTGATGCGCCTTCAGGGCGATCCCGTGCCGGCCTTCCTTGCGGCGGCGCGAGGCATGCTCGCAGGCGAGACCCTCGCCTTCGACGAGCGGCCGGCGCTGACCGTCGTCATGGCCGCCAAGGGCTATCCCGGCCCCTACGAGTCGGGGACGCCGATCACCGGGGTCGACGCCCTCCAGTCCCGGCCCGATCTGAAGATCTTCCATGCGGGCACCGCCATGCGCGAGGGGCGGCTCGTGGCGCGCGGGGGGCGCGTTCTCAACGTGACGGCGCTTGGACGCACTGTCGCCGAGGCGCAGGCCCGCGCCTATGATGCCGTGGACCGGATCGACTGGCCGGAGGGGTTCTGCCGCCGCGACATCGGCTGGCGCGCCGTGGCCCTCGAGGCCGAGACAAACCTGAAAGGGAGTTGACGATGACCACGACCGACAACGCGAACCGCCAGGAGATGTTCAGCGGCACCAAGGACGTGGCCGACGCCTTGCGCTTCGACGAGAGCCGCCTTGCGGCCTATCTCGCCGACACGGTCGAGGGCTTCAAGGGTCCGCTCACCGTGCGCCAGTTCAAGGGCGGGCAGTCGAACCCCACCTACCAGCTCGTGACACCCTCGAAGAAGTACGTGCTGCGCCGCAAGCCGCCCGGCAAGCTCCTGCCCTCGGCCCATGCCGTGGACCGTGAGCACCGGGTCATCAGCGCGCTGCACAAGGTGGGCTATCCCGTGCCCCGCCCCTACGTCCTCTGCGAGGATGAAGGCATCACCGGCACGATGTTCTACGTCATGGACATGGTGGAGGGCCGTGTGCTCTGGGAGCCCACCCTGCCGGGCATGAGCCCGAAGGAGCGCGCCGGCATCTACGACGCCATGAACGACACCATCTCCCGGCTCCACACGATCGACTATGCCGCCATCGGGCTCGGCGATTTCGGAAAGCCCGGCAACTACTTCGCCCGGCAGATCGGCCGCTGGAGCAAGCAGTACAAGCTCGCCGAAACCGAAGTCATTCCGGAGATGGACAAGCTCATCGCGTGGCTTCCGGAAAACATTCCCCATGACGAGACGTCGAGCATCGTCCATGGCGATTTCCGGATCGACAACATGATCTTCCACCCGACCGAGCCGCGCGTCATCGCGGTCCTCGACTGGGAGCTGTCGACGATCGGCCATCCGCTCGCCGACTTCACCTATCATCTCATGCAGTGGTACAGCCCCGCCCCCGATGGCAGCGGCAAGGCCTTCCGCGAACTCGATCTCGGCGCGCTCGGCATTCCGACGGCCGAAGCCTATGTCGACGCCTATTGCCGCCGTACGGGCCGAATCGGGCTGCCGCAGCTCGACTTCTACTTCGCCTACAATCTCTTCCGGTCCGCGGGCATCCTTCAGGGGATCGTCAAGCGCGTCCTCGACGGCACCGCCGCCAGCGCGAACGCCTATGATTCGGCCGACCATACCCGGCAGATCGCCGTGCGGGCCTGGGCGTTCGCCAAGGCTGCGGGCGCGCGTGACTGAGGCGAGCGGCCCGGCGGATGGATCTCCGCCCGTCAAGCCCCGATTAACGGAACACTCGCATACTCATGCGCGGACAGGCCTGCCCCTCCGGACAGGCCGGCGCGGCATGGGGTGAAGACGGCACGGCCGCCGATCGCACCCGGGTTCGGGAACCAGGCGGCAGCTCATGACCGGACGACAGGACGAGGCGCGCACGGCCGACGGGGCGGCAGACCGCGATCCCGCGCGAGAGCTGCGCTTCTCCCGCAGCCTCCTTGCGAGCCTCACCTTCTATGTGCTGGTGGTGGACCGGGGCGGCTACATCACCTATGCCAACGCGGCGGCGAAGCGGCTGCTTTCGGACCTGCCCGCCGCCGGCATCGGCGCCCATCTTTGCGAACTTCTGCACCAGGACGATACGGGCGCGGCCATCGCGGCCATAGCCGAGGTCGCCCGGCTCGCCGGCGTCGCGCGTGAGGTCGAGTTCCGCCTGCGCGGCGCGGACCGGGCCTGGCGCTGGCTGTCGGCCGAACTCGTGGACGGCACGGCGGACCCCGTGCTCAACGGCATCGTCGTGAACGCCCGCGACGTCACCCGCCAGCGGCGCGAGCGGCTTCAGTATCGCAAGGCCGAGCGGCTCGCGCGGCTCGGCATCTGGCAGATGGGCATGTCGGGCCGCGAGTTCTCCTATTCGGACGGGTTCACGGAGTTTCTCGGCTATGGCCGGAGCGATTTCACGCGCGATCCCGAATTCATGTACACGGTCATCCATCCCGACGACCGCGAGCGCGTGCGCGGCATCATCCGCACCATGCTCCGTACCGGGATCGGCCAGTTCTACAACTGCCGCGCCCAGGCGGCGGACGGGAGCTGGCGCACGGTGTCCACGGATGTTTTCGTGGAACTCGATGCCAATGGCGAGGCAGCCGCGCTCATCGGCGTCTCGCAGGACATTTCCGAGCGCGAGGAGGCCCTGACGGCACTCCAGAAGAGCGAGGCGCAGCATCGCCTCCTCACGGAGCAGGCCTCGGACATCATCGCGCGGGCGGATCCGGACGGCACCGTCACCTTCGTCTCGCCCGCCTCCCGCCGCATCCTCGGATACGAGCCCGAGGAGCTTCTCGGCCATGCCTACCGCACCCATCTGCATCCGGACGACACGGGCGAGGTCGTCCGCATGACGGCAGGTTGCACGAGGGGCGAGCCCGACACCTCCGTCACCTTCCGGATGCGGCATCGCGACGGTCGCTGGATCTGGCTCGAGGTCACCTCCCGCGCCGTGTTCGGCGAGGGCGACGAGACGCCGACCGGGTACATCTATGCCGCGCGCGACGTCTCCGAACGCAAGACATTCGAACTCGACCTCATGGCCGCGCGGGAGCGGGCGGAGACGGCAAGCCGCACGAAGTCGCGATTCCTCGCGAACATGAGCCATGAGCTGCGCACGCCGCTCAACGCCATCCTCGGCTTCTCCGAACTGATCTCGAGCGAGACCTTCGGCCCCACCGGATCGCCGAAATACACCGAATACGCCAATCTCATCTTCGAGAGCGGGACACTGCTCCTTGAGCTGATCAACGATCTTCTGGACATGTCGAAGATCGAGGCGGGCAAGTACGAGCTCTACCGCGAGCCCATCGACCTCCACGAGCTCGTTCAGGGATGTGTCCGGATCGTCGGCCAGCGGGCGGTCGATGCGGGCCTTGCCCTCACCGTCACCTGCCCCACGCCCGGTCCGGTTCTCGACTGCGACAAGCGCGCCATGAAGCAGATCCTGCTCAACCTCCTTTCGAACGCGATCAAGTTCACCCCGCGCGGCGGACGGATCGGGGTGGGCCTCGAGGAGAGCGCGGACGCCATCACCCTCACGGTCACGGATTCGGGGATCGGCATTCCGGCCGAGGATCTGCCGCGACTGGGGCAGCCCTTCGAGCAGGTGGTCGACGACCACACGCTGGCCCAGTCGGGGAGCGGGCTCGGCCTTGCGCTCGTCAAGGCGCTCGCGCGCATGCATGAGGGGACGATGGAAATCCGCTCGACCGTCGGCGAGGGCACGACGGTCAGCGTCCGCCTCCCCTCGCGGCCGGGGGCGCTGGCCGCCGCCGGCTCCTGAGATCATCCGCGTCGAGGATTACTCCGCCGCCCGCCGGTTCTGGAGGTGCTTCTTGAACTCGATGCGGGCGATCGTGCGGTTGTGGACCTCGTCCGGGCCGTCCGCGATACGCAGCGTCCGAAGGCTCGCATAGACGGCGGCGAGTTCGTGGTCCGACGTGACGCCGGCCCCCCCGAAGGCCTGGATGGCGTCGTCGATGATCTGCAGGGCGACTCGCGGCGCGGCGACCTTGATCATGGCGATTTCGGCGCGGGCCACCTTGTTGCCGACCGTGTCCATCATGTAGGCGGCCTTGAGGCAGAGGAGCCGCGTGCGCTCGATGTCGATGCGCGCCTCGGCCACACGCTGTTCCCACACGGAATGCTCGGCGATCGTCTTGCCGAAGGCCTTGCGCGACAGAAGGCGCTTGCACATCATCTCAAGGCCCCATTCCGCAAGACCGATGGTCCGCATGCAATGGTGGATGCGGCCCGGTCCGAGGCGGCCCTGGGCGATCTCGAACCCGCGCCCTTCGCCGAGGATCATGTTGGTGGCAGGCACCCGCACGTTCTCGAGCAGCACCTCGCCATGCCCGTGCGGGGCATGGGTGAAGCCGAAGACCGGCAGCATGCGGACGATCTTGACGCCGGGCGTGTCGGTCGGCACGAGGATCTGGCTCTGCTGACGGTAGGTATCGGCATCGGGGTCGGTCTTGCCCATGAGCACGGTGATCTTGCAGCGCGGGTCGCCCATGCCGCTCGACCACCATTTGCGGCCGTTGATGACATAATGGTCGCCGTCACGCTCGATGCGCGTCTCGATATTGGTTGCGTCCGAGGAGGCGACGTCGGGTTCGGTCATGAGGAAGGCGGAGCGGATCCTGCCCTCGAGCAGCGGCTTCAGCCAACGCTCCTTCTGCTCGGGCGTGCCGTAGCGGACGAGCACCTCCATGTTGCCCGTGTCGGGAGCCGAGCAGTTGAAGATCTCGCTCGCCCACTCGATCCGCCCCATGATCTCCGCGAGCGGCGCATATTCGACGTTGGAAAGGCCCGCCCCGAACTCGCTTTCGGGGAGGAAGAGATTCCAAAGGCCCGCCTCCCGGGCCTTGGCCTTCAGGTCCTCCAGGATGGGCGGAATCCGCCAGGGATTGTCGCCGAACGCCGCCATCTGCTCGTAGAAGGTCGGCACGTTGGGCACGACATGGGCAGTCATGAAGGACTCGAGGCGCTCGATGAGGGCCTTGGTCTTGTCGCTGTGCTCGAACCGCATGGTTCACTCCCGCTCCTTTGCTTTCGATGCCGCGATCTTACGCCCGCCCGCAGCCTCGGAAACGGGCCGAATTGGCGCACCCGCCCAAAGCGGGGGGCTAGCGCCGCGCGGCGAAGAACGCCTTGAGGAGCGCGCCGGCCGCCGCCGCCTCGGCCGCGCCGCCCCGGGCCACCTCCGGCCGGTGGTGGCAGGTCGGCTGGTCGAAGACGCGCGCACCATGGGCGACACCGCCACCCTTGGGATCCGTCGCCCCATAGACGAGCCGGGCCACGCGCGCGAGGGAGATCGCCCCCGCGCACATGGCGCAGGGCTCGAGGGTCACGAAGAGGCGCGTGCCGATCAGCCGTTCATTGCCGAGCCGCGCGGCACCCGCGCGCAGCACCAGCATTTCGGCATGGGCCGTGGGATCGCGCAGCTCCCGGATCCGGTTGCCGTCCGCCGCGAGGAGGCCGCCCCCGGCATCGAGCAGCGCGGCGCCGACCGGCACCTCGCCGCGCCGGGCCGCGGCTTCGGCCTCGGCCAGGGCACGGGCGAGCGCATCCTCCTCGGTCAGCGGCGGCTCCGTCATCTCCTCGGCCTGCTCCTGGCTATCGCGGGCGCGGCGAGAATGTCATAAGAGCAGCCATCCGCGAACAGGCCCAACCCCGAACCCGCGACCGCCATGGCTCCGCCCCCTGCCCCGCCTCCCGCCGCCGAACGAATCGCCAAGGTGCTCGCCCGGCGCGGCGTCGCCTCGAGCCGCGCAGCCGAGGAGCTGATCGCGGCGGGCCGGGTCGAGGTGGAGGGCGAGACGGTCACCTCCCCCGCCACCAGGATCGCCCCGGATGCCGCCATCCGCGTCGACGGAGCGCCGGTCGCGGCCGCGGAGGCGGCGCGGCTCTGGCGCTATCACAAGCCCGCGGGCCTCGTGACAACGCACAAGGACCCGCAGGGTCGGCCGACCGTGTTCGAGCGCCTGCCGCCGGAGCTGCCCCGGGTGATCTCGATCGGCCGGCTCGACCTGACCTCGGAGGGGCTCCTCCTTCTCACCAATGATGGCGCCCTCGCCCGCACGCTCGAGCTGCCGGCCACCGGCTGGACGCGCCGCTACCGGGTGCGACTCTATGGCCGGCTGACGCCCGCGGACATTGCGCGCCTCGCCGAGGGCATCACCGTCGAGGAGGTGCGCTACGGGCCGGTCGAGGTGACGGTCGAGCGTGAGACCCCCTCCCATGTCTGGGCGCAGGTCGGCCTGAAGGAAGGCAAGAACCGGGAGATCCGCCGGCTGATGGAGCATCTGGGCCTGCGCGTGGGACGCCTCATCCGCATCGCCTACGGACCGTTCCAGCTCGGCAATCTCGCCCCCGGCGCGATCGAGGAGGTGAACCCCAAGGTGCTGCGCGACCAGCTCGGGCGGCGCCTCGGGGCCCCCGCACCCGCGCCCGCGGGCGGGCGGCGCTGAACGGTGCGGATCGTCGCCGGACGCCATGGCGGTCGCACCCTCGTGGTGCCGAAGGGCATGGCGACCCGGCCCACCAGCGAACGCACGCGCGGCGCCATCTTCAACATTCTCGACCATGCGCTCCTGCCCGAGCTCGGGCGGAGCCTTGCGGGCGCGCGCGTGCTGGACCTCTTTGCGGGCTCGGGCGCCCTCGGCCTCGAGGCGCTCTCGCGGGGCGCGGCGCAGGTGCTGTTCGTCGACGATGCCGCCGCCGCGCGCGCGGCCATACGCGAGAACATCGAGGCCCTCGGCGAAACCGGCCGCACGCGGATCTTCCGCCGCGACGCGCGCCGGCTCGGGGCGCGGCCGGGCACGCTGGGGCCGCCCTTCGATCTCGTCTTCTGCGACGCGCCCTACCATACGGGGGCCCACCTCGAGGCGCTGGACGGCGCGGCGCGGCAGGGCTGGCTCGCGCCCGGCGCGCTGATCGTCCTCGAGACGGCCGCCGACGAGACCGCGCCGCTGCCGGAGGAATTTTCCTTGCGGGAAGAGCGCGCCTACGGGGCCGCGCGCGTGCGCTTCCTCCACTATCGCCCCGCCGGCTGAGGGGAGGCGCCCGCCTTTTGCGGGAGCGGAGTCGAACCGGTATGGTTAACGGCCTTGAAGGAACCAGGGGGCACCGGCATGGCACGCGGGACGATGCGCAGGACGGCGGACGGGCAGCGGACGGGCACGGGCGGGCGAGCCCGCTCCGGGCGCCGGGCCGCCATCGGCCTTGCGGCGGCGCTGTGTCTTGGGACGGTGGACGCGGGCGCACCGGCCGCCGCCCAGTCGCTCCATGTGCAGCGCGTCGACATCATCGACCCGAACGGCTTCGAGAAGCCGCTCGTCGCCTCGACCATCCTGGTCCCGATGGGGTGGCGGTCGGCGGGCGGGGTCGTCTGGAACCCCAACACGCCCTGTGGCGGCGCGGGCTACAATTTCGACTGGCAGGCGGGCGCGCCCGACGGCAGCTCCGGTGTCCAGATCCTGCCGATGCGGCAGTGGATGTGGGACTCGGCCGGCTACAGCGCCATGTCGAGCTGCCCCTCGGCGCGGATCAGACGGGTTGCGGACTTCCTCGCCGCCCTCGTCCAGGAGATCCGCCCCGGCGCGCGCATTCTCGATTTCCGTCCGCGTCCGGACATTTCGAAGGATTACGAGCAGCTGAACCAGACGACGCCCATGCCCATGGGCGAGATCCGCAGCTGGGTCGAGGCCGGCGAGGTGCTGATCGCCTATGGCCAGAACGGCGTCGACATGCGCGAATCGGTTTCGGCGCTGGTGCTGTTCTCGCTCAACCGCATGCAGGGCATGGCCGGCATGCCGGGCATGGATTTCTATTCCGGCGTGAGCTTTCCCGCCTTCGCCTCCCGAGCGCCGAACGGACAGCTCGACTTCCGGATGACGGAGATGATCCGCAAGTCGATCACGCCCGCCCCCGAATGGAGCGCCCGCATCGCCGAACACCACCGCAAGATCGCCGGCATCAACGCCAAGGGCGCGCAGGACCGGTCACGGATCATCGCGCAGACCGGCGAGGACATCCGCCAGATGCAGGCAGAGTCCTGGCGGCGCCAGCAGGACTCGAGCGACCGCATCGCCCGCGAGACCTCCGAGGCCATTCGCGGCGTCGAGACCTATGCCGACCCCAATTCGGCGACCGGCACGGTCGAGCTCGACAATACCTACAATCAGGCCTGGCGGCTCAATGACGGCACCTATGTCCTCACCGACGACGCCAGTTTCAATCCGAACGCGACCTTCGGCATGGACGGAACCCAGCTCGGCGTCGCCCAATAGGACAGGAGATCCGCATGCGTCCCACCTTCCTTCCGCTCGCGATGGCTGCGGCGGCCCTGGCCTTCGGTACAGCCTCGGCGCAGGACAGTTTCGGCGGCGCCCAGGGGCAAGGTCCCGCCTACGGGCAGCAGCAGATGCCCCCAGAGCAGGGCTATCCGCAACAGGGCTACCCGCAGCAAGGCTATCCCCAGCAAGGCGGCTATCCGCAGCAAGGGGGCTACCCGCAGCAGGGCGGCACGCCGCAGGGCCAGATGCCCCCGCAAGGCTTTCCCCAGCAGGGTGGCTACCCCCAGCAAGGCGGCTACCCGCAGCAGGGCGGCTTTCCGCAAGGCCAGATGCCGCCCCAGAGCCAGATGCCCCCGCAAGGCCAGATGCCGTCCCAACAGGGAGGCTATCCGCAGCAGGGCGGCGTGTCCGGCGGCCAGCCTGGCGCGCCGCAACAGCTCGGCATGCCGAACGGCCCCGCGCCTGGCGCACCGTCAGGATTTGGGGGCCAGCCGGGCGGCGATCTCGATCAGCTCTCGCAGATGGAGCGCCAGGATTTCGGCGTGGCCCCGCAGGCCACGCTGCATGACGGGGCGATGCACGGGCCGACGCCCGCCAGCATCCCGGGCGGGCAGGTCATCACCACCAAGGGGCTCTTGTCGCTGATGCAGGGGCAGCAGGCTCCGTACCTCCTTTTCGACGTGCTCGGAGGACCGGAAATCATTCCGGGGGCGCTGTCGGCCGTGCCGGCGCACCAGCCCGGCAGCTTCACCGACCGGACACAGCAGGAATTCGGCGCCTATCTGCAGCAGGCGACGCAGGGCAACAAGGAGATGCCGCTCGTCTTCTACTGCCAGTCCAACCAGTGCTGGATGTCCTACAACGCCGCCCTGCGCGCGATCCAGCTCGGCTACACCAATGTGCTCTGGTATCGCGGCGGCGTCGAGGCCTGGGCCGCCGCCGGGCAGCGGCTCCAGCCCCTGCAGCAGGGATATGGCGGACCCTGACGATCCCCGCCGGCCGGGCGCCGCCTAGCCCGGCTTGCAGGACCCGTGCAGGTCGAAGACCCGGCGCGAGCTGATGTCCGGGCGGTTCTGTCCATCCGCCCGCATCCAGGCGATGTGATAGGCGCGGGCCCAGCCGGCGCGATCCTCTCCGAGCCCCTTCGCCATGCACAGGCAGTAGGCATCCGCCCCTTCCGCCGGCCAGTCCGCGAAGGTCTTGCCCGCCGTCTGGCTGCAGACCTTGACATAGGTGCCGGGATCGGTGAGCGGCCAGTCGGAGCTGCGCGCGAGATAGGACGGCGCATTGTCGGTCACGAAGCCGGTGACGAAACGCTGGCTCTCCTCGATCACGAAGGAGGACCGCTGAAACATCGCATTGGCCATGCGCAGGAACGTCTCGTCATCCTCGCCCCGCGCCCAGGGCTCGCGCGTCGCCTCCCAGTGCTCGAAGCTCTCGTAATGCGTGATCATGTGGATCGTGTCCACATCGGTCTCCGGCTCGCCCGGAAGCGGCGTCTCCAGCCAGAAGGCGATGTTCCGTGCGCCGATCTTCTCGTAGAACGGCCAGATGTAGACCTGACTGAGGCGAAGCATCTCCTCGAAGGAGCCCTTCCGCGCCTTGAAGGTCCGCCAGGAAAAGACGCCATCGCTGAGCTTCGCCTCGCCCCGGGAGAGGTCCATTCCCACGGCCTCCTCGGCCCGGACAGCGCTCGGGGCCGAGCCAAGCCCGATCGCGAGACCCACCAGAAGGAGCGCCGCTGCCAGATCTCGTCGCGGCCGTGCGTTTCCTGTCCCTGCCATCGCTGCGTCTCCCGCTTGTTCTGTGAAGAAATGACATCTACAGGAGCGCGGCCGGCCTGTCACCCCGTCCGGCCGGAGCGCGCCCTCAGCGCCGGCCGAACAGGCGCTCGATATCGGCCCGGGCGAGCTCCACATAGGTGGGCCGCCCGTGATTGCACTGGCCCGAATGCGGCGTGCGCTCCATCTCGCGAAGGAGCGCATCCATCTCGGCGAGAGACAGCACGCGGCCCGCACGCACGGACGAGTGACAGGCCATGGTGCCCGCGACCTCCCCGAGCCTCTCCCTGAGCGAGAGCGCCTCCCCGCCCTCGCTCACCTCGTCGCTGAGATCGCGCACGAGCCCCGCCACGTCGAGGCGGGGCAGCATGGCCGGCACCTCCCGCACAAGAACCGTGCCGCCTCCGAAGGGTTCGATCACGAGCCCGAGGTCGGCGAGTTCGTCCGCATGCCGAAGGAGCGCGCGCGCCTCCCCCTCGCCGAGATCGACGACCTCGGGCATGAGGAGAGCCTGCCGCGCGATCCCGCCGGAGGCGAGCGCCGCCTTCATGCGCTCATAGACGAGGCGCTCATGCGCCGCATGCTGATCGACGAGCACGAAGCCCGTTTCCGTCTCGGCGACGATGTAGGTCGCATGAAGCTGGGCCCGGGCTCGGCCGAGCGGATAGATCTCGCCCGTGTCCTCATCCGTGCCGGCCGGTGCGGGCGGGATCGCGGGCTCCTCTGTATCGTTGGCGGGAGCACCGAGCGAGGGACGGCGGGCCTCGAATCCGCCCCTCCCGTCCTCGAGCCCGGCGCGAGCGGCCTCGGCGGGATGGGGCAGATAGGGCGCGCGCGTGAGACCGGGCAGCCCCGCCGGCCGCACGGCCTCGCCGCCGGCGCGGAAGCGGCCGAGCGCGAATTCGGCGACGCTGGTCGATGCGCGGTGTCCCGCCTCGCCCAATGCATGGCGGAGCCCCGAGACGATCAGGCCCCGGACGATCCCGGCATCGCGGAACCGTACCTCGGTCTTGGCCGGATGGACGTTCACATCCACGAACACGGGATCGGCCTCCAGAAACAGGACGGCCTCGGGATGGCGGTCGCGGGCGAGGAAGTCGGCATAGGCGCCGCGCAGGGCGCCCTGGAGGAGCCTGTCGCGGACCGGCCGTCCGTTCACGAACAGATACTGATGGGTGGAGCTGCCCCGGGCATGGGTCGGCAGGCCCGCATATCCCGTGAGCTTGAGGGGCAGAAAGCCCTCCATCGTGCGCTCCGCCCGGACCTGTACCGAATTCTCGATGAAGCCCCGCGCAAGGAGCTCGTCGAGGCGGCGCGGGAGCGCCTCCTCGCCCTCGCCGGCGGACAGATCGAGCAGCGTCCGCCCGTCATGAACGAGCCTGAAGGCGACATCGGGGTGGGCCATGGCAAGCCGCTTCACCGTGTCGGTGAGCCCCATGGCCTCGGCCCGTTCGGATTTGAGGAATTTCAGCCGGGCGGGGGTCGCGAAGAAGAGATCGCAGACCTCGACACGCGTGCCGCCGATCCGGGGGGCCGGCTCGACCGGACCCACGCTGCCGCCGGCCACCGTGATCCGGAACGCGGAGCCCGCGCCCGACGCTTCGGAGGTGAGCGTCAGCCGGGCGACCGCGCCGATCGAGGGCAGCGCCTCGCCCCGGAATCCGAGCGTGTGGATGTTCAGAAGATCCACCCCGTCCTGCGGATCGGGAACGAGCTTGGAGGTCGCATGGCGCTCGACGGCGACGGCGAGCTCATCGCCCGGAATGCCGTGGCCGTCATCTGTGACGACGAGGCGTGCGATGCCGCCGCGTTCGGCATGGATCTCGATGCGCCGCGCGCCGGCGTCGAGCGCGTTCTCGGCGAGCTCCTTCACCACCGATGCCGGCCGCTCGACCACCTCGCCGGCGGCGATGCGGTTCACCGCCGCCTCGGGCAGGCGCCGGATGGCGCGGCGGCCCGCGATCGGCGGGCTCTTGTCCAGTCGGGCGATCGGGTCGGCCATCACGCGGGCAACACCTGGCTTCGGGGCTCGCGGCCGGGCCCCGTGCCCGCCCCTGCTCCGGCGACCGAGTGTAGCGGAGTCGCGGGATCAGCGCGTGGGGGACAGGCCCTCGGGCCGGCCGACGGCGACGACGAGCAGCGCGGGATCGGCAAGCAGGCGCCGCGCGACCCGGGCGATGTCCTCCTGCGTCACCGCCTCGATGAGCTCGTTGCGGACATTGATGTAGCCGATGCCGAGATCGTCGATCTGGATGTCGAGGAGTTCGCGCGCGATCTTGGCGTTCGAATCGAAGCGCAGCGGATAGGAACCGGTGAGATAGAGCTTGGCGCCCTCGAGCTCCTCCTCGCCCACGCCGGCCTCGCCCATGCGGGCGAACTCGGCGGCGATGAGGCGGAGCGATTCGGCCGCACTCGCATTCTCCGTCCCCACACGGGCGATCAGCACGCCCGCATGCTTGAGCGCCACAAGACCGCTCGAGACGGAGTAGGCGAGCCCCCGCTTCTCACGGACCTCCTCCATCAGGCGTGAGGCGAAGCCCCCGCCGCCGAGCATGTAGTTCATGACGAAGGCCGGCACGAAGTCCGGATCGTCACGCTTGATGCCGCGCGTGCCGACATAGGCGACCGTCTGCGGATTGTCGGCGAGATCGACGACGACCTCTCCGAGATTGCGCAGCTCGGCTTCGGGAATGGAGGGACGCGGCGCGCCCGCGGGCAGCTGGCCGAAGGTCGCGTCGATCAGCGCCGCAACGGCCTCGGCCTCGAGATTTCCGACCACGGAGATCTTGAGCCCCTCGCGCGTCAGCATGTCGGCGGCGAAGGCCTTGAGATCGGCCGGCGTGATGGCGGCGATGGACTGCGCCGTGCCGATGGTCGGCCGGCCATAGGGGTGATCGCCGAAGAGGGACTTGAAGAAGAGCAGCGAGGCCCGCTGGGCGGGGTCTTCCTCCGCCCGCGCGATCTGCACCAACAGCTGGCTGCGGATGCGCGAGATGGGCTCGGCGTCGAAGCGCGCCTTCGTCAGGGCGAGCGCCAGAAGCTCCGTCGCCAGATCGACATTGGTCGGCAGCGTGGTGAGCGTGACATAGGTGGCGTCGCGATCGGCCGAGAAGGACAGGCCGATCGAATTGTCCTCAAGCAGCGTGCGGAAGGCGAGGCTGTCATGAGGGCCGGCGCCCTCGTCGAGCAGAGCCGCGGTGAACACGGCGAGCCCTTCCCTGCCCGCCGGGTCGCGCGCCGACCCGTGGGGGAAGGCCGCCTCGACCACGATCACGGGAACGCTCTCCTCGCGCACCATCCAGGCCTCGAGCCCCATTGGCGTCGTGATCGCCTCGACCGGGACTGTCGTCTCGGCGGCCCGGGCGGGGGCTCCGGCCAGCGGCGCGATGAGCGCGGCCGCCAGGGCCAGCGTCATCGCCCCCCGCCGGGTGAGTGCGGTGAGCGGGGTCACGGGCGGGCCTCCTCTGCGGGCGCGGGGCGCAGCGTTCCGGTCACGGAGCGATTGGGGACGAGGACCTTGCGCGCGGCCTCCATCACCGCCTCGGGGGTGACGCCGGCAAGGCGCACCGGCCAGGCTTCGATGTCCTCGAGCGTGCGGCCCGTGGTCAGCGCGGACCCGTAGAGGCGCGTCATGGCGTACTGGCTGTCCTTGGCGTAGAGCGCATCGGAGAGGATGCGCCGCTTGGCCGCGCGCACCTCCTCCTCGCTCACGCCATCGCTCAGAAGCGTGGCGATGACGCGGTCGATGCCCGCCTCCAGCGCTTCCAGCGACACGCCCTCGCGCGGCAGGGCCGAGATCGAGAAGCGCGTCGCGTTGAGCGCATCGACCCAGTACCAGGTGCCCGCCGTGGCGGCGAGCGCCTCGTCGATCACGAGCGCCTTGTAGAGCCGCGAGGTCGAGCGGGCCCCGAGAATGTCCTCGAGCACGACCAGCGCCTCGGCCTCGCCCGGCGCGGCGGTGGCGTAGCTGGGCGCGAGATAGCGCCGCTCGATCAGCGCGGTGCGGGCGCGGGCATCGACCATCTCCACCCGGCGGGCGGCATGGGGCTCCGGCTCGCTCGGGCGCACCCGCTCGGGCACGGGGCGGGCCTTGATGCGCCCATAGGTCCGCTCGGCGAGGGCGCGGACCTCGTCCGCCGCCACGTCGCCGGCGACGATCAGGATGGCGTTCGAGGGCGTGTAGTGGGCCTCGTAGAAGGCGATCGCATAGTCGCGCGAGAGCGCCCGCATCTCGTGCTCCCAGCCGATGATCGGGATGCCGTAGGGATGGTTGAGAAACAGCGCGGCGTCGATTTCCTCGTCGAGCTGGGCCTGCGGATCGTTGTCGACCCGCATGCTCCGCTCCTAGAGGATGACGGCGCGCTCGGGCACGATCACCTCGTCGGTGAGGACAAGACCGGTCATCCGGTCCGCCTCCATCTTCATGACGATGGGCAGGCGATCGACGGCGATCCGCTGGAAATAGGCCGTGTAGTCATAGGAGGTGAAGGCGTTGTCCTGGCCGCCATTGCGGGCGACGATCTTCGAGAACTCCCCGGGCTCCATGTCGCGCGTGCCCTTGAACATCAGATGCTCGAAGAAATGCGCGATGCCGGAGCGGCCCCAGGGCTCGTCGGCCGCGCCTGTGCGGTACCACACCATGTGCGTGACCACCGGCATCCGGGGATCGGGGATGACCACGACCTGCATGCCGTTGCGCAAGGTGAAGGTCTCGGCGCGCATCGCCTCCTGAAGCTCGCGCGCGAGCGCCTCGATCTCGGGGTCCGGCACCGCGGCGAGGGCGGGCCGCGGGGCGGCGCAGGCGATCGCCAGCGCAAAGGCGAGCCCGGCAAGCCAGGCCCGGCGGGGGGCGGAACTCAGTGGTGCCATGACGACGTCCCGGTTCGGGCCGCCCGGGGCCTTAGAACAGGCCGCCCGCGCGACGCGTGATGGTGGGGGTCTCCTGACCCGTGACGGTCTCGCCCCGCGCGCGCGTCTCGCGGATGCGCTCGGCTTCGGCTGCGGCGTTCACCACCTCTTCGGGCAGCTCCGGCTTGTTCCAGAAGAGGATCTTGTTGGCGACGGTCTGCTCCTTCTCGAGCAGGGCCGTGGTCTCTTCGGTGATGACGCGCCGGATGTCGGGATTGGCGGCGTCCGCTCCGGTCCGGGCGATGAGGGTCGCCTCGGCCGAGGACACGCCGCTCGCCGTGCGCCCCGCCGAGTCGAACACGAGGCTGCGGGCGCGGTTCGCGGGGGTCTCTTCCTGCGGCCGGGGCGCGCCCGGCTGAGGCGGCTTCAGCGTGTAGTCCGGCGGCAGGACCAGCGGCGCCTTGGTCACGATGGCGAACTCGTCCGGTGGATCCTTCGTGATCCCCAGCGCCGAGCCGACGCTCGAGCACGCTCCCAGCGAGAGCATCATGACTGCGCTGCCCGCAAGGGCTGTGAGCCTGATCATGGTCCGGTTCGTCATGGTCCGTCCTTCGCCCAAATCAGCGCCCCTCCCCGATGAAGGAGACATATAGCAACCCGGCGACGCCCAAAACAATCGCGCTGTCGGCCACGTTGAACACGTACCAGTGGTAGCCGAAGGCGTGGAATTCGAAAAAGTCGACGACGGCCGCGTAGGTGAGCCGGTCCACGAGATTGCCGATCGCCCCGCCGATCACCGCCCCCACCGCAAGGGCCGTCACCCGGTCGGCCGCACGCCTCAGCCAGAGAACGAGTCCCCCCGCCACGACCAGGGAAAAGAGAATGAGCAGCCAGCGCTGCCATTCCGCCTCGCCCTGAAAGAGCCCGAAGCTCACGCCCCGGTTCCACACGAGCGAGAGGTTGAAGAACGGGAAGACCTCGACCGACGGGCCGGGAAAGAAGCTGTCTGGCCGGGTATAGGGCGCATAGCCGAAGCCGAGGATGACGGCGAGCTTCGTCAGCTGGTCGAGCAGGAACACGCCGAGCGCGAGCCCCGCGCCCGCTCGCGCATACGTGCCCTCGCGGGGCGCACTCCCCTCGCTCATGCGGCGACCTCTCCGCTCGCGCCTCCCCATCCCGGACGGCAAGGCGTCCTATCAGGGGCCGCCCGGAATGGCAATCTTCGTTCCCTCACCCCGCTTCGACCACGCCATGGCAGCGGGCGCAGAGATTGGGATCGGCATGGCTGCCCACATCGGGCAGGTGCTTCCAGCAGCGCTCGCAGCGCGCGCCCTCGGCCCGCGCGAAGCCGACTGCGATGCCCGGCATGTCCTCGAGCCGGTAGGCGTCCGCCGGTCCCTCGCCCTCCGCGAGCGTCAGGCCCGAGACGATGGCGATGTCGGCCCAGTCGTCCGCGCCCATCAGCGCCCGGTCGCCGGCGTCGGCGAGGTAGAGCGTGGGCGCGGCCTCGAGGCTCGCCCCGATCACCCGCTCGCGGCGCTGAAGCTCGAGCGCGCCCGTCAGTACACGGCGGATGTCGCGGATGCGCTGCCAGCGGCCGGCAAGATCCTCATCGGCCCAGTCCCGGGGCAGGTCGGGGAACTGGCGCAGATGGACCGAGCCCACGGCGTCGCCAGCCTCGCCATGCCGGCACAGATGCGCCTCCTCGGCGGTGAAGACGAGGACGGGCGCGAGCCAGGCCGTGAGGCAGCCGAGCAGGTCATCGAGCACGGTGCGCGCGGCCCGCCGGCGAAGCGATCCGGGACCGTCGCAATAAAGGACGTCCTTGCGGATGTCGAAATAGAAGGCCGACAGATCGTTCGTCATGAACTCGATCAGCCCGTGCATGACGCGCGCGAAATCATAGGCGCCGTAGCCCGCGCGCACGCGCTCGTCCATCGCCGCGAGGCGCGCGAGCACATAGCGCTCGAGTTCGGGCATCTCGGCATATGGCACGCTTTCGGCCTCGGAGAAGCCCGCGAGGCTGCCGAGGAGGAAGCGCAGCGTGTTGCGCAGCTTCCTGTACTGATCGACCGTGCCCTTGAGGATCTCGGGGCCGATCCGATGGTCCTCGGAATAGTCGAGCGTAGCGGCCCAAAGGCGCAGGATCTCCGCACCGTTCTGCTGGATGACCTTCTCTGGATCGACGACGTTTCCGAGGGATTTGGACATCTTCCGCCCGCGTTCGTCGAGCGTGAAGGCGTGGGTGATGACCCCGTCATAGGGGGCCCGGCCGCGCGTGCCGCAGGCCTCGAGCAGCGAGGACTGGAACCAGCCGCGATGCTGGTCCGAGCCTTCGAGATAGATGTCCGCGGGCCATTTGAGATCGGGACGGGCCTCGAGCACGAAGGCGTGGGTGCAGGCCGAGTCGAACCAGACATCGAGAATGTCGTCGATCTTCTCGTAATCCGCAGGCTGATGATCCGGCGCGAGGAACCGCGCGCCGTCCGCGCTCGCGAACCAGGCCTCGATGCCTTCGGCCTCGATCGCCCCGGCGATGCGCGCATTGACCGCCGCATCGCGCAGGATTTCGCCCGACCGGCGATCGACGAAGAGGCCGAGCGGCACGCCCCACACCCGCTGACGCGAGAGCACCCAGTCGGGCCGGTTCTGGACCATGGAGCGGATGCGGTTGCGCCTCTGGGGCGGGTAGAAGGCCGTCGAATCGATGGCGGCGAGTGCCGCCTCGCGCAGGCCGGTCTCGTCGAGCGCCACGAACCATTGCGGCGTGGCGCGGAAGATCACCGGCGCCTTCGAGCGCCAGGAATGGGGATACTGGTGCTCGAGCTTGCCGCGCGCGAGCAGCGCCCCCGCCCCGACCAGCGCCTCCATCACCGCGCCGTTCGCATCGCCCTCCTTGCCGTCGGGCCGCAGGACGCGGGCGGCCTGCCGGCCCCCGGCCGCTCCGAAGCCCGGCACGGTGTCGTAATAGCGGCCATCGGGACCGACCGTCTGCGGAACATCGATGCCGTGCGCCTTGCAGAGCGCGAAGTCGTCCTCGCCATGGCCGGGGGCGAGATGAACGAAGCCCGTGCCCTGTTCGGCCGTGACGAACGCGCCGGGCAGGAGCGGAATGCCCCGTTCGGGCCGGTAGAAAACTCCCAGATCCGAGAAGGGATGGGCACAGACGGTTCCGGCGGGATCGGCATCGCCAAGACGCGTCCAGCTCACGATCCGTGCCGCCGCCTTCACGCTTTCGGCGAGATCGTCGCAGAGCAGGAGGCGCTCGCCCGCCCGGGCAAGGCTGCCCTCGGCGAGGGTGCCGACCTCGTAGAGGCCGTAGCGCAGATCGGGGCCGTAGCCGATGGCGCGGTTGCCCGGCAGCGTCCAGGGCGTCGTCGTCCAGATGACGACCGACGCGCCCTCCAACGTCCCGGCCGTGACGACCCTGAAGCGCACGAAGACCGTGGTCGAGACATGGTCCTGATACTCGACCTCGGCCTCGGCGAGCGCGGTCTTCTCGACGACGGACCACATGACCGGCTTGAAGCCCCGATAGAGCGCGCCGGACATGAGGAACTTGTGCAGTTCACGGAGGATCGCCGCCTCCGAGGCGGGCTTCATGGTGAGGTAGGGATTGTCCCAGTCGCCGACGATGCCGAGCCGCTTGAAGCCCGCACGCTGACGGTCGATCCATTTCGAGGCGAAAGCCCGGCATTCGCCGATGAAGTCGGTGACCTTCACCTCGTCCTTGTTGCGCTTCTGCTTGCGGAACTCCTGCTCGACCGCCCATTCGATGGGCAGGCCGTGGCAGTCCCAGCCCGGAACGTAATTGGCGTCGAAGCCGGTCATCTGCTTCGAGCGGATCACGATGTCCTTCAGCACCTTGTTGAGGACGTGGCCGGCATGGATGTCGCCATTGGCATAGGGCGGGCCGTCATGGAGGACGAAGCGCGGCCGGCCCCGCGCGTCCGCCCTGAGGCGGGCGTAAAGATCCATCGCCTCCCAGCGCGCGAGCCATTCGGGCGCGCGCTGGGGCAGGCCGGCCTTCATCGGGAAGGGCGTCTCGGGAAGAAACACCGTGGAGCGGTAATCACGCGCCGTGTCGTCACTGGCCATGCAAGCCTCAGCCTTTTTCGTCGGTCTGCGGATGGTTGTCCCGGTCCGAGAGCCAGGCCCGCGCCGCGTCCGCATCGCGGGCGATCTGCGCCTTGAGCGCGTCGAGCCCGTCGAACTTCCGCTCGGGCCGCAGGAAATGGAGCAGGCGAACGGCGAGAGAGTGCCCGTAGAGGTCCTCGTCCACCTCGAAGAGATGGGCCTCCACCACCGGCTCGGGTCCGCCGTTCACCGTCGGCCGCACGCCGACATTGGCAACGCCCGGCAGCAGGCGGCGCGGCTCCCCCGCCCCGTGCTCGACCTCGACCGCATAGACCCCGAAGGCCGGATGCTGATAGTCGGCGAGCGGCAGATTGGCCGTGGGAAAGCCGATCGTGCGCCCGCGCCTGTGGCCCGCCGCGACGCGGCCATCGACCACGAAGGGCGCGCCGAGGAAGCGGGCGGCCTCCTCCATCCGTCCCGCCGCGATCAGCCGGCGGATGACCGAGGAGGAGAGCACCCGGCGCCCGCCTTCGGCCTCGACCTCGAAGGGCGGGACGACCGTGAGGCCGAAGCCCTCCATCTCGCCGCTGTAGCCGAGCACGCCGGTGTCGCCGCTGCGGGCCCGGCCGAAGCGGAAGCCCTCGCCCACCACGACATGCAGGACGGCGATGCCGGTGACGAGCACGTCCATGATGAAATCGGAGGCGTCCTTCCCTGCCAGCGCGGCATCGAAGGGCAGCGCATAGAGCACGTCGACGCCCAGCGCCTCGAGCCGTCGCGCCTTGGTCTCGAAGGAGGTCAGCCGGAAGGGTTCGCCCTCGGGATTGAAGAAGCTGCGCGGATGGGGCTCGAAGGTCATCACGCCGAGCGGCGCGCCGATCTCCGCCGCCCTCCGGGCCGCCTCGCCGATGACGTGGCGATGGCCCAGATGCACGCCGTCGAAATTGCCGATGGCGACGACCGCCCCACGGCAGGTGGACGGCAGATCGGTATGACGGGAGACGATTCGCATGAACGGCGTGGCTCTTCGGGCAGGGCTCTGGCGGAAGGGCCCCCGCCCGGCGCACCCGCCCCGGGGACCCACCGGAGCGTTACGGGAAAGCGCCGCACCGCGCAACCGCCCGCGCGGGACACAGATGATCGTTGGGGACCGGGGCCGCCGCGATCCGGGCCGGGCGAGGCGTCAGGGCTTCTTCACCCAGCTTCCGTCGGCCTTGCGGAAATACTCGCCCGAGGGTGTGCGGTCGAAGAGCTGCTGGCCGAAAATGGCCTCGACCGCTTCGAGCGTGGAATTGGTCTTGCGGGCGGTGTCGCGATAGAGCTCGCGGCGCTTGAGATTGACCTCGTCGATCTGACGCTGGACCTCGGGCGAGACCGCGCCCACCGCCGCCATGTAGCCGCTGGCGGTGTCGCCCACGAGCCCCGCCCGCCGCTCGGCATCGAGCACCCGGGCCGCGTTCGAGCTGGTGGGCAGAAGGCTCGCGCCGACGGCGATGAGGAAGGCGAGGGCTGCGAGCAGTCCGCGTTTGGTGATCGGGGTCGCCATGGCGCGCTCCTTCGTCATCTGCGGTCAGAACAGGTCCGGATTGGCGGCGATGGCCTCTTCGGCCTCCCGCTCGATCTTCACCCGGACCTCCTGCGTGATGTTCACGTTGAGATTGATCTCGATGGGCTTGTCGGGCGCCTGCACCTTCACGGTGGGCTGGCAAGCGGACACGAGCAGTCCCGTGCCGAAAAGGGCTGCGCCCAGAAGGGGCGCGGCCGCGCCCTGCCTTGCCGTCCTGTCCTGCCGCATCGGCACCTCCGTCCGGCGCATCCTCGCCGGCAATTGGGGAAATCTCATGGCGCGGCCTCGCGGCCCCGCTCGATCAGGTCCTGCACCCGGAAGCCCACCGTTCCCTCCCGCAGGAGTTCGGCGAAGGCGCCGCTCGTGCGGATGCGAATCTTGAAGGGATAGCCGTCATAGACGGACGGATTGGCCCCCAGCAGCTCGACCCCCACATCGAGCCGGCCATCCACCGCCCCGTCGAGCGTCAGCGCCAGCTCCTCCCATTCGAAGTTATCAAGGGCGCGGAACAAAAGCGAGGTTTGTTCGTTGCCGGCCTCCGCCGCCGCCGCGCCCTCGCCCCTGTAGGACAGGATGCCCCCGGGCGGGCTGCGTCCCGTGAGGCGGCCATCGACGATGCGGGCGCCGTCCGGCCTCACCACCACCGGCACCCGGCCATCGAGACGGCCGCTCCCGCTCAGCCCCGGCAGACGCAGGAGCGGCAGCACCTCGGCAAGATCGAGCCCGTCGGCCCGGAAGACCACGTCCCGCTCGACCGTGTCCGGCGCGAAGGAGAGGCGCGCATCGCGCACGCCAACCTCGCCCCCCGCGAAGGGCCAGATCGCCCTGTCGAGGGCCAGCATCGCGTCGGGCTCGAGGGCGAAGACGATCTCGCCGTTCTCGAGCGGCACCGGCCCGTCGATCCGCGCGACCCGGGCCGTCTGGAGGCCCTCGGTCAGCGGCGGCAGGAGGCTCTTCAGCCGAATGTCCGCATCGAGACCTTCGACCGGCGCGAGATAGGAGAGGAACTCGATGCCCGCAAGGCTGAACGCGCCGCGCGTCGAAAGCCGCCCGCCGCCCCAGTCGGCATGGGCCGAGCCCCCCGCCCGGCCCGCGACCTCCGCCACGAGGCCGCGCAAGGCAGGCACGAGCGTCTGAGGCTGGAGCCCGTTCGGGGTGAAGACGAGATCAGCGAGGGTGATGTCGGCGGCGCCCTTGCCCGTTTTGAGCGCGTGACGTCCCGAGAAGTCCCCGAGCCTGCGCCCCTCCGCCTCCAGCGTGCCGGAGAAGCGGGCCTGCCCCGCCTCGATCTGCGCCGTGCCGGCGGCGAGCACGGGCGCATAGCGGGCGGGCCGTGCGAGGTCGGCGACGCCGAGGCGCGGGACGGTCAGCGTGCCGGAGAGGATGGCGCTGCCCGTGCCCGACAGGGTGGCCGTCAGGGCGAGCGGGCTCAGCACGGCAAGATCGGGCAGCGCCCGCATCTGCCCGCCCTCGGTCTCGAAGGCGAGCTGCCAGGTCTCCGCCTCCGGCGCATAGGAGAGCGCGAACCGGGTCTCCGGCAGGGTCCCCTCGAGCGCCGGCAGGCCCTTGGCATCGGGCGGACCCTCGAGCCGCACGCCGCGCGCGGGCAGCGCGCCGGCGAGAACCAGCGCCGGCCGGTCGTCCGCCTGCGGCGCGAAGCTGAGGAAGGGCACGGCATCGCCCCGGTCGCAGAGCGAGAAACCCTCCGGTCCCGGATGGATGGCGATTTCCGCAAAATCGATGCGCCTCGCCCGGAGCGTGCCGCACGGCCCCTCTCCCGAGCCGAGCCGCAGCGCGAAGGCCTCCGGCTCGCGTGTGAAGCTCGCCGGCAGGACGAGGGCCGTATCGGCCAGCGTGAGCCAGGAGAAAAAGGCCCCGTCGGCCTCGGCGTCGATGGCGACCTGCCCGGCGTAACGCTGCGGCGTTCCGCGGGCGGAGAGGCCGAAGGCGCGCGGCGCCAGCGAGAGGCCGCCTGCCCGCCACGGGCCGCCCTCGAGGGCGAGCCGGTCGAGCGCGAAGCGCTCGACGCGGAGCGCGCCGTTCTCGCCCACCGGGGCAAGGCTGAGCGCGGCATCGAGTTCGGCCGTGAGCGTCACCGGATCCGCCCGCCGCAGCACGAGCGCGGCGCCCGCGCGCACGGATGCCTCCGCGCCGTCCGCATCGAGCCTCAGCGCGAGGCCGCCCTGCTCGGGATCGACATAGGTCCCCACGGGCAGCCCGGCCCTCTCCGGCGCCGCCTCCCCGCCCGGCTCCCAGACGAGCGAGAGGAAGGCGCCCTCGGCGGACGCCGTCTCGGGAGCCAGAACGGCGACCCCCGTGCTCCGCCAACCCTCTTCGCCGCCGTGGGAGACATCGGCGTCGAGCACGAGGCGGGCGCCCCCGCCGAGCGCGCCGAAGGCGCCGAGGAGATCGTCCCGGAAGGGACGGACCGCATCGAGCTCGAGCGCGGCCCGCGTCGAGGGCGCGAGCGTCCCGAGCGCGCGATCGAAGACCGGCGGCGGCAGCGACAGCGCCGTCACGTCGAGGCGGACATGACCCGACCCGTTCGCCCCTGCCCCGTCATACCGGGCGGAAAGGACCGCCTCCCCCGCCGCAGCCTCCGCGAGGGCGAGATCGGCGAGACGCGCCGTGACCGCCCCCTCGAGGCGCCCGCGCGTGAGGCGCATCTCGCCCGTGAGCGCGGCGAGCGAAAAGCGCTCCGACAAAGGCTCCGTCCCCGGACGATCGAGATCGAGGTCGAGATCGAGCACGCCCTCGCGTATGCGCACGGTCGCGGTTCCGGCGATGGAGCGCTCGGGCGCGCCGCCACGCGCGATGACGAGGTCGGGACTCGCACCGAGGCCGCCCTCCCCGTCGGGCGCCAGCGCGCCGTCGAGCCGGATCGTGAACGGACCGTCGGGTGTCTCGAGGTCGAGTTCGGCCTCGCGCAGGGTGATGGGCGGCAGGCTGGCGGGATCAAATCCCGCGCCCCCGCCTCCGCCCGCCGGCAGGGGCAGCACCAGGCCCGCGCCCGCGCTGTCGAGACGTGCGCCAAGGCGCAGCCCGTCGATGCGGACGCTCCCGAGCCGGCCGCCGAGGAGACCGAGCGGGGTCCAGCCGATCTCGGCCCCGGCGAGCGACAGCGCACCGGGCGGGCCGAGAGAGCTCTCGCCGAGTCGCAGACCGAAGAGGCCTGCCCGCTCCACCGTGAGGCGCGCGGGGTGAAGGCCCGCCCGCGCCGCGGCACCTTCGAGGAGCGGCTCGAGGATGGACGGCCGGGTGAGGAGGAACACGGCGCAGGCGCTCAGGCCCGCAAGGGCGCCAAGCCCGACGAGCCCGCGCCGCGCCCAGCGCAGGCTTGCCCGCCCCGCCCCCCTCTCGTCTCCGGTCCGGGCCACGCCGCCGCCCTTTCCTGTTGCCCCGTCGCCGGATGATGGGCAGCTCGCCCCTCATCGTCAAACGGGGAATGCGGGATGACGCGCCTCAAGCGCGCGGGAACCGGCCGTGGTAGAAAGGCGTTGCTGTTCCTGATGGGCGCCCTCGCGCCCCCAGGGATCACAACGCGGGATCCGGTCCGGCCAAGACGCCCTGTCGCGGCCGGACGGTCGTCCGCCTGAGATGGGAAACGCAGACCATGATGACCAAGACAGTCCCCGCCCCGGCTCCCTTCTGGATCCGCTGCCTGACGGGGTTCGCGGCGCTGCTCGCCGCCGCCGCTCTCACCGTGCCGGGATCCGCGCGCGCCCAGGACGAACCGGCGGCGTCCGAGGACACGTTCGCGGAAGACGAGATCGTGAGCGCCGTCGCCGAGTTCTTCGGCGTCACAGCGGAAGCGGCCGGCGAGGCCGTGGAACGGATCTTTGCCGACAATGGCCGCCCGAACGGCTACATCAAGGGTGAGGAAGCGGCCGGCGCCATCGGCGTGGGTCTGCGCTATGGCGAGGGCACGCTCTACATGAAGAGCGGCGCGACGCGGCAGGTCTTCTGGCAAGGCCCCTCGATCGGCTGGGACTTCGGGGGCAATGCCGCCAAGACCTTCACCCTCGTCTACAACCTCCAGCGCGTCGACGACATCTACCAGCGCTTTCCCGGGGTCGAGGGCTCGGCCTATTTCATCGGCGGGATCGGCGTGAATTATCAGCGCGCGAACAACATCACCCTCGCGCCCATGCGGGCGGGTGTCGGCTTCCGCCTCGGCGCGAATGTCGGCTATCTCGCTTATTCGCGTCAGCGCAACTGGCTTCCCTTCTGAGGCAGCCCGCCCGGGCCCTCTGACGAGCCTCCACGCCGCCCGGCCGGGTCCACCCGCGCCGGGCGGTCTGCGTTTTGATCGCCCGCGCTCTGCGGGTACGGCGCATTGCACGCCAAGGCGTCCCCGCGCTATTGCTCTCCCCGCCGCGCCCGACCCGGCACAGGGTTTCCGGGAGCATCCCGTTGAGGGGCAGGGCAGGGCAGGGCAGGCCGGTACGGGACCAGAGCAGGGCGGTGGGTGAATGACCAGCACGAACGAGACCTTTCCGGTTGACGCTTACGATTCCCACGTCGCGGAAATCCTCACCCGTCACGGCGAGATCGAGTCGACGCGGCCGGCGACCGTGCCGCAGATGCTGGCCCGCAATGCGGCCCTGATGCCCAACAAGGTCGCGGTCCTGTTCGAGGGACGCAGCTGGACCTATGCCGAACTCAATGGCCTTGCCAACCGCTATGCGCGCTGGGCGATGGCGAAGGGCTACCGCAAGGGCGACACGCTGGCGCTCTTCATGGAGAACCGGCCCGAATTCTATGCCGCGACCTACGGGCTCGGCCGGGCGGGCATCGCCATTGCGATGATCAATTCGGCCCTCACCGGACACGGCTTCGCCCACTGCCTCGCCGTGGCCGAAGCCAAGGGCGTCATCGTCGACGCCGCCCTTGCCGGCCTCTTCCAGGACGCGCGACCGCATCTGCCGGTGGACATGCCCGCCTGGGCCACGGGCGGAGCGGTCGTGGGCGCCTCCGACCTCGATTCGGAGCTCGAGGCCTGCTCGCCCGCCTATATTCCGGTGGCCGAGCTGCCGGTCTGCACGGCGCTCGACACGTTTGTCCACATCTATACGAGCGGCACGACCGGCCTGCCCAAGGCCGTGCCCCAGACCCATGCGCGCGTCTTCGGCGGCGCGGTCATGTGGGCGGCGATGGGTCAGGCCACCCACGAGGACCGGATGTACCTCGTCATGCCGCTCTATCATGGCGCGGCGTTCAACTGTGCCTCGGGCTCGATGTTCATCGTGGGCGGATCGATCGCGCTCCGCCGGAAGTTTTCCGCGCGCGCCTTCTGGGCCGACTGCGTGGAGACGCGCTCCACCATGTTCGAATATATCGGCGAGCTGTGCCGCTATCTCGTGAACACCCCCGAGGACCCGATGGAGAAGCGGCATTCCATCCGCTGCTGCATCGGCAATGGTCTGCGGGCGGATGTCTGGCCGGCCTTCAAGGCCCGTTTCCGCATTCCGCGCGTCGTCGAGTTCTATGGCGCGACGGAAGGCAATGTCTTTCTGTGGAACTTCGACGGCACCGAAGGGGCGATCGGCCGGCTGCGTCCCCACTACAAGGCCATGTCGAACGCCCGCGTCGTGCGGTTCGACATCGAGCGCGAGGAGCCCATCCGGAATGCCGCCGGCCGGTGCATCGAAGTGGAGACGGGCGAGGTCGGCGAGGCGATCGGCGCCATTTCCGACGCCAACCGCTTCGACGGCTACACCTCTGCGGAAGCCACCCGCAAGAAGATCCTGCGCGACGTGTTCACGCCCGGCGATGCCTGGTACCGCACCGGCGACCTCATGCGGCTCGATGCGGAAGGCTATGTCTATTTCGTCGACCGGATCGGCGACACCTTCCGCTGGAAGGGCGAGAACGTGGCGACGGGCGAAGTCGCCGAAGTGATGACGGCCGTCCCCGGCGTCAAGGAAGCCAATGTCTACGGCGTCGCCGTTCCGGGGGCGGACGGACGGTGCGGCATGGCCTGCCTGACCGCGGACGAGACGCTCGACCTTGCGGCCCTCTTCGCCCATCTCACCGAGGAGCTGCCCGCCTATGCCCGTCCCCTTTTCCTCCGGCTGCGGTCCGAACAGGAGCTGACGGGCACCTTCAAGCACCGCAAGGTCAATCTGGTCACGGACGGATTTGATCCCTCGAAGGTGAAGGATCCGCTCTACTTCGCCCATCCCGAAAAGGGCTGCTATGTGAAGCTGGACGAGGCCCTCTTCCGCGACATCGTCGCGGGGCGGCACAAGCTCTGACCGACTGCCCGGCCGGGCGGCGCGACGGGGCGCCGAGCCGTCAGAGCTCCTGCCGCAGTTCCTCGAAGATGCCCGAGAAATCCCGCCCGCCATGGCCGGCCTCGTGCATGGCCGTGTAGAGCCGCTCGGCGAGGCGGCCGAGCGGCAGCCCGCCCTCTCCGGCCGCGGCGAGCGCAAGGCGGACGTCCTTCAGCATCATGGATGCGGCAAAGCCCGGCGCATAGCCGCGGTTGGACGGCGCGGCGGGCACGGGGCCGGGAACGGGGCAATAGCTCGTCAGCGACCAGCACTGGCCGGAGGAGGTCGAGGCGACGTCGAAGAGCGTCTGGTCGGGAAGGCCCATCCGACGCGCGAGCGCGAAGGCCTCGCTCACGCCGATCATCGAGATGGCGAGGATCAGATTGTTGCAGATCTTCGCGGCCTCGCCATTGCCGGCGCCCCCGCAATGGACGATGCGCTTGCCCATCGCCTCGAGGAGCGGCCGGGCGCGCTCGAGCGCCGCCGCCGCGCCGCCCACCATGAAGGTGAGCGTGCCCGCCTCGGCGCCGCCGACACCGCCCGAGACGGGGGCGTCCAGCATTGGGAGCCCCGCCTCCGCCGCCCGGCCGGCCACCCCGCGCGCCGTGTCGACGTCGATGGTGGAGCAGTCGATCACGAGCGTGCCCTTCGGCAGGAGGCCGAACACGCCGTCCGGCCCCTCGAATGCGGCTCTCACATGCCGGCCTTCGGGCAGCATGCTGATCACGACCTCCGCACCCTGAACGGCTTCGCGCAGATTGGGCGCCGTCCGCCCGCCCTTGGCGAGGAACCGGTCGCGCGGGGCGGTATCGAGATCGAATCCGCACACGGCATGGCCGGCCTTGACGAGATTGGCCGCCATCGGCAACCCCATGTTTCCAAGGCCGATGAAGGTGATCTTGCTCACGGTTTCACTCCCTTGATTGGCCCTCACCCGGCGAAGGAGAGATCCTCTCCCCACGGACCGAATGCGGCGGCAACCGCCTCTCCCGTCAGGCCGTCCAGCGTGGACGGCGACCAGCGGGGGGTCTTGTCCTTGTCGATCAGGAGCGCACGCACGCCCTCGTGAAAATCGGGCGCGGTGGCGAGATGGCTCGCCACGCGCAGCTCCATGCGCATCGTCTCGCGGAAGGAGAGCCCCCGCGCCCGGCGCAGCGCCTCGAAGGTGACGCCGAGCGAGCGCGGAGACTTGGTTCGCAGAAGGGCGAGCTGGTCCCTCGCCCAGGGATCGTCCGATCCGGCGAGGCCCGCGAGGATTGCGGCGAGGCTGTCCTTGCCGAAGAAATGATCGATCCGCTCCCGGACGGCCGACAGAGAGCCGGCGCCCGGATCCGTGGCGCCCGCGGCAAGACAGGTCTCGATCGCGGAGGCGTCCGGCGCGTCGAGGCGCGCGAGCGCGGCGAGAAGAGCCTCCATCGCCGCATGGGGCACATAGTGGCTCGCAAGACCGAGGGCCGCGCAGTCCGCGCCGTCGATGGAGGCACCGGTGAGCCCGAGCCAGATCCCGGTTCCCCCCGGCAGTCGCGAGAGGACGTACGTCCCGCCCACATCGGGGAAGTAGCCGATGCCGGTCTCGGGCATGGCAAGGCGCGTGCGCTCGCTCGCCACGCGGAACCGGCCGTGTACGGAAATGCCGACGCCTCCGCCCATGGTGATGCCGTCGATGAGCGCCACATAGGGCTTCTCGAACTCGCGGATCGCCGTGTTGAGACGGAACTCGGTCTCGAAAAAGGTGCGCCAGTCGCCCGTTCCCGCCTTCGCCGAGCGGGCCAGCATGACGACATCGCCCCCCGCGCAGAAGGCCCGCTCGTGCCGCGACAGCACCACCACGGCGGCGATCTCCGGATCGTCCCGCCACTGAGCGAGCTGATCCAGGAACGAGGCGCACATGCCGGTCGTCAGCGCATTCAGCGCCCGTGGCCGATCGGGAATGACGAGGCCGAGCCGTCCGTTGCGCTCGAAGCGGATCTCTTCGGGCGGTGCGGCCGCGGGGTCGGACATCGAGGCTCCTTTCAGCGGGTCAGTCGAGAAGACGGCGGGCGATGATGACGCGCATGATCTCGTTCGTCCCCTCGAGGATCTGGTGAACACGGAGATCGCGCAAGAGCCGCTCGAGCGGATAATCGGCGAGGTAGCCATAGCCTCCATGAAGCTGCAGCGCCTCGTTGACGACCTTGAATCCGGTGTCGGTGGCAAAGCGCTTGGCCTTGGCGGCGGCCATGGTGGCATCCGGCGCGCCGGCCGTCAGCTTCTCGGCCGCCGTATACAGAAGAAGGCGTGCCGCTTCGAGTTCGGTCGCCATGTCGGCGAGGCGGAACTGGGTTGCCTGGAACTCGGCGATGGGCCGGCCGAACTGGCGGCGTTCCTTCACATAGGAAAGGGCGGCGTCGAGCGCGGCCCCCGCTCCGCCCAGCGAGCAGGCGCCTATATTGATCCGCCCGCCGTCGAGCCCGGCCATGGCGATGCGGAACCCCTCGCCTTCCGCGCCGATGCGATTGCCCGCAGGCACGCGCACCCTGTCGAAATGCACCATGGCCGTGGGCTGGGAGTGCCAGCCGAGCTTGCGCTCGGGCGCGCCGAAGCTCAGCCCCTCGCTGCCCTCCTCGACGAGAAGACAGGAAATGCCCTTCGGGCCCGCCTCACCCGTCCGCACCATGACGAGATAGACATCCGACAGGCCGGCGCCGGATATGAAGGCCTTGGTGCCGGAGACGATGTAGCTGTCGCCCTCACGCTCCGCGCGGGTGGCGAGGGCGGCGGCGTCCGAGCCGGCCCCGGGCTCGGTGAGGCAGTAGGAGGCGACGAGATCGAACGTCGCGAGGCGGGGCAGCCAGCGCGCGCGCTGTTCGTCCGTACCGAACCGGTCGATCATCCAGCTTGCCATGGTGTGGATCGACAGGAACGCCGCCGTCGAGGGGCAGGCGCGCGCCAGCTCCTCGAAGACGAGCGCCGCCTCGAGCCGCCCGAGCCCGCAGCCGCCATGCGCCTCCGAGATGTAGATGGAGGCAAAGCCGAGCCGGGCCGCCTCCCTCAGCACATCGAGCGGCAGATGATGCTCGCTGTCCCAGCGCGCGGCATGCGGGGCCATCCGCTCGGCGGCGAAGGCGCGCGCGGTCTCGCAAATGGCGCGCTGGTTCGGGGTAAGCTCCAGCACGGCCTACCCGTTCAGCGTGGGGATCTTGAAGTCCGCGCCGGCGCGGATGCCCGTGGGCCAGCGGGAGGTGACCGTCTTGATCCGGGTGAAGAACTTCACCCCCTCCATGCCGTGCTGATTGGTGTCGCCGAAGGCGGAATCCTTCCAGCCGCCGAAGGTGTGGAAGGACAGCGGCACGGGGATGGGCACGTTGACGCCCACCATGCCCACTTCCACCTTGTCCACGAAGTCGCGGGCCGCGTCTCCGTCGCGCGTGAAGATGGAGACGCCATTGCCATAGCGGTGCCGGGTGGGCAGCGCCGCGGCCTCCTCGAAGCTCTCGGTACGGAGCACCTGAAGGACCGGCCCGAAGATCTCGTCCTGATAGGCCCTGTGCTCGGGCTTCACCCGGTCGAACAGCGACCCGCCGAGATAGAAGCCGTTCTCATAGCCCTGGGCCGTGCAGCGGAACCTTCGCCCGTCGACCACGAGCTCGGCGCCCTCGCGCACGCCCATGTCGATATAGGAGCGCACCTTGTCCCGGTGCGCCGCCGTGACGAGCGGCCCCATCTCGCTGTCCGCCGCGAGCGGGGGCCCGATGCGCAGCGCCTCGACTCGGGGCTTCAGCCGGCGGACGATTTCGTCGGCGAGCTTGTCGCCCACTGCAACCGCGGCGGAGATCGCCATGCAACGCTCGCCCGCCGAGCCATAGGCCGATCCGATCAGCGCGTCGGTCACCTGGTCGAGATCGGCATCGGGCAGGATGATCATGTGGTTCTTGGCCCCGCCCATGGCCTGAACGCGCTTTCCGTGGGACGTGCCGGTCGCGTAGACGTGATGGGCGACGGGCGTCGAGCCGACGAAGCTCACGGCCCGTATGCGGGGATGGGCGAGGATGGCGTCGACGGCGACCTTGTCGCCGTTCACGACGTTGAGCACCCCGGCGGGCGCCCCGGCCTCCAGCATCAGCTCGGCGAGCCGCAGCGGCACGCTCGGATCGCGCTCGGAGGGCTTGAGGAGGAAGGCGTTGCCGCAGGCGATGGCGACCCCGAACATCCACATGGGCACCATGGCGGGGAAGTTGAACGGGGTGATGCCGGCGACGACGCCAAGCGGCTTGCGCATCGAGTAGAGGTCGATTCCCGTGGCGACATTGTCGGAGAACTCGCCCTTCATCAGATGCGGAATGCCGCAGGCGAATTCGATGACCTCGAGCCCCCGCTGAACGTCGCCCTTGGCGTCCTCGAAGGTCTTGCCGTGCTCGCTCGACAGGAGACGCGCGAGATGATCTTTCTCGGCTGTCGCGAGCTCGAGGAAGCGCATCATCACCCGTGCCCGGCGGACGACCGATTGCTGCAACCATTCCTCGAAGGCCGCAGCGGCGTCGGCCACGGCCGCATCGAGCTCGTCGGGGCTGGCGAGCGCCACCCGCGCGGCGATCTCACCGGTCGCGGGGTTGAAGACGTCGCCGAACCGGCCGCTCGAGCCGGCAATGCGCTCGCCTCCGATGAAGTGTCCGATCTCAGCGGGCAATGGACATCCTCCTTCCCTGCTGTTTCAGATGCCTGACGTTGGATTTACGATAATTTTCGAACGCACTGTGCAGGCGCGGACCGCGCCTGTCAAAGCCGAAATGCCGATGCTCCCCGAGGGGTCGATCTGCTAGCATCGGACGGTTTCATGGAAAGGATACACCATGCCCGTCGATTCCGCTGCCGTTCCCGCCCTCGGGATCGGCGACACGCTGCCGCCGGTGACGCTTCGCGACAGCCATGGCGAGGAGATCTTCTTCCGCAGCGACCGGCTCGCGGGCAATCCCATCGTGATCGCCCTCTGCGCGGATGCTGCATCGGAAACCGCTCGGATGCTGCTCGCCCGGCTCGGCGAGACCATGAAGGGCCTGCGGGACCCCCTTGTCTGCGCCTTCCTCGTCGCCCCCGCGCCCTGGCCCGAGGGGCTCGTGCCGGGGATCGACACGCGGCGGAATCTGCGCCTCCTGACCGACCCGGGAACGCTTCTCCGTGTACGGACGCGGTCCGGCGCCGAGCATGCACCGGCCTATCTGCTGGTCGCGGGGCCCGACGGCCGCATCATACGCGGCCATGCCCTCACGCCCGAGACGCTCGAGACACGGATCGGCGAAGCGATCGACGCGGCGCGCGGCGCGGTGACGCGGGCCGAGCCCGTCGCGGCCGTCCCTCACCCCCCGGTCATTCCCATTCCGCTCGTGCTCGAGCCCTCGCTTGCCCGGGCGCTGATCGATCATTTCAACACCGATGTTCCGATCTGGCCGAAGACGGGGCTGAAGAGCGCGGGTTTCGATGCGGAGAGGGGCGATTTCAAGGTGCGCGAGGAAGGGCCGGGCGGCCGGCTGACCGAATTCGTGCTGCGGAGCGAGGGCCTCGTGTCCGCCCTCTCCGAGCGCTTCCGGACCCGCGTCGTGCCGGAGATCGCCAAGGCGTTCGGCATGACCGTGAGCCGCCAGGAACCGTTCCGGATCGTGCGCTATGAGGGCCTCGAGGGCGGTCACGTTCTGCCTCATCGCGACACCGGAGCTCCGGGCACGGAGCACCGGAAGTGCACGATCTCCATCGTGCTCAACACCGGCGATTTCGAAGGCGGCTGGCTGCGCTTTCCCGAATACGGGCCACAGGCCTATGCGCTGCCCGTGGGCACCGGCGTCGTCTGGTCGGCCCAGCTCCTGCACGAGGTGACGCCCGTCACGCGCGGCGAGCGCTACATGCTGGGCGCGCACCTCTTCTAAGGTGCGCTCAGGCTCCGCCGGGCTCGTAAGCGAGATTGGGCGCAAGCCAGCGCTCCGCCTCCGCAAGGCTCATGCCCTTGCGGCCGGCATAGTCCTCGACCTGATCGCGCCCGATCCGGCCCACACCGAAATAGGCCGCCTGCGGATGGCTGAAATAAAGGCCGCTAACGGACGATCCGGGGTGCATGGCATAGCTTTCCGTCAGCCGCACGCCGATGCGCGGCTCGGCCTCGAGAAGGCGGAAGAGCGTACCCTTCTCCGTGTGATCGGGGCAGGCGGGGTAGCCCGGCGCGGGGCGGATGCCGCGATAGGCTTCGGCGATCAGCTCCTCGTTGCTCAGCCGCTCCCCGGGCGCATAGGCCCAGAACTCGCGCCGGACGCGTTCGTGCAGGTGCTCGGCGAACGCCTCGGCGAGGCGGTCGGCCAGTGCCTTGAGCATGATCGCGCTGTAATCGTCGTGCGCGGCTTCGAACACCGCCGCCCGGGCCTCCTCGCCTATGCCGGTCGTGACCACGAAGCCGCCGACATAATCGGCCTTGCCGCTGTCCTTCGGAGCGAGGAAATCGGCGAGCGCGAGATTGGGCCGCCCCGCCTCGCGCGCCATCTGCTGACGGAGGGAATGCATGGTGGCGAGGGGCGTCGTCCGCGCCTCGTCCGCATAAAGCTCCCAATCGTCCGCCCCCGTCCGATTGGCCGGCCAGAAGCCGATGACCGCACGTGCCTCGAGCCATTTCTCCTCGACGATGGTCTTCAGCATGGCTTCGGCATCGCGCATGAGGCTGCGCGCGGCTTCGCCGACGGTCTCGTCCTCGAGGATCATGGGATAGCGGCCCGTGAGCTCCCAGGTCTGGAAGAAAGGCGTCCAGTCGATGTAGGGCACGAGCGTCGCCAGGTCATAATTCTCGAATGTCTTCAGCCCAAGGAAGGTCGGGCGCGGGGGGGCATAGGCGGCCCAGTCCGTCGCGAGCGCGTTCGCCCGCGCTTCGGCCAGCGGAGTGCGGCTGCGTTCCCGGTCGCCGCGCGCATGGCGTTCGCGCATGACCGCGTAATCCTCCCGGATGGCGGCGACATAGCTCTCCCGGTCCCGCGACAGGAGCTGGCTCACCACGCCCACGGCGCGCGATGCGTCGGGGACGTAGACCGCCTGTCCGCGCCGGTACTGCGGACTGATCTTGACCGCCGTGTGCACCTTGGAGGTGGTCGCCCCGCCGATCAGAATGGGGATGTCGAAGCCTTCCCGTTCGGCCTCGGCCGCGAGCGTCACCATCTCGTCGAGGCTCGGGGTGATGAGGCCCGACAGGCCGATGATGTCGCACTTCCTCTCCTTCGCGGTCGCGAGGATCTTCTGTGCGGGAACCATCACTCCGAGGTCGATCACCTCGAAATTGTTGCACTGGAGCACCACGCCCACGATGTTCTTCCCGATGTCGTGGACATCGCCCTTGACCGTCGCCATGAGGATGCGGCCCTCGGCTTCATGGGCGCCGCCTGCGGCCTCCCGCTCCGCGTCCATGAAGGGCTCGAGATAGGCCACGGCCTTCTTCATCACCCGCGCGCTCTTGACCACTTGCGGCAGGAACATCTTGCCCGCGCCGAAGAGATCGCCAACGACGTTCATGCCGTCCATCAGCGGGCCCTCGATGACGTCGATCGGGCGGCCGAGCGCCTTGCGGGCTTCCTCCGTGTCCTCATCGATATAGTCCGTAATCCCCTTCACGAGGGCATGGCGCAGCCGCTCGGCCACGGGCGCCTCGCGCCAGGCGAGATCGGCCTCGTCGCGCTTGCGTCCGCCCCCCTTGTAGCGCTCCGCCAGATCGAGCAGGCGCTCTGTCGCGTCGGGCCGGCGGTTCAGGATCACGTCCTCCACCGCATCGCGCAGGTCGCGCGGGATCTCCTCATAGATCGCGAGCTGCCCGGCATTGACGATACCCATGTCCATCCCGGCACGGATGGCATGATAAAGGAACACGGAATGCATCGCCTCCCGCACTGCATTGTTGCCCCGGAAGCCGAAGGAGATGTTCGACACGCCCCCCGAGACATGGACATGCGGCAGGGCCTGCCGGATACGCCGCGTCGCCTCGATGAAGTCGACGGCGTAGTTGTTGTGTTCCTCGATCCCCGTCGCCACCGCGAAGATGTTCGGGTCGAAGATGATGTCCTCGGGCGGGAAGCCGACCCTCTCCGTGAGGATCTTGTAGGCCCTCGTGCAGATCTCGACCTTGCGGTTGGCCGTGTCGGCCTGGCCGGTCTCGTCGAAGGCCATGACGACGACGGCCGCGCCATAGCGCCTGACCGCCCGCGCCTGGGCGATGAAGGGTCCCTCTCCCTCCTTGAGGCTGATCGAGTTGACGATCGGCTTGCCGGCCACGCATTTGAGCCCGGCCTCGATCACCGACCATTTGGAGGAGTCGATCATGATCGGCACGCGCGCGATGTCGGGCTCGGCCGCGATGAGGTTCAGGAACCGGACCATGGCCGCCTCGGAATCGAGCATGCCCTCGTCCATGTTCACGTCGATGATCTGCGCGCCGTTCTCCACCTGCTGCCGGGCGACGCTCAGCGCCTCGTCGTAACGCTCTTCCTTGATCAGGTCACGGAACTTGGCCGATCCGGTGACGTTCGTCCGTTCACCGATATTGATGAAGACAGGTTGCTGCCGGGTCATGCGTCTGCCGCTGCAAAGGGTTCGAGGCCGGCCAAGCTCAGCCGTGGCGGAAGCTCGGGCGGGGTCCGTGGCGGATGGCCGCTCACGGCCTCGGCGATGGCCCGGATGTGCTCGGGCGTCGTGCCGCAGCAGCCGCCGACGATGTTCAGAAACCCGCTCCGCGCCCACTCTTCAAGCTGGCTCGCCGTCTGTGCCGGCGCCTCGTCATACTCGCCCATCTCGTTGGGAAGGCCCGCATTGGGGTAGACGCACAGGAGCGTGTCCGCCTTCCTGGACAGTTCCTGCACGTAAGGCCGCAGCTCCCTGGCTCCGAAGGCGCAGTTGAGTCCGATGGACAGCGGCCGGGCATGGCGCACCGAGTTCCAGAGCGCCTCGACCGTCTGCCCGGACAGGTTGCGTCCCGACATGTCGGTGATGGTGCCCGAGATCATCACGGGCAGCGCCTCGCCGGTTTCCTCCGCCAGCAGATCGATGGCGAAGAGGGCGGCCTTGGCGTTCAGCGTGTCGAAGATCGTCTCGACGAGGAAGAGGTCCACGCCGCCCTCGAGGAGGGCCCGGGCCTGCTCGCCATAGACCTCGACCAGCCGGTCGAAGGTGATGTTGCGGAATTCGGGCCGGTTCACGTCGGGGGAGATGGACGCCGAACGGTTGGTCGGCCCGATCGCCCCGGCCACGTAGCGCGGACGATCGGGCGTCTGCGCCTCCACCCGCTCGCAGGCCTCGCGCGCCAGACGCGCGGAAGCGGTGTTGAGCTCCACCGACAGCGCTTCCATTCCGTAGTCGGACTGGCTGACGGCATTCGCGTTGAACGTATTGGTCTCGATGATGTCCGCTCCGGCCTCGAGATAGGCGATGTGAATGTCGCGGATGATGTCGGGACGGGTGAGGCTCAGGAGCTCGTTGTTGCCCTTGAGGTCGGACGGCCAGTCGGCAAAGCGCGTGCCGCGATAATCCGCCTCCTGAAGGCGGTGCCGCTGGATCATCGTGCCCATGGCGCCGTCGAGCACCAGGATGCGGGCCCTCGCCGCGCGAAAGAGCGCGTCGCGGCGCGCGGATCGGTCGAGTGTCACGGGAGGCTTCCTCATTGTACGGAGCGGGCGGGCACGGCTTCGCGCAGACCCAGCATGTGGCAGACGGCATAGGCGAGTTCGGCCCGGTTGAGCGTGTAGAAGTGGAGATGCGGCACGCCCTCCGCCACCAGCTTCTCGCAGAGTTCGGCGGCCGCCACGGCGGCAACGAGGCTGCGGATCTCCGGCTTGTCGTCGAGCGGAGCGAACCGCTCGGCGAGCCAGGCCGGGATGCTGGCCCCACAGCCGGCGGCCATCCGCGACAGGCCCTTGAAATTGGCGATCGGCATGATGCCCGGCACGATCGGGACCCCAATGCCGGCCGCGCGGGCGCGGTCGCGGAACCGGAGGAAGGCGGCGGGCTCGAAGAAGAACTGGCTGATCGCGCGCGTGGCGCCGGCATCGATCTTGGCCTTGAGGAGGTCGAGATCCGCCTCGATCGAGGCCGATTCGGGGTGCTTCTCGGTATAGCAGCCCACGGAGATTTCGAAGTCGCCGACCGCCCGGATCCCGCGCGCGAGCTCGGCCGCGTTCGCATAGCCCCCGGGGGTGGGCTGATAGGCGGATCCGATCCCCTCCGGCGGATCCCCCCGCAGCGCCACGATATGGCGGACGCCGGCCTGCCAGTAGCTCCGGATCACCTCGTCCACCTCGGCCCGCGTGGCGCTGACGCAGGTCAGATGCGCCGCCGGATGCAGCGCCGTTTCGTCGAGAATGCGCTTGACGGTGGCATGCGTGCGCTCGCGCGTGGAGCCGCCCGCGCCGTAAGTGACCGACACGAAGGCGGGCCGCAGCGGCGCAAGCCGCTCGATGGACGCCCACAGCGTCTCGGCCATGGCATCCGTCTTGGGCGGGAAGAACTCGAAGGATACGGTCGGGGTCATCGGGAGGGTGTCTCGTCCCAGGTCGGTGTGGTCGGGGCAGGCGGAAGGGGGGCGGCCGCTTCGAACAGCCAGACGGTGAGGGTGAGCCTGTCGTCGGTCCCGCCGCCCGTGGCCCCCTCCGCCGATGGCGGCAGGTGCACCGTTCGCACGAGCCGAAGGCCCGCGGCCGTCCCCAGAGCCGTGATCTCGCGCTCGTCGAAGCCAAGGCGCCGATGCGCATGGTCCTCGCGCAGGAATTCGAGTTCGTGCGGGGCGAAGTCGACGATCAGCAGCCGCCCGCCCGGCCGCAGCAGGCGTGCCGCCTCGGCGAGCGCCGAACCCGCATCGTCGAGATAGTGCAGGACGAGATGCAGCGTCACGAGGTCGGCGGCCCCGGCCTCGATGGGCGGGGCGGCGATATCGCCCTGCCGGACGGTGAGGTGCCCCGCCCCCCGGGCTTCGAGCGCCGTGCGGGCGACCGTGAGCATCTCATGGCTGACATCGAGGCCAAGGCCGCGCGTCACCTGGTCGGCGAAGAGCAGCAGCATGCGGCCGGTACCGGTGCCAAGATCGACATGCAGGCCGATCTCGCCCGGGCCCACGAGGTCGCGCAGGACGCGCTCCACGTCACGATCGGGCAGATGCAGGGCGCGAAGCTGGTCCCAGCGTTCCGCATTGGCCCGGAAATAGGCCTCCGCCTGCGCCGCGCGGGCCGCGCGCACCATGGCGAGCCGCTCTGCGTCGCGCGCAATGGTCGGATCGGTCTGGCTGATGCGGCCGACGAGGTCGCGTGCGAGACTGGCGGCCGATCCGCCCTCGCGCACCGGTTCGGCGAGCCTGTAGAAGACCCAGCTTCCCTCGCGCAGGCGCTCGAGCAGTCCCGCCTCCCCCATCAGCTTGAGATGGCGGCTGACACGGGGCTGGCTTTGCCCCAGGATCTGCGTCATCTCCGATACGGTCAGCTCCCCGCCCGACAGCAGAGCCAGAAGGCGCAGGCGCGTGGGATCGGCGGCCGCGCGCAGGGCGGCGAGAATCGTGTCGATGCTGGTCACGGCCTTCAACATGCAGCCTCCCGGTCGCGTATAAAGATATCCTTATATGAACATGTCAAGCGCGACGTTTGCGCCGGACCATCCGGTCCTGCCGCAGCGCGGCATTTGCGCAACATGGGCGGGGAACCGCGCACAGGGCCCTGGCGCCGGCTGGTCAGGGAGTCGGCCATGTGTTAACCAAGGTGTCCGTCAGGATGCCGAAAGGCATGTGTCGGATCGCATCGCAGCCATCGCGATCGGGCCGCGCGGCAGAGATCCGCGGACGGGCCGGCGGCGAGGACGGTGCAGGCATCTGCCTGGGGGTCTCATTCGGGGCGGAGCGGGCGGATTTTCTGGGGGTCGACGCAGGATTGGGGTGCGTCCCGACCATCGGGTGACGGTCGGGGCGGGGCCTGGGCAAGGCCACGAGGGACCCTGACAGCGCGTCGACGGGTTGTTCCTGCGGCGTTCGCCGTACCGGCGGCGAACGGGGGTGGCTGCGGGTGACGGGAGCGTGATGCCCGTCACAGTTTCGCGCAGAGGCCTCGGAAACCGGTGGTTCATTCTTATCTCCGATAAGCAGGGGATGAGAATCGGGATTGAGGGGAACGTGGTGTCGCGTCTTGCAGTTGCATTTGCCGCGGCCTTGGGGCTGGGTCTGGCGCTCGTGGCAGCGCCCCTGCCGGCCATGGCGAACGAGACGGCGCCCGCGGGCGAGCGCTCCGACGAGGTGCGCATCGACGCCAATGATCCGCTCGAGGACGTCAACCGCGTCTTCTTCTCCGTCAACAACGGCATCGACACCGTGCTCCTGCGCCCCGTCGCGGAGGTCTACCGGTTCGTGATTCCCGGCTTCGGCCGTAACGGCATCCGCAATTTCCTCGACAATCTCGCGACACCCGTGGTGTTCGCCAACGACGTCTTCCAGGGCGAGTTCTCGCGCGCGGGGACGACCGCGGCCCGCTTCGGCATCAACACGACGATCGGCATCGGCGGCGTGCTCGACCCGGCGGAAGCGTGGGGTCTCGAGCGGCATTCCGAGGATTTCGGCCAGACCCTCGGCGTCTACGGCGTCGGTGAGGGCCCCTATCTCTACCTGCCGCTGCTCGGGCCGAGCCCGCCGCGCGACCTTCTGGGGCGCGGGGTCGACATGGCGCTGGACCCGATCAACTGGATCGGCGGGGACACGGCCGAGATTGTCGGCATCTCCACCACCGTCCTGAACGTGATCGACATCCGCGCGCGGAACATTGAGACGCTCGACGAGCTTGAACGCTCTTCGATCGACTATTACGCGGCGGTGCGCAGCCTCTACCGTCAATCGCGCCGGACGGCGATCCGAAACGGAGAAATCGACTTCGAGCGCTACGATCTGCCCGACATCGATCCCTCCGATCTCGATTGAGCCGGAGACGAGATCCGCAGCCGCCCTTTTTCCGCCGCACCTGGCGGAAAGGCTGGCGCCAGGGTGGACCGTACTGCCAGCCCCCGAACCCGATCCAAGGCGAAAGCCCAGCAGCAGAGCGACTCTCATGACCCGCATGCCCAGCACCGCCCGCCCCGACCGCGCCGTCCGTCGTCGCACGGCTCTGGCGCTCCTTCTCGGCCTCGTCCTGGCCCTGCCCTTCGCCCGGCCGGCCATGGCCGATCCCAAGGCGGCGGAGAGCTTCATCGAGGATCTCGCCCTCCGGGTTCTCAACATCCTCAACGACACGACCATCGACGAGACCACGCGGGCGAGCCGCTTCTCCGATGTCTTCCTGTCGAACATCGCCCTCAAGAGCTTCGGGCGCAGCGCCCTCGGGCCCTATGCGCGCGTGGCGACACCCGAGGAGCTCGAGGCCTATTACGATCTGCTCGAGGTCTATGCCGTTCAGACCATGCAGATCCGGCTCGGCCAGTTCGCCGACAGCACCGTCGTCGTCACGAGCGCGACCGAGAAGGCGCAAGGCGAGACCACCTACACCTTCGTGGAGAGCGATGTCCGCGAGCCGGGCGGCACGCGCGAGGCCGGCGTGACCTGGGTGCTGATCAGCCAGGACGGCTCGTCCTTCAAGATCTACGACATCAATGTCGTCACGCCCGGGGAGAGCGGCAGCTTCTCGCTGCTCGAGACCCAGCGGGCGGAGTTCACCTCGGTGATCGCCAACAACGGGCGGAAGATCTCGGCGCTGCTCGATTTCCTCCGCACCGAGATCGACCGGACCTCGGCCGCCGGCTGATCCCTCAGGCCCTCGTGAAGCGCTTGAACTTGATGCGGTGCGGGCGTTCGGCTTCCGCGCCGAGGCGGCGCTTGCGGTCTTCCTCGTAGTCCTGATAGTTCCCCTCGAACCATTCGACATGGCTGTCGCCCTCGAAGGCGAGAATGTGCGTGGCGAGACGGTCGAGGAACCAGCGATCGTGGCTGATGATGACGGCGCAGCCGGGGAAGTCGGCCAGCGCATCCTCGAGCGCCCGCAGCGTTTCCACGTCGAGATCGTTGGTCGGCTCGTCGAGCAGCAGCACATTGGCGCCCGACTTCAGCATCTTCGCGAGGTGAACGCGGTTGCGCTCCCCGCCGGAGAGCTGCCCCACCTTCTTCTGCTGGTCGCCGCCCTTGAAGTTGAACGCCGAGACATAGGCCCGGCTCTGCATCTCGCGCTTGCCGAGTTCGAGGACATCGAGGCCGCCGGAAATCTCCTCCCAGACCGTCTTGCGGCCGTCCAGCGCATCGCGTGACTGATCGACATAGCCGAGCTGCACGGTGTCGCCTACGCGCAAGGACCCCGCGTCCGGGCTTTCCTGGCCCGTCAGCATACGGAACAGTGTGGTCTTGCCCGCGCCGTTCGGACCGATCACGCCGACGATACCGCCCGGCGGCAGGCTGAACGAGAGGCCGTCGATCAGCAGGCGATCGCCATATCCCTTGGAAAGGCCCTCGGCCTCGATCACCACATTGCCGAGCCGAGGGCCCGGCGGAAGAATGATCTGCGCCGTGCCGCCCCGCGCCTCGCTCGCCTGGGCCACCAGTTCCTCATAGGCGCGGATGCGCGCCTTCGACTTGGCCTGACGGGCCTTGGGCGATGCCTGGATCCATTCGAGCTCCCGCGCCAGGGCGCGCTGACGGGCCTCCTCGGTCCGGCCCTCCTGTTCGAGGCGCTTCTGCTTCTGGGCGAGCCAGGACGAATAGTTGCCCTCGTAGGGAATGCCGATGCCCCGGTCGAGCTCGAGAATCCAGCCCGTCACATTGTCGAGGAAGTACCGGTCGTGGGTCACGAGAATGACGCACCCGGAATAATCCTGCAGGAACTTCTCGAGCCAGGCGACACTCTCCGCATCGAGATGGTTGGTCGGCTCGTCGAGAAGCAGGAGATCGGGCTTGGACAGGAGCAGCCGGCAGAGCGCCACCCGCCGCCGCTCGCCGCCGGAGAGCTTCTCGACTTTCGCATCGCCCGGCGGGCAGCGCAGCGCGTCCATCGCCATCTCGATGCGGCTGTCGATATCCCAGGCGTCGGCCGCCTCGATCTTCTCCTGAAGGGCCGTCATCTCCTCCATCAGCTCGTCCGAGTAATCCTCCGCGAGCTTCATGGACACCTCGTTGTAGCGGTCGAGAATGGCCTTCGTCTCGGCCACGCCCTCCATCACATTGCCGAGAACGTCCTTCGACGGATCGAGCTGCGGCTCCTGCTCGAGATAGCCGACGCGGGCCCCCTCGGCCGCCTGCGCCTCGCCGCCATACTCGGTATCCCTCCCGGCCATGATGCGCAGAAGCGTCGACTTGCCCGACCCGTTCACCCCGACGATGCCGATCTTGGCATCGGGGAAGAACTTGAGATGAACGTCCTTCAGGACCTGCTTGCCGCCCGCATAGGTCTTCGAGAGGTGCTCGGTCGAGAAGATGTACTGATAGGAAGCCATTGATGTCGTCTCCTGCACCTCCGGCGGATGGCGCATGGCGGCCGACAAGGCGTCACGCGGGGCCGAAGCGAGGCGGGAGTTGTATCCAAAGGGGCAGCCAAGGGCAATCGCCCCGGCTGCCCGCAAGGGGAGGCCCGTCCCCGCGGAGGCCGCGGAAGCGCCGGTCAATCGCGGTCGTCGCGATCGTCTCCGTGGCGGCGATCGCGGTGGTCGTCATGGCGATCGTCATGGCGTCCGTCCCGGTGACCGTCGCGGTGGTCGTCGCGATGATCGCGGTGCCAGCCGTCGCGGTCGTGATGCCCGTCGCGGCCCCAGCCCCGACCCCAGCTGCGCGGGCGGTCATGGGACACGCGCTCGATGCGGCCCGAATAGACGTCGATCTCGATGTAGACCGTGCGCGGACCGCGGCTCGCGATCACGAGATAGACGTCGTCGTGGCGGGCATAGAGCGAGGGCCGGCGATAGCCCGCCCGGTCCAGACGATGGCAGATCTCGCCCCAGCTGAGCGGCCGGCGGCGATCGCCCTTCCACCAGTGGGCCGGCGTGACGCCGGGAATGCCGATCACGACGCGGATGTCGGGCGCATCGGTCCGGGCCGGGGCGGCCCCAAGGCCCCCGCCGGCCGCGACCAGCAGGGCTGCGATCAGAATTGGCTTTTTCATTGGTTCCTCCTAGGCTCTGCGGGCCCCGGTCGGGGCGCCGATCACCAAAGCCTCGCGTCCGCCGGCTGAACCGCTGCGGAATGAGGCGTTCAGGGGGCGTTCAGCCCCGAGCCGCCAGTTTCGGTCCCATGAAACCAGGCCTTGCCCTTGCGCTCCTCCTCTGCCTTGCGCCCCCGAGCGCGCCGGCCCTCGCGGACGGGCGCGGGGGCGGCGGCAATGGAGGCGGCGGCGAGATCGTCCCGCTTTCCGAGGCCGCCGGCGCCTGCCGGTCGCGCTACGGGGGACGGCTTCTCGATGCCCGTCTCGAGAACCAGTCGACCTATGTGATCGTCTGCGAGACGCGCGAGGGCCGCATCGTCCGCCTGCGGGTCGACGCGCGGACGGGCCGGGTTCTCGATGTGGAGGGGCGCGCCCGACCTGGCGCGGGCACGCCATGAAGATCCTCGTCGTCGAGGACGAGGCGGATCTGCGCCGCCAGCTCACCGAGGCGCTGACCGAGGCGGGCTATGCGGTCGATGCCTGCGCGGACGGCGAGGCGGCCGCCTTCATGGGCGAGACGGACGGCTATGACGCCGTGATTCTCGACATGAACATTCCGTTCGCGGACGGAATGACCGTCCTCCGGCACTGGCGCGAGGCCGGGGCGAGGATGCCCGTCCTCATCCTCACCGCCCGCGACCGCTGGCACGACAAGGTGGCGGGGATCGATGCGGGCGCGGACGATTACCTCACCAAGCCCTTCGTCATGGAGGAGCTGATGGCGCGGCTGCGCGCCCTCATGCGGCGCAGCGCCGGCCATGCGAGCCCCGAACTCGTCTGGGGCCCCGTCCGGCTCGACACGCGCTCGGCGCGCGTCCTGCGCGATGGCGAGCCCGTGAAGCTCACCTCGCACGAATTCCGCCTCCTGTCCTATCTCATGCACCATCAGGGCCGGGTGGTCTCGCGCACGGAGCTGACCGAGCACATCTACGCCCAGGATTTCGACCGCGACTCGAACACGATCGAGGTGTTCGTGGGCCGCCTCCGGCGCAAGCTCGACTGCGACATCATCACCACCGTGCGTGGACTTGGGTATATGATCCGTCCTCATGGCGCGCCTACCCTTCCTGACGAGATCCGGCCGGACTGAGCCGCCGAGCCTTGCCGGCCGGCTGATCTTCGGCGCGGTGCTCTGGTGCATCGGCGCGCTCGTCCTCGGCGCGCTGCTGCTCGCCTTCCTCTTCCGCTCCACGCTGGTGCAGGGCTTCGACGCGCGCCTTGCCACGCTCATGGACAATCTCGTGGCCGCCATCGCCCTCGCAGGGCCCGAGAGCGGCGCCCCCGCCCTGCCCGGGGCGGCGCTCGGGCGGGAGTTCGACCGGGCCTATTCGGGCGCCTACTGGCAGATCCGCCCCTGGCCGGTTCCCTTGCCCGGCGCGGCGGAGGAGAGCGACCGGCGCTCGCGCTCCTTGTGGACCTCGAGCCTGCCCGTGCCCGCTGCCGTCTCGGGCGAGGGCGGCGTCACGACCGCCCCCGGTCCGCTCGACCAGCGCCTGCGCGTCTTCTCCCGGCTCATCACCCTGCCGGGCTCCGCGCAGCCCTCGCTGGTGCAGATCGCGCTCGACGCGAGCCCCCTCGCGGCCGACATCACCCGCTTTCAGGGCGGGCTCGCCGCCGCCGTCCTCATCCTCGCGGTGCTCCTCGTGAGCGGCGTCTGGTTCCAGGTGCGGCACGGGCTGCGGCCGGTCCATGCGCTCGCCGAGGCGGTCGGCGCCGTGCGCCGGGGCGAGGCGGGGCGCGTGATGGCGCCCGCGCCGGCCGAGCTCGCCCCGCTCGTCGCCGAGCTCAACCGGCTGCTCGACCACAACGAAGCCGTGCTCGAGCGCGCCCGCACCCAGGTCGGCAATCTCGCCCACGGGCTCAAGACCCCGCTGGCGGTGATCCAGAACGAGGTGCGTCCGGGCCATCCGCCCGCGCCCGATCTCGTCCGTGCCCAGACGGAAGTGATGGAGACCTACATCCGCCGCTATCTCGCCCTCGCCCGCGCCGCCGCGGAGCGGGCCGGTGCCCGGGCGACGACACCGGTCCTGCCGGCCGTCGAGGCGCTGACGCGCACGCTCGCCAAGCTCCATGCCGAACGCCCGCTCGCCCTCGCCACCGACCTTCCCGCCGACCTCTGCTTCGCGGGCGAGGCGCAGGATCTCGAGGAGATGCTCGGCAACCTGCTCGACAACGCGTTCAAATGGGCGCGCGGCACCATCACCGTCCACGGACGCATCGAGGGGCGCGAACTCGTCCTGACCATGCGGGACGACGGCCCGGGCATCCCGCCCGGCTCTACCACCGGGCTCGCCCGGCGCGGGGCCCGGCTCGACGAGAGCGTGCCCGGAACGGGGCTCGGCCTTGCCATCGTAAAGGACATCGCCGCCGCCTACGAGGGCAGCCTGCGCCTCTCGCCCGGCAGCCCCGAGGGGCTCGAGGCCGAGCTGCGCCTGCCGGCGCTGCTGCCGGCCGGGACCGGCGCTGGCGGGCCGTCCGGCGCCTTGCGATTGTGACGGCGGCCGGCCCATGAGAGGTTTGGCCTTCCACCGCCCGTTCGGACGCCCGGCAAAGGATCCCCGATGAGACGCTGGATGATCATTCTCCTGGCCATCGGAGCCCTGGGGCTTCTCCCCGTCGGCTGCGTCGGCGTCCTGCTGCCGGCCGCGCCCGCCCGCGTCGAGGGCCCGCCGCCCGAGCCGCCGCTCTTCGACGGCACGCCCTGGGAGACGCGGCGGGAGGCGCTGCTCGCCCTCTTCCAGTCCGAGGTCTACGGCATCCTTCCCCCGCCCCTGCCCGCCCGCCTCATCGAGCGGCGGACCATCGCGGCCGGGGCCTTCGAGGGCCGCGCCAGCGCCGAGGAGATCCGCCTCGCGGTTCCCATCGGCGCGCAGTCCCGGCCGGTCGACATCGTCCTTGTGCTGCCGATGGCGGGATCGGCGCCCCATCCGGTCATCGTGATGGAGAGCTTCTGCGGCAATGCCGCGGCCGTCGGCTTCCTGCCGGGCGTCTCGCCCCCGCTCGGATCCCTGCCCGGCCCGTGCGAGGGCCCCGGCTGGGCGGACCCGATCGCCAGGGCGGTCTTCGGCGCCCACATCATGGCTCCGCCCTACGGGTCCATTCTCGAGGCGGGCTACGCCATCGCCCATGTCGATCCCTTCGGCCTCGTGCCGGACGATGCGCAGGCCGGGCCCCTGGCGCTCGCGGCCCTCGATCTGCCCGGCCCCGAGCGCTCGCGCGCCGGCGCGCTCGCCCTCTGGGCCTTCGCCGTCTCCCGCGCGCTCGATCATCTTGGGACGGATGATCGTCTCGACCCCTCCCGCATCGCCGTCTTCGGCCATTCGCGCTACGGCAAGGCGGCGCTTCTGGCTGCGGCGACCGACCCGCGCATCGCCTCGGTCATCGCCCATCAGTCGGGCACGGGCGGGGCGAGCCTGTCGCGCGCGAATGGCGGGGAGAGCGTCGCCGACATCACGCAGAGCTATCCCTACTGGTTCGCGCCCGCCTTCGCGGACTATGCGGGCCGGGAGGAGGCCCTGCCCGTCGACCAGCACATGCTCCTTGCGCTGATCGCCCCGCGCCGCATCTTCCTGGGCAATGCCCGGCGCGATTTCTGGGCCGACCCGCCGGGGACCTTCCGCGCCGCGCGGGGCGCCGACCCCGCCTACGAGCGGCTCGGGTCGGTGGGGCTCGACCAGAGCGATCTCCTGACCCCGGACTTCGATGCGGACATCGCCTTCTTCATGCGGGGCGGCTGGCATGGCATCTCGGCGGCGGACTGGCGCGCCTTCCTCGCCTTTCTCGGGGCGGACCGGCCGGCGTCCGGCCCGCTGCCGGTCGCCGCCCCGTCACGGTGACGCCGGCGGGCGAGGCTCCTCGGGAAGGGGCTTGGCGCGCGGCATGGGCGGAGGCTCGGCGGGCGCCCCGCCGCGACGCGGATCCGCTGCCTGCGCCTCCTCGGCCTGCTCCGAGCGCAGGAGATAGTTCGACTCCGAGCGGTCGAGCACCCCGTCATTGTCGCGGTCGCCCTGGTCGTAGAGCGAGGGATCGCGCACCTCGTCGCGGCTGAGCCGGCCATCGGCATTGCGGTCGAGCTGACGAAAGACGGCATCGGGCGAGGAGCCCGTGCCGGGCAGGCGCGGATCGGACTGCGCCAGCGCCGGTCCCGCGGCAAGGGCGAGGAGCAGGGGAAGGATCGCGCGTTTCGTCATCATCGTGTCCACCCGGTGCGGGCCGCCCCCCTATTCCGCGGCGAGGGCGGCCACCTCCTCCCCTGTCAGGGATATGGTGCTGAGACTCATCTTGGCCGAGCCCTCCACGAGCTCGCGCGAATGCACGACATAGAGCAGCGCCCTGTTGTCGAGATCGACGATCCTGCGGACGGCGACCGCCTTGAAGAAGAGGCTCTGCCGCTGGGAGAAGACCTCTTCCCCCGCCTTGCGCAGAGAGGCGGCCGAAAGGTCGATGGGGCCCGTGCGCAGGCAGCTGATGGAGGCGTTCGAGGGGTCCTCGAACCAGTTGCCCTTGCCGATCCGGTCCCAGAAGCCCCGGTCGAAATGGGAGAAATGGCAGACGACGCCCGGAACCTTCGGGTCGGCAAGCGCGTCGATCTTGATCTCGTTGCCGAGGAGATCGTTCTTGAACTCGCCCACCTCCGCGCCCTCCCGGCCGCAGCCGGCGAGGACCAGGGCAAGAAGGCACAGAAGGGCGGGCGGCTCGATCCTGAAGCGGCTCATGAACATGGGTCCCTGGGAGAAAGGGGCGATCCGCCCCAGAGGTTCCGCCTCGCCCGCAGGGAGCCCCCGGCGGGGACAGACCGGCGAGGCAGCAGTCGAATTTCCCGGAGGTCTCTCGTTTTTCCTTTTGCGATCAACGCCTTGCGGCAAATAATTTCCCGCGACCCACCCCGCCGGGACGGGGATGGCGCGAGGGGGCGCGGCGTCGAGTGTAGGGCCAATGGCGGACGGTGGGGACAAGCGGCGGCCGCTCTCTTCAAGGCCCCTCACCCCGACCCTCTCCCCGGAGGGGCGAGGGTGACGAGGGAAGCCCCCTCCCCGGCCTGCACGCCGCTCGCGGCCAAGCCGCCAGGAATGGGAGAGGGTTTGAGGCGGCGGTGCTCCGCCCCGCCCTGCTCAGTTGTCGAGGAAGCTCCGCAGCTTCCGGCTGCGCGAGGGATGCTTCAGCTTGCGCAGCGCCTTGGCCTCGATCTGGCGGATGCGTTCGCGCGTCACCGAGAATTGCTGGCCGACTTCCTCGAGCGTGTGGTCGGTGTTCATGCCGATGCCGAAGCGCATGCGCAGCACGCGTTCCTCGCGCGGGGTGAGCGAGGCGAGGACGCGCGTCGTCGTCTCGCGCAGGTTCGACTGGATGGCCGCGTCGATCGGCAGGACGGCGTTCTTGTCCTCGATGAAGTCGCCGAGATGGCTGTCCTCCTCGTCGCCGATGGGCGTCTCGAGGGAGATCGGCTCCTTGGCGATCTTCATCACCTTGCGGACCTTCTCGAGCGGCATGCCGAGCTTCTCGGCCAGCTCCTCGGGGGTCGGCTCGCGGCCGATCTCGTGCAGCATCTGGCGCGAGGTGCGCACGAGCTTGTTGATCGTCTCGATCATGTGCACGGGGATGCGGATGGTCCGCGCCTGGTCGGCGATGGAGCGCGTGATGGCCTGCCGGATCCACCAGGTGGCATAGGTCGAGAACTTGTAGCCCCGTCTGTACTCGAACTTGTCCACGGCCTTCATGAGGCCGATATTGCCTTCCTGGATCAGATCGAGGAATTGCAGGCCGCGATTGGTGTATTTCTTGGCGATGGAGATGACGAGGCGCAGGTTCGCCTCCACCATTTCCTTCTTGGCCTGCCGGGCCTCGCGCTCGCCCTTCTGCACGGTCTGCACGATGCGCCGGAACTCGGACACCTGAAGGCCGGTCTCCTGGCTGATGCGGGAGATCTCCTCGCGGATGTCGCGGATCTTGTCGCGCTCGGCCTGCACGAAGGCCTTCCAGCCCGCCCCCTTGAGGCGGCCGACGCGGCGCGTCCAGACCGGATCGAGCTCGTTGCCATAGTACTGGCGCAGATAGTCGGAGCGCTCGACGCCATGGGCCTCGGCGAGGCGGATGAGGCGTCCCTCGAGACTCATCAGCCTGCGGTTGATCGAGTAGAGCTGGTCCACGAGCGCGTCGATCCGCGCATTGTTGAGCCGGAGGCTCTTCACCGCGTCGATGATCTCGCTCTTGAGCTTGCGGTAGCGCGTCTCCTGCGGCTTGGTCAGCTCCTCGTTCTTGAGGGCCGCCTCGACGAGGGCGTCCTGCAGCTTGCGCAGCTTCTTGTAGTGGTCGGCGATGGTGTCGAAGGTCTCGAGCACCTGCGGCTTGAGCTGGGCCTCCATGGCCGCGAGCGACAGCGAGTTCTCCTCGCCATCGTCGATGTCCTCCTCGACCTCGGCCTCGGGCGCGGCCACGCCCTCCTCGGGCGGCGCGCCCTCGGCGGCGGGGGCCGCGGCGCCCTCGGGCCCGGCGCCATAGGTGGCGTCGAGATCGATGATGTCGCGCAGCAGGATCTTTCCGTCGTTGAGCTCGTCGCGCCAGACGATGATGGCCTCGAAGCTCAGCGGGCTCTCGCAGAGCGCGCCGATCATGGTCTCGCGGCCCGCCTCGATCCGCTTGGCGATGGCGATCTCGCCCTCGCGCGACAGGAGTTCGACCGAGCCCATCTCGCGCAGATACATGCGGACCGGATCGTCCGTGCGGTCGAGTTCCTCGGTCTTGGTCTGGGTGACGACCGTGCCGGGCTCCTCGCGCTCGGCGACCTCGGTCGTCTCGGCCTCGGCTTCGGCCTCCTCGCTCTCGACGACGTTGATGCCCATTTCCGACAGCATGGCCATGGTGTCCTCGATCTGCTCGGAGGAGACCTGGTCGGAGGGCATCACGGTGTTGAGCTCGTCATAGGTCACGTAGCCGCGCGCCTTGGCGGCCTTGATCATGCGCTTGACGGCGGCGTCCGAGAGGTCGAGCAGCGGGCTGTCGCCCTCCTCGCGCGGGGTGCCCGCCTCGGTGCCCTTGCCCTTCTTGGCGGCGGCCGGCTTCTGGGTGGCGATCTCGGCCTCGACCGGGGTCTCGTTGGCGTCTTCCATGGGCATCCCGTCTTGTTGCCGGCCGGCGGCGGATCGGCCCAATGGCCACCTCGCCGACCGGATCGGCTATGTCAGAATTCTGTCGGCTGGCCAGGGCGCGCCCAAGGCCTCGCGATCACGAGGCCGGCGCAGCTTGTGTGCGCGATCAACACGCGCCAGTTTCCGCGCCATCTCGTCGCGCGAAGACCCCGCAGGCGCGGCACCGCCCTCGGTTCCGGGGGCTGAAGGGCTCGATCCTGGAGCGCTGGTGCCTGGTTCACGTGCCTTTCCGGCTCCCTGATCCCCTGCTGGCCCACCGGCCTGCTGGGTTGCCTCGGGCCGCCTCAGGCTGTCCGAGAAGATCTTCACGATCTCCGCCTCGCCGGCACCGGGCCGAGCGGCCATCGACCGTTTTGCCTCGATTGAAGACGCAATCCGGTCCAGAACCGCCCCCGCGCCCTGCGCCAAGAGGTGGTCCTTAATGGATAGGCTGTCAAGAGCGGGGGTACAGGCGACAAGCTCCACGATCCGCTGCTTGAGCGCCTCGAGCGCGGGATCAGGCAGGCTCGCCTCGGTGAGCCGCTCGGCGAAGGCGTCGGCGAGCCAGGGATGGGCCAGAAGAAACAGGAGAATCTGGGTCTGGCAGCCACGCGAGACCGTGTACTGGCCGGCGCGCGCGCCGCGCACGACCTGGCTCGCCTTCATCTCGGCGGGCGCGCGAAAGGCGGGGACGGGACGCGGATAGCCGCCCCGGCCCGGCCGGCCGCCCGGGCCGGCGCCCGGGC
>JACAEB010000206.1 GCA_013389075.1 Alphaproteobacteria bacterium
CCGCGCCCGCCCCCGCCCTGGAGGCGCCGGATCCGGTCCGTCAGGAGGAGGACGGCCGCGACGGCGCCGGCATCGACGAGGACCAGCGGCAGGTCGGCGAGCACCCGGCGGGTGTCGCCGCGGCAGGCGGCGTCGATGAGCGGAAAGAGGCCGGCCTCCGGAAGCTCGCTGAGGACGGCCTGCACATCGGCGAGCGTGACGGGCCGGGGAACGGCGCCGCCGGGGCCCACATAGAGCGCGAGCTTTTCAAGTTCGCCGCGCGCGCGCGCCCGGTCGCCGGCGAGCGCCTCGGCGAGGAGCGCCCGGACATCGCCGTCCACCGCCAGGGCATTCGTCCTGGCCCAGACATCGACGAGGCCCCCGAGCTCGGCGGGTCCGTCGGGTCGGCAGGCGAGGGAGGCGGCCCGCCGCGCGTCCTCGAAGAGGGCGAGGAGCGCCGAGTCCTTCCGCAGCTCCCCCGCCTCGAGGATGACGAGATTGTCGCCGGCGAGGGTCCCCGCCTCCACCTCCTCGAGGAAGGGTCCGAGCAGGGATTTCCCGGTCTCGGTGACATCGCGGATGCGGATGACCCGGCGCCCGCCCATCAGCGACAGCGCCGCATATTCATCGGCGAGGCGGGCGGGATCGGCGCGCAGCTCGGCCTCGGTCAGATCCGCGCGGCGGAAGGCGTCGCGGGGATCGGGAACGATGGCCCGCGCGAGGGCCTGAGCCCGTTCGAGCACGAGCGCCGCATCCGGGCCGTGGAGAAGGACGGCGGCGATCGCCTCGGGCGGAGCGGCCAGAAAGGCCTCGACGCCGGCCGGGCCGATCCTCATTGCGCGGGTGCGGGCGCGGCGGACGATGCGGGCGCCGCCTCTCCCTCGCGGCCCTCGAAATACAAGGCGAGGGTCAGCACGATGTCGCGGGCGAGGTCGCGGGCCGTGCGCTCCTGGACATCCTCGCGCGCGACCAGCGTCGCGAATTGCGAATCGACCACGTTGAAGGCGCCGATCGACCGGCTCTCGTCGGCGTAGACCACCTCGCCCGTGCCGGCCTCGCGCAGCACATAGCTTCCGATGAGGCTGTAGTTGAACCGGGTGATGGAGGCGTCGCGCTCGATGAGCAGGCCCTCCTCGGTCTCGCGCAGCTTCACCTCGAGCCGGTAATCGGGGGCCGACGGCTCGCCCCGGGGAGAGATCGCGGCCAGAAGGCTCTCGCGCACCTCGAAGCCCAGACGTCCCTCGATGGGGGCGACGGCGATCCCGGCCAGCTCCTCCTCCAGGGCGTCACCGGAGATCGAACCGTACATCGGCCGGAACCCGCACCCGGCGACCAGCACCAGGAGGCCGAGCGCCGCGATCCTCCGCACCAACCCGCCGGTCTTGTGGCGACTGTCCATGGACCCCCCTCAGCCGGGCCTGACCACGAGATTGGCGATCCGCCCCGGCACATAGATGAACTTGGTGACGCTCCCGCCCCCGAGCGCGCGCGCCACCGCCTCGTCGGCCATGACCGCCGCGCGCACGGCCGCCTCGTCCGCCCCGGCCGGCACCACGATCTCGCTGCGGCGCTTGCCGTTGATCTGGACGGGGATCACCATCTCATCTTCCCGCGTCAGCGCGGGGTCCGCAACCAGCCAGGGGCTGTCGATCACGAGCGTGTCGTGTCCGAGAGCGCTCCACGCCTCCTCGGCGAGATGGGGCAGGACGGGCGCGGCGAGCCGGCAAAGGGCTTCGGCGGCCTCGCGGAGCGCGTACGTCATGCCCCCGGCCTCGCTCCGGCCACGGGCCTCGATCACGGTCGTGGTGAGCTCGTGCAGGCGCGCCACCGCCCGGTTGAAGCGAAAGCGCTCTATGTCCTCGGTCACCGCCGCGACCGCCTTGTGGACGGCCTTTCGCAAGGCCATCGCCTCCGGCGCGAGCTCCGCGGGCATCGGGGCGCCCGCGGGCGCCAGCGCGGAGAGATCCTCGCCGATGGCGCGCCAGAGCCGGTGCGTGAAGCGCCAGGCTCCCTCGATCCCCGCCTGCGTCCATTCGATGTCCCGCTCGGGGGGCGTGTCGGAGACGAGGAAAAGCCGCGCGCTGTCGACGCCATAGGCCTCGATGATGGGTTCGGGCGCCACGACGTTGCGCTTGGACTTCGACATCTTCTCGAGCGGGCCGGCAATGGCCGGCGCACCGGTCGAGGCGACGCGCCAGCCGCCCGCCCCGTCCTCCTCGACCTCTTCGGGGAAGAGCCAGGCGCCGCGGTCGTCCTTGTAGGTCGCGTGGCACACCATGCCCTGGGTGAAGAGGCCGGCGAAGGGTTCGGCGAGGCCGATCTTGCCGCAGGCCTTCAGCGCCCGGACGAAGAACCGCGAATAGAGGAGGTGCAGGATCGCGTGCTCGACGCCGCCGATGTACTGGTCGACGGGCAGCCAGTAGTCCGTGGCCGCCCGGTCGATCGGCTCGGCCGCGTGGGGCGCGCAGAAGCGGGCGAAATACCAGGAGCTGTCGACGAAGGTATCGAGCGTGTCGGTCTCGCGCCGCGCCAGACAGCCGCAGGACGGACAGGCGACATGGCTCCAGCTCGGATGATGCGCGAGCGGATTGCCCGGCCGGTCGAAGCTCACATCCTCCGGCAACAGGACCGGAAGGTCCGCCCGCGGGACCGGCACGACGCCGCAGGCCGGACAATGGATAACGGGGATGGGGCAGCCCCAGTAGCGCTGGCGCGAGACACCCCAGTCGCGGAGCCGGTAGTTGACCGTCCTCCGGCCGCGCCCCAGAGCCTCCATGCGGTCGATGGCGGCCGCCTTCGCCGCTTCGGCCTCGAGCCCGTCGAGAAAGTCCGAATGGGCGAGACGTCCCCCGCCCGTATAGGCCTCCTCGCCGATGACGAAGCCCGCCGGATCAACGCCCTCCGGGATCACCACGGGCCGCACCGGCAGGCCGTATTTGCGGGCGAAGTCGAGATCGCGCTGATCATGGGCGGGGCAGCCGAAAATGGCGCCCGTGCCGTAGTCCATCAGGACGAAATTGGCCACATAGACCGGCAGGCGGCGGTCCGGATCGAAGGGGTGCACGACGCACAGGCCGGTGTCGACGCCCTCCTTCTCCGCGCGCTCGAGCGCTTCGGCCGAGGTGCCGAGATGGGCCGCCCGCTCGGCCAGCGCCGCCACGGCCGGGACCTGTGCCGCCAGATGCCGCGCGAGCGGATGGTCGGGCGCGATGGCGCAGAAGGCCGCGCCGAACAGCGTGTCCGGCCGCGTCGTGTAGACGGTGAGGCCTTCGGCCCGCTCGGCCTCCGGCAGACGGCCGGCCGGATCCTCGAGCGCGAAGGTGAAGGTGAGCCCCTCGGACCGGCCGATCCAGTTCGCCTGCATGAGGCGCACCTTCTCGGGCCAGCGCTCCAGCGACTTCAGCCCCTCGAGCAGCTCCTCGGCGAAGGCGGTGATGCGGAAGGCCCATTGCTCGAGCTGCCGCTTCTCGACGAGCGCGCCCGAGCGCCAGCCGCGCCCGTCGATCACCTGCTCGTTGGCGAGAACGGTGTGGTCGACCGGGTCCCAGTTCACGCTCATCTGCCGGCGATAGGCGAGGCCCGCCTCGAGGAGATCGAGGAAGAGCTGCTGCTGCTGGGCGTAATAGGCCGGATCGCAGGTCGCGAACTCGCGGCTCCAGTCGATCGAGAGGCCGAGCCGCTTCAGCTGGGCCTTCATCACCGCGATGTTGTCATAGGTCCATTTGGCCGGATGGACCTTGCGCTCCATCGCGGCGTTTTCGGCCGGCATGCCGAAGGCGTCCCATCCCATCGGATGAAGCACGCTGTACCCCTGCGCCCGCTTGAAGCGGGCCACCACATCGCCCATCACGTAGTTGCGGACATGGCCGATATGGATGCGCCCGGAGGGATAGGGAAACATCTCGAGCACGTAGCATTTGGGACGGCCCGCGTCCGTCCGTGCCCGGAAGACCTCCCGCGCCTCCCAGACCTGCTGCCATTTCGGCTCGACGGCGAGCGGATTGTACCGCGACATGCCAATCATCCCTCTGGCGCACGGCTCTCGCGGACCGCCGCCGCGCGGGCGTCGGCGGCCAGGGCGCGGGCGCCGGTGCTGCGCCTATTTCTGGATCGAATCCACCCGGAGCTGGCGCGCCCGGGTCAGGATCGCGTTCTCGATCATGGTGGGCGTGTCGGGGCTCACCTGCGCATCGACCCAGCTGCCGTCCTCGCGCCGGGCCTGGCGGAAGACGTTCACCCGCACGCCGTCGGCCCGCAGCCGCGTGTCGAGGATGTAGACGGTCATCTTCACCCGTTCGTCCGGCACGTCGGCGCCGGCATACCAGTCGGTGATGATGACCCCGCCGAAGGGATCGGCCGAGACGAGCGGCATGAAGGCGAGCGTGTCGAGCGAGGCGCGCCAGAGATAGCCGTTCACGCCGATCCCGCCGCCGCTCGCGTTCTCGCTCCCCCCGCCGAACAGGGTCAGCCCGTCCTCGCCGAAGATGCCCTGGCCGTCATATTCGCCCTTCTTGGCGAAGGGGTCGTAGCGCGAGCCGCCGGGAATTTCCTGCGGATACTCACGCTCGACCTTCACATCGCTGCCGCAAGCGGAAAGCAGCAGGAGAAAGGGAACCAGAAGACAGATAAAGCGCACGTCGGCACCTCCCGTTCGGCTCGGCCCGCCCGCCCCGGCGTGATTGCCGACCGGCCATCCCATCACTGCCCGTTTTCTATCTGGTTTCGTGCGTCCGTCAAAGCGGCCTTCGGCCCTGGCCCCGGCGCTCGTCATACGCCTCCGCCGCGACCGCCCGCGCCGCCGCGAGCCAGCGATCCGCATAGGCCACATGCTGCCAGTTCTCGAACCAGGGGCCCCCGCGGGTGTAGTGGATCACCTTGGGCTCCACATCCGGATGATTGAGGTTCGACCAGCCCTCGAGCCAGTTCCATTCCTCCGGCACGGCGCCGATGTCCGCATCCTCCAGCCACTGCATCCGATGCAGGAAGGCGCCGGTCTCGGCGCTCACCCGTGCCGGGCTCAGCGCGGCATTGGCGGGATGGCCGCAGTCGAACAGCATGAGGCTCGACCAGTTCTTCCGCGGATAGACCGTCTGCACACGGTCGTCCATCTTGATCGTCTCGGAGGGCCGGTAGTCGTGCTGGACGCACCAGAGGGCGCGGGGCCGGTCGGCCCGGGCGAGCGCCACGAGCTCGCCCACATCCGCCTGCCAGAGGAAATCGCAGTCGCAGAAAAGCGCCAGGCCCTGCCAGCCGGCGAGATGGGGCGTGAGGAAGCGCGTGTAGGTGAATTCGGTGGAGGCGAGCGGATCGTCGGTGCGGGTATAGAGCCCTTGCGCGCGCAGCTCGGACTGCTTGATCGGCACCACCTCGACGGGGCCGCTCGCATGCTCGAGGATCGACCGGCGGCAGACCTCGTAACAGATGGCCTCGCGGCTGTCCCAGCCGACGAAGACGCGGATTGCCTCGGTCGTCATGTGCTCTCCCCCTCAGACCCGAGCCCGGCGACCATAGCCGCTCACGCGCCCGGCCACCCTGCGCGGACTGTCGCAGCCACGGCCGAGATGACCCCGTCCCACGCACCCTTCTCGGCCTGCCGGAAGAGCCGGAGGCTGCGATACCACGGGCTGTCCGTCCGCTCCAGGAACCAGTACCAGATGATGCCCTTGCCGCGCGTGAGCATGACGAGCGTCGGCACGCCGAGCGCGCCGGCCATGTGCACCGTCGTGTTGGAGACGGAGATGACGCCGTCGAGCGCGGCGATCTGCGAGGCGAACCCGTCGAGATCCTTCATCTGGTCGATCTCGGGATCGTCGTAAACCTCAAGGCCCATGCGGTCGGCCTCGCCGAGCTCGGCGCGGCAATCGCCATATTGCAGGTTGACGAGAAAGGCCGGCCTGTCGCGGACGATCGGTGCAAGGTCGGTGAGGCGCATGCTCTTGAACGTCCCGAACGACTTGTTCGCCGACCGCCAGGCTACCCCCAGCACCGGCCGGCCTTTCGCCAGCCGCTCGTATTTCGCGCGCAGCCGGGCACGGGCCGCCGGGTCGGCCCGGAGGAAGGGCGCACCCTCGCCAAAGCGTCCGGCATCACGCCGGAAATGCCCGCCGAGACTTCCGAAGGCCACCTGGTAGCGGCCGAGCGCCTCCTCGGGCGGGCGCTCGAATCCGTGGAGACTGGCGAGGGCCGGCAGCGAGCGACGCAGCAGCGGGTGAAGGCGTGGATCGCACTGCACATGGACCTCGGCGCCGAGCGCGACGAGGTCGGGCAGCATCGACGCGTAGAGGATCTGGTCGCCGACGCCCTGTTCGCCCCAGGCGCGGATCGGCACTCCCTCGAGCGACTCCCCCTGCCAGGGCGGCACACCGTAGTCGCGGACTTCCTTGTCCCGGGTCCGGAAGCGCCAGTCGTGTTCGCGCCACCCCTCGTCGAACAGGCCCTGGCGCAGCAGTGCGATCGCGTAATTGTGGTGAAGCACGGCATTGTCCGGCCGGATGGCGATCGTGCGACGGTAGGAGTCAATCGCCGCCTCTGCCTCGTCGAGCTCCAAGAGAACCCCCGCGAGCGCCGAGAAGTTGCGCGACTGGGTCGGCGCCAGCTCAGTGGCACGCATCAGAACTTCCGCTGCCGCCTCGAACCGGCCGGCATCCTTGAGCGCCTGTCCGTAATTGCCGAGGAGTTCGGGCTCGTCGGGATACCGGGCAAGGACGGTCTCGAAGGCCGCGAGGGCGTCCTGCGGGCGGTTGAGCGCCGTATAGGCAAGGCCCAGATTGCTCGCCCAGCGCACGGCCTCCGGCTTGAGCTGCAGCGCCCGGCGGAGCCGCGCGGCTGCCGCCTCGTACTGGCCCATGTAGTAGAGAGCGACGCCCTGCATGTTGATCAGTTCCGCCACCTGCCCGAACCGGGCAATGGCCTTGCGCGCCAAGGCTTCCGCGCGCACGTGGTTCTGAGCGCGCAAGGCCGTGAGAACCTCCTCCTCTGCCGCCCGCAGCGCCAGATTGTCCCGCTCGGGTGCCGATCCCGACCGCCTGCTCCCGCCTGCCATGCCCCGTCATCCTCAACCGCAACCGCACCAACACGTCCTGTAATGGCGGGACCATACTCCTGATTGGTCCACGCGCCGATCCACCGGGCAACAGTCGCTCCCCGCTGTGTCCACGGAGCAACAACAGGCGCAATTCCCTTGGAGTCCTGCGCGTTTCGCCTTGACCGGCAACCTTAATCGGCGCCTAAATCGCCCCGAACATGGGGGGGCGATCTCGTCCCGAAGCAGCGTGTTCACCCAAACTTGTGATTGGACTTCCCAAGGACGCGAGGGACCAGAGATGAAGAAGATTCTGCTCGGCACGTCGGCGCTCGTCGCCGCCGCTGCCTTCTCGGCGCCGGCATCGGCCGCCGAGAAGATCAAGCTGTCGCTTGATGGCTACGCCACGTTCGGCGCCGCCTATGTCGACTC
>JACAEB010000187.1 GCA_013389075.1 Alphaproteobacteria bacterium
GCGTCACCGCGAGCACGAGGCGCCAGCGCGGATCACGCCCCAGCCGCAGGACCGCCGCGCGCAGGCCGGCCCTGTAGAGCCTGAGCGCCGTCACGCCCCCGAGCGCGCGCGCAAGACGCGTCTTCACCCGGCCGAGCACGGGTGCCCGCACGAAGAGGATCAGCGTCGGCCGGTCGCGGTCAGCCATAGAGCCGGGCAAGCACGGCGGGAGGTACACGGAGCATATAGAGGGTGAGGAGCGCGAGATTGCGCAAGGGACGCCAGGTGTAGCCATCGCGCAGATAGCGCTCGGCGCTCGTCACGGCCTCGCTGCGCATCATCACGAGCCGCTTGCGACCGATCCGCTGCACGATGTCGACATCCTCCATCAGCGGCACGGGCCGGTAGCCGCCGAGCCTCTCGTAGAAGGCGCGCGGAATGAGAAGGCCCTGATCGCCATAGGGAAGCCCGAGGAGCCGGCAGCGGCGCTCGACCATGCGCTCGAGCCGCCGGGCCTTGTGCGAGGCGTCGTCGAGCGCGAAGCGGAAGGCGGCCGCCACCTCCCCGCGCGCCCCCTGGCCGGCTCCCGTCCGGCTCATCAGAGACCGCGCCTCCGCCTCCCAGCCCGGGCTCAGCACCGTGTCCGCATGGAGAAAGAGGATCCAGTCGGCCCGCGCCGCCGCCCCGCCTTGCGCGAGCTGGCTGCCCCGGCCGCGCTCACCGAGGAGGGTCCGCGCCCCCATCTCCTCGGCGATGGCGAGCGTGTCGTCCGTGGAGCCACCGTCGACGACGATGACCTCCTTCACGAGCCCGTTCACCGTCGCCGGTATCAGCGCGCCGAGGGCGGAGGGCAGCGTGGCTGCGGCATCGAGCGTGGGGATGACGACGGTGATCATGACGCGAGTGTAAGGCGACCCGCCCCCTCTCGCACTTCTTCACAGGCGGCCGCGCCGAAAAACGCAGAATGTTCTTGAAGTGTTTTCCTGATGTTCGTACGCTTTAAGCATGAGAACGCGCAGCGATCGGGGCCGGACGAGCGTGATGGGACCACCCGGACACGGCCGGCGGGGGGCAGAGCGTCCGGCCGGCCGGGCGGCGCGGTCGAATCCGCCCGTGCGCTTCGATCGTCTGACCGCCGAGGCCGCGGATGATGGCTGGGAGAGCCCCGGGCCGGACCGTCCCGCCGGGCCGAGGACCGAACTCGCGCGCGATGCGAGCCGCACCATCCTCACCCGGAACAGCTCGCCGGACGTGCCGTTCGACCGCTCCATCAATCCCTACAGGGGCTGCGAACACGGGTGCATCTACTGTTTCGCCCGGCCGACCCACGCCTGGCTGGGCCTGTCGCCGGGGCTCGACTTCGAGACGCGCCTCACCATGAAGCCCGACGCGCCCGCGCTTCTGCGCAAGGAGCTGTCGCGCAAGGGCTATGCCCCCGCCCCCGTCGCCCTCGGCACCAACACCGATCCCTACCAGCCGGTCGAGCGGCGGCTGCGCCTCACCCGCCAGATCCTCGAGGTGCTCGCCGCCTTTCGCCATCCGTTCACCATCACCACCAAGGGCGCCGCGGTGGTGGACGACATCGACATCATCGCGCCCGAGGCCGCGGCGGGGCGGGCGCGCGTGGCGGTGTCCATCACCACGCTCGACCCCCGCCTTGCCCGGGCGATGGAGCCGCGCGCGGCGACACCGGACCGGCGGCTCGCCGCCCTGCGCGCGCTGGCCGACGCCGGCATCCCCGCCTCGGTCATGGTCGCGCCGGTCATTCCGGGGCTGACCGATCACGAGATCGAGGCGATCCTGCAAGCCGCCCGGGAGGCCGGAGCGGTGCGGGCGGCCTATATCTGCCTGCGCCTGCCGCTCGAGGTGAAGGACCTCTTCGGCGACTGGCTGGAAGCGGTCCTTCCGGGGCGGGCGGCGAAGGTTCGCGCGGCCGTGCGCCAGATCCATGGCGGCCGCGATTATGATCCGCGCTGGGGCACACGCATGGCGGGCGAGGGGCCGATCGCCGAGCTAATCGGCCAGCGTTTCTCCCGCGCCGCGCGCCGGCTTTCGCTCGACGGCCCGCTTCCCCCGCTCGACTGCTCGGCCTTCGAGGTGCCGGGGCAAGCGGATCGCCAGCTCTCCCTGTTCTGAGAGCTGGCCGAAGCCGCGGCGGCGGGCGCCGAGCACGTCCGACGGCGGACAATCGCCTGCGACAATATTGACACCGCCGCGTCCGAGGTCATGATTGACCCATGCGCGGCAAAGCGAAATCCGGTCCTCCGCCGGCGATGGGCGATCTCTTCCCCCATCTCCTCACCCCCGCCTTTCTGAAGCGGCGCGCGCTGATCGAGGATGTCGTCGGGATCGACGAGGCCGGGCGCGGTCCGCTCGCGGGGCCCGTGGTCGCCGCGGCCGTCATCCTGCGCCCCCGCGCCATTCCGGAGGGTCTCGGCGATTCCAAGGTGATCCCCGCCGCCGAACGGGTACGGCTCTACGATCTCCTGGTCGACCAGGCCGAGGTCGCCGTCGGGATCGCCACGGTCGAGGAGATCGACCGCCACAACATCCTGGCCGCGACCTTCCTCGCCATGCAGCGCGCCGTCGCCAATCTGCGCTCCTCGCCGCGTCTTGCGATCGTGGACGGCAACAGAGCGCCCGCCCTCCCCTGTCCGGTGACGCCGCTCGTGAAGGGCGATGCGCTGCACAGATCGGTCTCGGCGGCCTCGATCGTCGCCAAGGTGACGCGCGACCGGCTGATGCGGCTCCTCTCCGAGGACGCGCCGCATTACGGCTTCGAGCGGAACATGGGCTATGGAACGCGCGAGCATCTCGCCGCGCTCGACCGCTTCGGTCCGTGCGTGCACCATCGGCGGAGCTTCCGCCCCGTCCGCAACTGCGCGCCGCTGGCCAGGACCGCCGCGAACGCCAATGCGCCGCGCCCGGTGCAGGCAGCGCTCGGCCTTGCCATTCCGGCCGAATGAGACCCGCCGATCCGAATTGACGAAGCGCCTTTGCTGCGGGCTTAATAGAGAGTCAGCCCGCCGGGGCGCTGTCCCGGGGCGGACCGCATTAACCAATCCAAGACCGCGCGGACGGCACACTCGCGCGGTCTTTTGACTCGGGCGGGGACGGACGATGGCGGACGCGGCGAATGCGCATGAGGCGGATGGTCAGGCACAGCGGCGCGCAGGCGCGCCCGATGCCGGACGCCTCAGGCTCGACACGATCCTCGAGGGCGACTGCCTCGAGGTGCTGCGCGGGCTTCCCGATGCGAGCGTCGATCTCGTCTTCGCCGACCCGCCCTACAATCTTCAGCTCTCGGGCGAACTGCGCCGCCCGGACGATTCGCGCGTCGACGCCGTCGACGACGCCTGGGACCGCTTCGAGAGCTTCGCCGAGTATGACCGATTCTCCCGTGCCTGGCTCGGCGAGGTGCGGCGCATCCTCAAGCCGACGGGCACGGCCTGGGTGATCGGCTCCTATCACAACATCTTCCGCCTCGGGACGGCCCTTCAGGATCTGGGCTTCTGGGTGCTGAACGACGTGGTCTGGCGCAAGGCCAATCCCATGCCGAACTTCCGTGGGCGGCGCTTCACCAATGCGCACGAGACGCTCATCTGGGCGGCGCGCGAGGCGGGGGCGCGCGGCTACACCTTCAACTACGAGGCGCTCAAGGCGGGGAACGAGGATGTGCAGGTGCGGTCGGACTGGTTCCTGCCGCTCTGCACCGGCGCCGAACGGGTCAAGGACGAAACCGGCGGCAAGGCCCACCCGACCCAGAAGCCCGAGGCGCTGCTGCACCGTGTGCTGATCGCCGCCTCGCGCCCGGGCGATGTGGTGCTCGATCCCTTCTTCGGAACGGGGACGACGGGCGTCGTCGCCAAGCGGCTCGGGCGGCGCTTCATCGGCATCGAGCGCGAACGCGCCTATGTCGAGGTGGCGCGGGCGCGGCTCGCCGAAACCGTTCCGTATGAAGATGGCGACATCGCGCCCCTGCCCTCCCGGCGCGAGGCCGCCCGCGTGCCCTTCGCCGCCCTGGTCGAGCGCGGCCTCCTGCGGCCGGGGCAGAAGCTCTACGACCCGCGCGGCGACCGGGCCGCCCGGATACGGGCGGATGGCACGATCAGCGCAACCACCCGCGACGGCTCGGGCGAGATCGGCTCGATCCACAGGGTCGGCGCCCGCGTGCAGGGGCTCGAGGCCTGCAACGGCTGGACCTTCTGGCACTTCGAAGACAAGAAGAAGCTGGTCCCGATCGACATGCTGCGCCAGAAGATCCGTGCGCAGATGGCCGAGGCCTGAGCGAGGCCCCCGCGCAGGCGCGGCGCGGCCGCGCGGCGGGCACGAGGGACCTAGTGCAGGCGGGAGTCGAGCTCGCCGATCGCCGAGGAGATGAGTTCGGCATCCTCCGTCGCGCCGACGCGCTCGGCGATCAGCTTGCGCGAGGCGGCGATGGCGAGCGTGGTGGCGGCGAGCCGCACTTCCTGCGTCGCGTCGCGCTCGGCCTGGGCGATCTTGGATTCGACCATCTGCACACGGCGCTCGAGCTGATCACGCAGCGCCGCCCGCGCCTCCTCGGCATAGCGCTTCGCGTCCACGGTCGCCCGCTCGACGATGTCCTCGGCCTCCTTCTCGGCGTCCCGCTGCTTGCGCTGATAGCTGGCGAGCAGGGCCTGCGCCTCCTCGCGCAGCCGGCGGGCTTCGTCGAGATCGGAGCGGATGCGGTCGGCGCGGTCGTCGAGCGCCTTCGCCACCTTGCGCGGCACGCCCGCGGCAAAGACCACGAGCAGGAACAGCACGAGGCCGACCAGCGCCCAGAAGGTCGCGTCGAAGACGAAGCCCGTCGCTTGCTCTTCCATGGGGTCTTTCCCTTTCCGCGCCCCGTCAGCCCCGGGCGTTCAGCTCGGCGGTGACGTAACGGTCGGCCGTGTCCGCATCGACGCTCTGGCCGAGAATCTGTCCGACGATCGCCACCATGGCCTCGCCGGCGATACCGCGCACCTTGGCGAGCGCGCTTTCCTTCATCGCCTCGATGCGCGCCTCCGCCTCGGTCAGCTTGAGTTTGAGCTCGGCGTCGGTCTCGGCCTTGAGGGCGTCGATCTCGGCCTGGACGCGGGCGCGCGTGTCGTTGGCGATGCGGACCGCCTTGGCCCGCGCCTCGGCGAGGGCGGCCTCGTAGGCGGCGACCGCGGCCTCGCTCTCGCCCCTCAGTTCCTCGGCCTTGTCGAGATCGGCGGCGATGCGTTCCCGCCGTTCCTCGAGGACGCTCGCCACGCGCGGCAGCGCCACGCGCGACATCATCAGGTAGAGGAAGACGAAGGTGAGCGCGAGCCAGAAGAGCTGGCCCGCATAGGTGCTCGTATCGAGCTGGGGCAGGCCCCCGCCCTCATGGCTGTCATAGGCTCCGGTTTCGGCGTGAAGGTCCCCGGCGGCGGGTTCCGCCGCCGCAAGGATCATCTCCGCCGTCGCCTCACGTGCTTCGCTCGCCATGCCATCCTCCGAAAGGCAGTCGGGACGTGACCCCGCTCCGGCGGCGGGCGGCACCCTCGGCGCCGCCGCCCGCAGGCAGGGGTCCGCGCTGCCCTCAGCCGAACAGGATGATGAAGGCGATCACGAGGCCGAAAAGGCCCGTCGCTTCGGCGAGCGCGAAGCCGATATAGACCATCGTGCGCTCCTGGGCGGCGGCCGCCGGATTGCGCAGCGCGCCGGAAAGATAGTTGCCGAAGATGTTCCCGATACCGATACCGGCGCCCAGCAGGGCGAGGGTGGCGAGACCGGCGCCGATATACTTCGCTGCTTCTGCTTCCATTTTGGTGTCTCCTCTAGGAACGGTGTCGTCGGGCGAGGCCATCGTGACGGTGGGATCAGTGCGCCGGATGGAGCGCGTCGTTGAGATAGATGCAGGTCAGGATCGCGAAGATGTAGGCCTGCAGGAAGGCGACCAGAAATTCGAGCGCGGTGATGGCGAGCGTCCCCGCGAGCGGCACGATGGCCCCGATGATGCCGATCGTTCCGAGGGCGGACAGGCTGCTCACGAAGCCCGCGAACACCTTCAGCATGGTGTGGCCGGCCAGCATGTTGGCGAAAAGCCGGACCGAGAGGCTGACGGGTCGCGTCAGGAACGAGATGATCTCGATCACGACGATGGCGGGGAGAAGCAGCACCGGCAGCCCGGACGGGGCGAAGAGCCGCAGGAAGCCGAGCCCGTGCTTGGCGAAGCCGATCACCAGCACGCTGAGGATCACCGTGGCCGCGAGCGCGAAGGTGACGATGATGTGGCTCGTGAAGGTGAAGGCGTAGGGAAACATCCCGATGAGATTGCCGATCAGGATGAACATGAAGAGCGAGAAGACGAAGGGCATGAAGCGCATGCCCGCCGTACCCGCCGTGTCGCGGATCATGTTCGCCACGAACTCGTAGGACAGCTCGGCGATCGACTGGAGCCGCCCCGGAATGACGGCGCGCCCCGACATCGACAGGATCATCAGCGCCGTGATCGACAGCGAAGCGGCGATCATCGCGGCGGCCGAATTGGTGAGGCCGATCTCCAGCGTGTCCGTCTTGATGAAGGGTTCGAGGATCGGAGCGATCTCGAACTGGTGCATTGGGCTGGCCAATGTCTGCACTCCCAGGAGTCGGCCAACGGACGGGCCGGGTCAGCGTGTCTTCGGTCCTCCGCCCGGCGTGGTCAGGCGGACTATGTTCACAACACCCGTGGCGATCCCGAACAGGAAGAACACCACGAGCAGCCAGGGCGCGGTGCCGAGCCACTGATCGAGCGCCCAGCCAACCCCGCCACCGACACAGACGGCCACGAGGAATTCCGTCCCGATACGGACGGCCCCCGCATAGCCGGAGACGGGCGCCCCGTCCGGCTCGCGTCCCGTCCCCGTTCCGCCGCGTCCCGCCCGCTTCAGCCTTTCGCCGAGCGCCTCGAGATCGTCGGGCAGGCGGGGCTCGTCATCGGAGCCGGACATCTGGGAAGCTCCCCGGGCCTGACTGGAATGGCGAGCCCGACCCGGGCGCGTCGAGACCCGCCAGCGCCCCTCTGCCGTCCCCGCTTCCGGGGCCGGACGTGAGCGCCGTCGGGCGAGCACGGTCTGGCAGTCCCCATCCAGCGGCTTGATGCACCGCAAAATCGCGGCGCACGCTAGCCCCGCCCCCCCATGGTGTCAAGCAAGCCGTCACCGCACGGCCCCGCGTCATTTCGGCCCTGCCGCCGCGGCCGCCCCGGCCGACCAACGGATTGGGCCGCAAGGAGAATCGCCCCCCGCTCCGGGCCTGTCCCGACACGGCTCAGGCCACCTCGGACAGGCGCTCGGCATCGGCGAGATCCACCGAGACGAGCTGGCTTATCCCCCGCTCGGCCATGGTCACCCCGAAGAGCCGGTCCATGCGCGACATGGTGAGCGGATGGTGGGTCACCACGACAAAGCGCGTCTCGGTCAGCCGGCGCATCTCGTCGAGGAGGTTGCAGAAGCGCTCCACATTGGCGTCGTCGAGCGGCGCGTCCACCTCGTCCAGCACGCAGAGCGGCGCCGGATTGGTGAGGAACACGGCGAAGATCAGCGCCATGGCCGTCAGCGCCTGCTCGCCCCCGGAGAGGAGCGACATGGTCTGCATGCGCTTGCCCGGCGGGCGGGCGAGGATCTCGAGCCCCGCCTCGAGCGGATCCTCCGCCTCGGTCAGCTTCAGCTCGGCATGGCCCCCGCCGAAGAGGTGGGTGAACAGACGCTCGAAATGGACACGCACCGCCTCGAACGCCGCGCCAAGCCGCTCCCGGCCCTCCTTGTTGAGGCTGGCGATGGCCTGGCGCAGCCGGGCGATGGCCTCCACGAGATCGGCGCGCTCGCCCGTCAGCTCGGCAAGACGGCTCTCGCACTCCTCCGCCTCGATCTCGGCCCGCAGATTGACCGCACCCATCGCCTCCCGGTCGCGGCGGGCCTTGTCGAGCCCCGCCTCGATGTCGGCGAGCGGGGGCAGCCCCTGGGCGAGGTCGATCTCGGCCCGTCCGAGCACCTCGTCGGGGGCGCACCCCATTTCCTCGCGGATCCGCTCGATCGCCTCGGCGAGGCGCTGGCCGTGACCCTCGAGCGTCGCCTCGGCGCGCGCATGGGCCGCAC
>JACAEB010000164.1 GCA_013389075.1 Alphaproteobacteria bacterium
GATCGGGCGACCGGATGCTTATCCCGTTCGCTGCATCGGCGCCGCCCCAAGCCTTCAGCATCGATCACGATGTCGCCACAGGGCAGCGCGCATGCGGTGGTCGAGATCCCAGCCTTAGTACTTGCGGCGCTGCGGTTTCAGGCTTCGCGCAGCGGACCGACCCGGCAATTCTTCGTCCTCTTCGAACAACTCGACGAGCTTGTCCGTCATGGCCCCTGCAAGCTCGCTCGGATCGGTGATGGTCACGGCGCGCTTGTAGTAGCGCGTGACGTCGTGGCCGATGCCGATGGCGATGAGCTGGACCGGGGAGGACTACTCGATATAGCGGATGACCTCGCGCAGGTGCTTCTCGAGATAGTTTCCGACGTTCACGGAGAGTGTGGAATCATCGACCGGCGCGCCGTCGGAGATGACCATCAGGATGCGCCGCTGCTCGGGCCGCCCGGCCAGCCGCTCGTGCGCCCAGAGCAGCGCCTCGCCGTCGATGTTCTCCTTGAGGAGGCCCTCGCGCAGCATGAGGCCGAGATTGCGCCGCGTCCGGCGCCAGGGGGCGTCGGCGGGCTTGTAGATGATGTGCCTGAGATCGTTGAGCCGGCCCGGATGCTGGGGCTTGCCCGCCGACATCCAGCGGTCGCGGGAGGAGCCGCCCTTCCAGGCGCGGGTGGTGAAGCCGAGAATCTCGACCTTGACGTCGCAGCGCTCCAGCGTGCGCGCGAGAACGTCCGCACACATCGCGGCGACCGTGATGGGCCGCCCGCGCATCGACCCGGAATTGTCGATCAGCAGCGTCACCGCCGTGTCGCGGAAGCGCGTCTGCAGCTCCTCCTTGAAGGAGAGCGGATTGGAGGGATCGACGACGACGCGGGCAAGGCGCGCCGCGTCGAGCACGCCCTCCTCGAGATCGAAGGTCCAGCTCCGGTTCTGCTGGGCGAGGAGCCGGCGCTGAAGGCGGTTGGCAAGGCGCGAGACGACGCCCTGCAGCGCGCCGAGCTGCTGGTCGAGATAGGCGCGCAGGCGGGCGAGCTCGTCCGAGTCGCACAGATCCTCCGCATGCACCACCTCGTCGAACTCGGTCGTGTAGACCTTGTAGGTGGACTGGGCGAAGGGGTCGTCGGGCGGAAGCTGAGGACGCCAGGGCTGGTTGCCGGCCTCGAGATCGTCCGTATCGCCCGTGTCGAGCTCGGCATCGGTCTCGACCGGGACGGCCTCGCCGCTGTCCTCGTCCGAGGGATTCTCGTCTATGTCGAATTCTTCGATCCGCTGGGCCTCAGAGCTCCGCTCGCCCTCGGAGCCCTCGGACTGTCCGTCGGCGGAGTCCTCGTCGTCCGAGCTTTCGCTCTCGCTTTCGCTGTCCTCCCGCTCGCCCAGATCCTCGCCAAGGCCGAGCGCGGACAGCATGCGGCGGACGATGCGCGCGAAGGCTTCCTGATCCTCAAGGCTCGCGGCCAGCCGGGCGAGATCCTCCCCGCAGCGGTCCTCGACGAGCGAGCGCCACTGGTCGACGAGTGCGCGCACGCTCTCGGGCGGCCGCTCGCCGGTCAGCGCCTCCCGCACGATCAGCCCGATGATGTCCGCAAGCGGAGGATTGTCCGTGCCGACGACCTCGGCGAGCCCCCGATCGGCGCAGCGCTTCTCGACGAGGGCCCTGAGATTGGCCGCGACCCCGGCCATCTCGTTGGAGCCGATGGATTCACACCGGGCCTGCTCGAGCGCGTCATAGATGGCGCGGGCGACGGCGGAGCCCGGCTGGAAGCGGGTGTGGATGGCGGCGTCGTGATGGGCGATGCGGACGGCGGCGGCGTCCGCCTCCCCGCGAAGGGCGGCGAGGTCCTCGGGCGACATGTCGTGCCGGGGCTGGGGCAGGACGATGCGCGCCTCGGCCCGGTTGGCGGGATCGCCGCCGAACTGCACCTCGAGCTCGGGATCGTCGGCGATCGCCCGCGCCGTCTCGACGATGGCCCGCTTGAAGTCGTCGAGTTCGGGGTCGGCCGGCCTCAGCTGTGTCTGGACCACACCCGCCTCACGCGAGAAGACCGCTCGCGGCCGATTCCGCGAGGTCCTCGCCGAAGCAGCGCTGGTAGAACTCGGCCACGGTGGCGCGCTCGAGCTCGTCGCACTTGTTGAGGAAGGTGACGCGGAAGCCGAAGGCGATGGAGCGGAAGATGATCGCGTTCTCCGCCCAGGTGATCACGGTGCGCGGGCTCATCACGGTCGACAGCTCGCCGTTCATGAAGGCGGTCCGCGTGAGATCGGCCACGCGCACCATGGCGCTGATCTGCTTGCGTCCGTTCTCGTCCGCATAGGCGGGCACCTTGGCGGCGATGATCTCGACCTCGGTGTCGTGGGGGAGGTAGTTGAGCGTCGTGACGATGGACCAGCGGTCGAGCTGGCCCTGATTGAGCTGCTGGGTGCCGTGATAGAGGCCGGTCGTGTCGCCGAGCCCCACCGTGTTGGTGGTGGCGAAGAGGCGGAAAGCCTTGTGCGGGCGGATGATCCGGTTCTGGTCGAGGAGGGTGAGCCGGCCCTGCACCTCGAGCACGCGCTGGATCACGAACATCACGTCCGGACGCCCCGCATCATACTCGTCGAAGACGAGGGCGACGGGCCGCTGCAGCGCCCAGGGAAGGATGCCCTCGCGGAATTCGGTGATCTGCTTGTCGTTCTTGAGGACGATGGCGTCCTTGCCGATGAGGTCGATCCGGCTGATATGGCTGTCGAGATTGACGCGCATGGTCGGCCAGTTGAGGCGCGCGGCGACCTGCTCGATATGGGTCGACTTGCCGGTGCCGTGATAGCCCTGGATCATGACGCGGCGGTTGTAGGAAAAGCCGGCCAGGATGGCGAGGGTGGTCTCGGGATCGAACCGGTAGGTGTCGTCGATGTCGGGGACATATTCGTTCGACTGGCTGAAGGACGGGACCGTCATGTCGGTGTCGATGCCGAAGGTCTCGCGCACGGACGTGCGCGTGTCCGGCCCGGCCATCTCGTCCAGAGCCTCGGTCCTCGTCTTCCCCTTGAGCATTCTCGTTGTCCTCGATCGATGATGGATCCGGCCCGTGACCGGTCTCGTCCGTGACGGGCACGGCCGCCGCGGCGGGTGGTCCTTTCCGGACCTGCCGCGTTGCGCCGCCCGCGCGTCCCGAGAATGTCGGCTCTCCCCCTCGCCGGCACCGGATGGGCGTCCGCTCCCGTCCCGTTCCGGTCCGTCCCAAGGGGGACAGTGTGCATGGACACAGGTCCGAACGCCAGCCCGCACCCGTGCCGGAGCAGGTTCGATGCCATATTAGGGCAGTTGCGCGCCCTTCAACAGGTCGTAGGCTTTTATGACGCGCTGGAGCTGCTTTTCCGTGCTGCGATCGCCGCCATTGGTGTCGGGATGAAAGCGCTTGAGCAGCAGCTTGTAGCGCGCCCTGAGATCGGCGCGCGTCGCGGTCTCGTCGAGGTCGAAGAGCTCGAGCGCCTGGAGCTGCAGCCGCGTGAGCCTCGGCGTCCGGCGCCGCTCGGCCTCGCGCTGGGCCCGTTCCTCCTCGAACAGCGCATGCGGATCGCGCAGGTCACCCCGGAAGCCATGGGCGCCCCTGAACCGGCCGCCCACCTGATCGCCGAGCTTCCAGGTCGGCCGGTGGCCGGTGGCGATGTCCTTCTGGTAGCGGGCGATGTCCTCGGGGCTCATGCCCGCGAAATAGTTCCAGTTCTGATTGTGCTCGCGCACATGGGCAAGGCAGTACCAGGCGCGGTCCTCGAGCATGCGCGGGCTGCGCGGCACCCGGTGGCTCGCCGCGGCGCCGCAGCCGGGCCATTCGCAGGTCCGTGCCGGCGGCGCCTCGTAGCGCGCGCGCCGCCGCTCGCCCTCCGGCGCGATGCGGATGTCGAAACCGAGCGGCGGCCTGTAATCGTAGCGTTCGGACATGGCTTGAGTATGGGAAGGGCGCCCGCCCGTGACAAGAAAAGCTCGCGCTTGACAGGCCGGTCGATCTGTGGGGACACAGCGGCACGTTGCCACCAGGCCCGATGTCCACAATCCTGACGCGGAGTGTCCGCCATGAGCGTTGCCGAGACCTTAAGATTGCGCCTCGAGGCCGCCTTCGAGCCGCAGGCGCTCGCCATCCTGGACGAGAGCGAACGGCACAGGGGCCACGCCGGCCACCGCCCCGGCGGGGAGACCCATTTCCGGATACGGATCGTTTCATCGGCCTTCGCGGGCCTGTCGCGGCTCGCCCGCCAGCGGCGCGTCCACGAGGTGCTCGCGGCCGAGATCGCAGGCGGCATCCACGCCCTCAGCCTCGAGCTCCGGACGCCCGAGGAGGCGGCCTCAGCCTGACAGGCTTCGCGGCTCGGCCGGCAGGGCGGCCGTGCCCGCCGCCGCCTGCGCGACGCTCGGGGCGACGCGGCGGACGGCCTCGGCCCGCGCGCGTTTGGGCAGGCGCTTGAGATGGGCGGGCGGGGTGAGGCGCAGCGCCGTGATCTGGTTGCGCTGGCGCCGCAGGATCTCGAACTTGAAGCCGTGGAAGGTGAAGATCTGGCCCGGCTCGGGGATGAGCTGGGCCTCGTGAATCACGAGCCCGGCGACGGTGGTGGCCTCCTCGTCCGGCAGCGGCCAGTCGAGGGCGCGGTTGAGGTCGCGGATCGATACCCAGCCATCCACGTTGACGGTGCCGTCCGCCTGCGGACGCACGCCGGTGACGGCGATGTCGTGCTCGTCGGAGATGTCGCCCACGATCTCCTCGAGAATGTCCTCGAGCGTGATGAGGCCCATCAGCGCGCCATATTCGTCGACGACCAGGGCGAAATGGCTGCGCCGGGCGAGGAAGGCGTCGAGCTGCTCGGACAGCGAGGTCGTCTCCGGCACGAACCAGGGCACGGTGGTGAGGCCGGGAATGTCGAGCCGGTCGACGTCCCAGTCGACGTCGCGCAGGGCCCGCAGAAGGGTCTTGACGTGGAGCACGCCGACAATGTCCTCCGGGTCGTCCTTCCACAGAGGAATGCGCGAATAGGGGCTCTTCAGCACCTCGTCCACGATGAGCTGGGCCGGCTGGCCGGCGTCGATCATGACGATGTTCTTGCGGTGGATCATGGCGTCGGCGACCTCGATCTCGTTGAGGTCGAGAATGCCCCCGAGCATGTCGCGTGCATCCTTCACCACCGTCCCTTCCTTGTGGTGGAGGTCGATGGCGCCGCGGATCTCCTCGTGCGCCGACAGGATGTCGTCGCTGCCGTCGTCCTGCAGGCCGGCGATGCGCAGCATCTGCCGCACGAGGAAGCGCACGGAGGCCACGATCGGGGCGAGCAGCGTCACCGTCACCTTCACGGGCAGGCCGACCAGCATCGCCACCCGGTCGGGGTTGCGGATCGCATAGGTCTTGGGCATCAGCTCCGAAAAGATCAGCACGAGGAGCGTCATCAGGATCGTCGCCAGCGCGACGCCGCCCTCGCCCACGAGGGTGAGGAGGAGGCTCGTCGCGAGCGCCGAGGCGAGGATGTTGACGAGGTTGTTGCCGAGGAGAAGCGCCCCGATCAGCCGTTCCCGGTCGCCGATCAGGAGCTCGACGCGGCGGGCCCGCGCGTCGCCCTCCTGGCCGAGACGGTGCATGCGGGCGCGCGAGGCGGCCGTCAGCGCCGTCTCCGAGCCGGAGAAGAAGGCCGACAGCATGAGGAGGGCGAGGATGGAGGCGAGGGTGAGGATGACCTCCCAGGCCGGTCCGGTCTCGACGAGCGCGTCCTCGGGCGTCATGCCCCGGCCCCTTCCGAGAGGAGAAGGTCGCGCACACGCTCGAGCGGCACGGTGCGCTCGATCACCGCCTCGCCGATCCGCCGGGCGAGGATGAAGGTGATCCGTCCGTCGTCGACCTTCTTGTCCTGCGCCATGTGGGCGAGGAGACGGTCGGCGGGCAGCGGCGTTCCCGGCACGTCGCGCAGCGAAGCGGGCAGGCCGCAGGCCGCAAGGTGGGCGGTCACGCGGGCGGCCTCGCCGGGCGGCGCAAGACCGAGCGCCTCGGAGAGGCGGAAGGCGAGGGCCATGCCGATCGCCACGCCCTCGCCATGGAGCAGCCGGTCCGAATAGCCCGTCTCCGCTTCGAGGGCATGGCCGAAGGTGTGGCCGAGATTGAGGAGCGCCCGCGCGCCCGTCTCGTGCTCGTCGGCGGCGACGATGGCGGCCTTGGCGCGCACCGAGGTCGCGACCGCATGGGTCAGCGCCCCGGGGACCCGGGCGAGGACGTCGCGCCCATGGGCCTCGAGCCAGGCGAAGAAGGCGGCATCGCCGAGGAGCCCGTATTTGACGACCTCGGCATAACCCGCCTTCATTTCGCGCTCGGGCAGGGTCGCGAGCGCGCCGGTGTCGGCGAGCACGCGGCGCGGCTGATGGAAGGTGCCGATCAGGTTCTTGCCCGCCCTGGCGTTGATGGCGGTCTTTCCGCCGACGGAGGAATCGACCTGCGCGAGCAGCGTGGTCGGGATCTGCACGAAGGGCACGCCCCGCCGCAGCACGGAGGCGGCAAAGCCCGTGAGATCGCCGATCACCCCCCCGCCGAGCGCGAGCAGACAGTCGCCCCGCTCGACGCCGAGGGTGAGGAGCCGCTCGAGCACCTCCTCGAACACGCCAAAGGACTTGGCGCCCTCGCCTGGCCGGACGACGATGCTCTCGCAGGCGATCCCCGCATCGGCCAGCGCCCGCTCGAGGGCGGGCAGCCAGAGCCCGGCGACCGTCCGGTCGGTGAGGATCACCGCGCGGCGGCGGCGCAGGAGGGGGGACAGGTCGCGGCCGGCCGTGGCGATGAGACCTGCGCCCACCACGACGTCATAGCTGCGGGCGCCGAGCTCGATCGGGACATGGATCGGAGCGCCGCCGGAGGCGGCGGTCGGGTCGGACGACGGCGAAGGGTCGGGGTCGGAGTCTGGCATGTCTCAGGATCAGCAATCGGACGGCTCTGCACCGGCGGCTCTGCCCGTCCAGCGCGAAAGGGCGGACAGGATTTCCTCGACGGTGGTCTCGATCGGGCCGTGATCGCTCAGTATATGCAAATCCGCAAGGGCATAGACGGGATTTCGCAGCGCGAGCAGCCGCTCGAGGACCGCGCGCGGCTCGCCCGTCTTCAGGAGCGGCCGGTTCCCCCGGCGCGAGACGCGCCGGTGCAGGAGGTCGAGATCGGCGTCGAGCCAGACCGAAACCCCCCGATCGGACACGAGCGCCCGCGTCTCGGGGTCCATATAGGCGCCCCCGCCGGTGGCCAGCACCTGGGGCGGGCCCTCGAGCAGCCGGCGGATGACGCGCCGCTCGCCGTCGCGGAAATGGGCCTCGCCATAGAGTTCGAATATGTCCTCGACCGAAAGCTGGGCGGCCTTCTCGATCTCGCTGTCCGAATCGGCGAAGGGAAGGCCGAGCCTCTGTCCGAGCCGCCGGCCGATGCTGGACTTGCCCGCGCCCATCATGCCGACGAGCACGATGGACCGCCCGGCGAGCGGCGGCCGGCGCACGATCTCGGCCCCGGCGGGCAGGTCCCGGGCGGGGTCGGCGGGGGAGGAGGTCATGGTCGGGTCAGTTTTCCGGTCGTCCATGGAGATGGGCACCCTAAAGGAACCGCCATCGTAGGGAAACCCGGCGGCAAGCCTCAGTTTGGCCGGAATTGAGAGCGCAAGCTGATAAAGGCGGTCCGCGGCGGGAAGCAAGCCGAGAGGAGAGGATGAGGGGCAACAATACGGGCATGTTCGTGCTGGCGGTGGCGGGGGTCGTCCTCCTACTCGTCGCCGGCGCCGTCGTCTATCTCGGGACCATCAGCGTGGATCCCGAGCCGGCGGAAGTGGTGATTCCGGATGAGACCTTTCCCAGATAGGGCGCGCGGCGCGCACCGCAATGGCGCGGTGGTCCTCGCCCTGGCGCTCGGCCTTGCCATGGGCGCGGCCCGGGCCGAGGGCCCCCGCCAGATCACCCCGCCGCTGGCGCCGCCCGAGAC
>JACAEB010000197.1 GCA_013389075.1 Alphaproteobacteria bacterium
GCAGGAGGCTGCGCGCGACCGGGCGCAGGGCCGCCCCGGCCAGCGGGGCGAGCGGACGCGGCGGACGGGTGCGCGGGGGCTGAAGGCCCTGTACGTTCCGGAGCCGCCGGCCGAGCAGCCGGTGCGATGAGGGATCGGATGCCATCGGCACACGCTAGCAAACGGGGAGCGCCCGAGCCACAGGCCGTGGCGAAGGCGCTTCTGTCCTGGTACGACGCGGCCGCCCGCCGTCTGCCCTGGCGCGTGCCGCCGGGCGGGGGCCGGGCCGATCCCTATCGCGTCTGGCTCAGCGAGATCATGCTGCAGCAGACGACCGTCGCGGCCGTCATCCCCTATTTCGAGGCCTTCCTCGCCCGCTGGCCGACCGTCGAGGCGCTCGCGAGGGCCCCGCAGGAGGAGGTGCTCGATGCCTGGGCGGGGCTCGGCTACTACAGCCGGGCGCGCAATCTCCATGCCGCCGCGCGCGTCGTGGCGGAGGAGCTGGGCGGACACTTTCCTCAGACCACGGAGGGGCTCCTCGCCCTGCCCGGTATCGGCCCCTATACGGCGGCGGCGATCGCGGCCATCGCCTTCGACGTGCCGGCGACGGTGGTCGACGGCAATGTGGAGCGCGTGACCGCGCGTCTCTTCTCTATCGAGACACCCCTGCCCGCCGGCAAGCCCGAGATCCGCGCCGCGGCCGCCCGCCTCACGCCGAGCGCCCGCCCCGGCGATTTCGCCCAGGCCATGATGGATCTCGGCGCGGGCCTCTGCTCGCCCCGGGCCCCGAGCTGCCTCGTCTGTCCGGTCGGGAGCCAGTGCGTGGCCGCCGCGAGGGGGATCGCCGACCGCCTGCCCGCGCGCGCGCCAAAGGCGGACAAGCCGACCCGCCGCGCCCTCGCCTTCCTCTGCCTGCGGAGCGACGGAGCGCTCCTCCTGCGCCGCCGCCCCCCGAGGGGCCTTCTCGGCGGCATGCTGGAGGTGCCCTCGAGCCCTTGGGAGGCCGGCCCGTTCGACCCCGACGCCGCCCGCGCCCACGCTCCCGCGCCGGCCGACTGGCGGGTGCGGACCGGGCTCGTGCGCCACACCTTCACCCATTTCCACCTCGAGCTGATGGTCGCGGAAGGCCGCATCAGCGCCGCCGCCGCCACCACCATCCCTGGCGCCCTCTGGTGCGCACCGGAAGCCCTGGCCGAGGCCGGCCTGCCGAGCGTCATGCGCAAGGTGACGGATCTTCTGGACGGCTGAGGCGCGCCACTCCGGAGACGGATTTCCCTCTCCCCTCGCCCCTCGGGAGAGGGGCCGGGGGTGAGGGCCCCTATCCCCTACTCCGCCGCGGCGCGGGGGCTTGCGGGGGCGCCCTCCGATGCGGTGAGGACCGGCTTGCGGGCGGCGCGGGTCTCGTCGAGACGCCGGCGCGGGGCGAAGCGCGGGGCGGCGGTGAAGCGCTCCGTGTCCCCCGCCTTGGCCGCGCGGGCGAGCCCTGCCATGGAGGCGATGAAGCGGTCGAGGCTCTCCTTGGACTCGCTTTCGGTGGGCTCGACCAGCATGGCTCCGTGCACGACGAGCGGGAAATAGACCGTCATCGGATGATAGCCCTCGTCGATGAGCGCCTTGGCGAAGTCGAGCGTCGTCACGCCCGTGCCCTCGAGGAAGCGGTCGTCGAACAGCGCCTCGTGCATGCAGGGCCCCTCGAAGGGCGCGCTCATCTCGTCCTTCAGCCGGGCGAGGACGTAATTGGCGCCGAGCACCGCATCGTCCGCCACCTGACGAAGCCCGTCCGCGCCGTGGCTCATCATGTAGGCGAGCGCGCGCACGAACATGCCCATCTGCCCGTGAAAGGCCGTGAGCCGGCCGAAGGGCCGCGCCGTGCCCGCCTCCACCTCGTCCTCGACGAGCGCAAAGCCCGCGCCGCGATCGGTGACCCAGGGTCGCGGCGCGAAGGGGGCGAGCGCTTCCGAGAAGACCACCGGCCCCGCGCCGGGACCGCCGCCGCCATGGGGCGTCGAAAAGGTCTTGTGCAGATTGATGTGCATGGCGTCGATGCCGAGATCGCCCGGCCGCACGCGGCCGACGATGGCGTTGAAATTGGCGCCGTCACAATAGAAATAGCCGCCCGCCGCGTGCACCGCATCGGCGATCGCCTTCACCTCGCGCTCGAAGAGCCCGCAGGTGTTGGGATTGGTGAGCATGATGCCGGCCACGTCGGGGCCGAGCCTGGCCTTCACCGCCTCGACGCTCACGCGGCCGTCGGGACCCGCCTCGATCTCGTCCACCTCGAAGCCGCACTGGGCGGCGGTGGCCGGGTTTGTTCCGTGGGCGGAAACGGGCACGAGAACCCGCCGGCGCCGCTCGCCGCGCGCATCGAGCGCGGCCCGGATCGCCATCATGCCGCACAGCTCGCCATGGGCCCCCGCCTTGGGCGAAAGCGCCACGGCCGGCAGGCCCGTGAGCACCTTGAGCCAGTGGCTGAGCGTGTGGATGAGGTCGAGCGCCCCCTGCACGGTCGACACCGGCTGAAGGGGGTGAATGTCGGCAAGGCCCGGCAGCCGCGCGAGCTTCTCGTTGAGACGCGGGTTGTGCTTCATCGTGCAGGAGCCGAGCGGAAAGAGCCCGAGGTCGATGGAATAGTTCTGCCGGCTCAGCCGCACGAAATGCCGCACGACTTCGGGCTCGCTCACGCCCGGCAGGCCGATCGCCTCCGTCCGTGTGCGGACGCCGATGCGCGTGGGCAGCCCCTTGGGCTCGGGCAGATCGACGCCGCTGACGCCCGGCCGCGACAGCGCGAAGATCAGCCTTTCCTCGACATCGAGGCCCCTGTTGCCGGAGAAGGTCGCCGGCGCCGTTCCGGCCTCAGGGCCATCCTCGCTCCGCGTGGGCCGCCCCTGTCCCGTCAGTCCGTATCCGCCGCTCATGCCGAGCCCTCCGTCAGAACCGCTTCGAGCGCCGCCTTGAAGGCGTCCATGTCGTCTTGCGTGCAGGTCTCCGTCACCGCGACGATGAGGAGGTTCTCGGCCTCCCTCACGCCCGGATACAGCCGGCCCGCCGCCACGCCGCCGAGGACGCCCCGGCCTGCCAGCGCCTCGACGACACCCGCCGCGGGCCGTGGCAGGCGCAAGGTGAACTCGTTGAAGAAGGTCGGCGTCGCAAGGCTCACGCTGGATACGGACGAAAGCCGGTCGGCGAGCTCGATCGCCGCCTCGTGATTGAGCCGGGCGAGCCGCGTGAAGCCCGCCTCGCCCAGAAGCTCGAGATGGATGGTGAAGGCAAGGCAGCACAGCCCCGAATTGGTGCAGATGTTCGAGGTCGCCTTCTCGCGCCGGATGTGCTGCTCCCGCGTCGAGAGCGTGAGCACATAGCCGGGCCGTCCGTCCGCATCCACCGTTTCGCCCACGAGCCGGCCGGGCATCTGGCGCAGGAATTTCGAGCGCGCGGCGAAGATGCCGAGATAGGGGCCGCCGAAATTGAGCCCGACGCCGAGCCCCTGCGCCTCGCCCGTCACGATGTCCGCGCCCATGGCGCCGGGACTTTCGAGAAGGCCGAGCGAGACGATCTCGGTCACCACCGCGATGAGGAGCGCGCCCCTGGCATGGGCGGCCTCGGCGATGGGCCGCAGGTCGACCGGCGTTCCGAACACGGACGGTGTCTGCACCACCACGGCCGAAACGCTCTCGTCGATCGCGGCGATGAACGCCTCCGGGCCGGCGGTCATGGGCAGGGAGAGGATCTCGTCGTCCTGGTAACGCGCCGTGGTCTCGATCACCTCGCGATAGTGCGGGTGCAGATCGCCCGCGAGCACGGTGCGGTCGCGGCGCGTCAGCCGGGCCGCCATGGCGACCGCCTCGGCGGTCGCGGTGGAGCCGTCATACATGGACGCGTTGGCGACCTCGAGGCCCGTGAGGCGGGCGATCATCGTCTGGAACTCGAAGAGATAGTGCAGCGTGCCCTGCGCGATCTCGGGCTGATAGGGCGTGTACGCCGTCAGGAACTCCGAGCGCTGGATGAGGTGATCGACCGAGGCCGGCACGTGATGGCGATAGGCCCCCGCGCCGACGAAGAAGGGCACCGAGCCCGCCGCCACATTGCGGGCGGCGAAGCCCTCGAACAGCCGCGCCACCTCGATCTCGCCCTTGTGCAGCGGCAGGTCGAAGGGCGCGTCGATGCGCGCCTCGGCCGGGACGTCGCGGAACAGCTCGTCGACCGAGCGCGCGCCGATCGCCTCCAGCATGGCGCGGCGGTCTTCATCCGTCAGCGGAAGGTAACGCATGGCTCACAGCCCCTTGATATACGCCTGATAGTCCGCCTCGCTCATCAGCTTGTCGAGTTCGGCGGGGTCCTTGAGACGGATCCGGATGAACCAGCCGGCCGCGAGCGGGTCCTCGTTGACTTTGGCGGGCTCGTCGCCCAGCGCCGTGTTGGCCTCGATCACCTCCCCGCTCACCGGGGCGTAGACCTCGGAGGCCGCCTTCACGGATTCGACGACCGCCGCCTCCTTGAACTGGGTGAGCGCCTTGCCGGCCTCGGGCAGCTCCACATAGACGACGTCGCCGAGCTGCTCGGCCGCATAGGGCGTGATCCCGATCGTGGCGGTGTCGCCCTCGACGCGGACCCATTCGTGCTGTTCGGTGAACCTGATCATCCCGCCATCCTTCCCAAATGATCTCCTGAGGTCTGTCTATCTGCGATACCGGTGCGGCACGAACGGCATGGGCGCGACGCTCACGCTCCGCGCCTTGCCGCGCACGAGGGCGGCGAGTGCCGTCCCCTCCGCCGCCCGGCCGGCCTCGACATATCCCATGGCCACGGGCCGCGAGAGCGAGGGCGAGAAGCCGCCGCTCGTGATCTCGCCGACCGTCCGGCCCTCCGAATCCTGAATTTCCGTATGCGCCCGCGCCGGCGCCGGCCCCTCGGGCAGGAGCCCCACCCTGAGCCGCGCGGGGCCTTCCGCGATCTCGCGGGCGATCCGGGCATGGCCGGGAAAGCCGCCCTCCGCGCGCCGGCGCCTCGGGATCGCAAAGCCGAGTCCCGCCTCGATGGGCGAGGTGGTGGTGTCGATGTCGCTGCCATAAAGGCAGAGCCCCGCCTCGAGCCGGAGCGAGTCGCGCGCCCCAAGGCCGATGGGCCGTCACCCGCCCTCCTCGATCAGCGCGCGGGCAAGGCCTTCCGCAGCCTCGGCCGGAACGGACAGCTCGAAACCGTCCTCGCCCGTATAGCCCGAGCGTGAGAACCAGCCCTTCGTCCGGCCAAACCGTCCGGGGGCGGCGGACATGAAGGTCATGGCGGAGGCGTCCGTGCCGAGCCGCGCGAGCGCTGCCTCCGCCCCCGGCCCCTGGAGGGCGAGGAGCGCGCGGTCGTCGAGCCGGGTGAGCCGGACGCCCGCCGGCAGCCGGGCCTCGATATGGGCGAAATCGGCCCCCTTGCAGGCGGCATTGACGACGAGGAGATAGTGCCCCGGCAGGCCCTCCATGCCGCGGGTCACCATGAGGTCGTCGAGAATGCCGCCCTCCTCGGTCAGCAGCATGGAATAGCGCAGCCGCCCCGGTGCGAGGCCGAGGAAGTCGCCCGGCATCAGCGCTTCGAGCGCGCGCGCGACCGTCTCGGCATCCGGCCCTTCGAGAACCGCCTGTCCCATATGGGACACGTCGAACAGGCCCACCCCGGTCCGCACGGCCAGATGCTCGGCGAGGATGCCCTCGTACTGGACGGGCATGTCGTAGCCGGCGAAGGGCACCATGCGGGCGCCGAGCGCACGATGCAGCGCATGAAGCGGCGTGCGGGCAAGCTCTGCCGTCGATGCAGGCGGAATGGGGGCGTCGGCCAAGGCGCTCTCTCTCATGGACCCGCGGCCGCCGGCGGCGCCGGCGTCGGGGAGGACTGTCATCGGACCTGCGCATTGCCGCGCGGGCGGTCGAAGTCAGCCCCCTCTGTCCTTGGACCTGAGAGATTCGTGCCAGACCCGCCCGATGGGCGGACGGTGGCACTTACTCCTTCGGTGTGACGGGCCCCGAAGGCCCGTCCGCTTTCCAGAGCGCCATCCGCTTGCGGTCCTTTTGCCTGAGAGTTTACCGGGGCCGGATGCTCCTTCGGCGCCGGGCCCGACAAGGCCCGGTCTCTCCCGCAAGCTTCGCATGACTGGCCGAAGGGTCGCCAAAGGCGGCTCCCACGACCGAGCAAAAGGATAGAGGCCCGGACGCCGGAGTCAAATCAAACCCGCGTAACGCGGGCCTGCCCCGCCCCTCAGCGCGCGCCGCGCCGGGCCCGGTTGTAGTCGACCTCCGCCGGGGTGAGGTCGAATCCCACAATGATTTCATAGGCGGCACCGCTCATCCCCGCGGCCACGGGAATGCGCACCCGGTCGATCCGGTCCTCGAAGGCGATCACGCGCTGCCCTTCGGGGAAAGTCATCTGTACCGGGAAGATGTCCTTGGCGAGGACCGTGCCGGCCGAATCGACCACGGCGACGAAATAGGCGGTGGTCTCGGTCCGCGCCTGCGCCGCCGGTCCGAGCTCGCCGCGGAAGGTGAGCGTCAGCTCCGAATCGACCTCCCGCTTGCCCGGATCGCAGGCGAGGACCACATTCGTGATCTCGCCCCGGAAGCGGACATCGCCCGCCCCCGCGGGGTCCGCGAAGGCGGTGACGGACGATGCGTCGCTGAGCACCCCCGCCCGCGGGCATCGGGCGAGTTCGGCGCTGCTCGCGCCGCCGCAGGCCGCAAGGCCCAGCACCAGAGGCAGGCAGGGCCCGGCGCGAAAGGCGCGTGAGACCATCGTCTTCTCCATTCGTAAGGGCGCCCCGGACGTCTCGCCTCGGGGCCGCTCAGAGCCTGGCATGGCTGCCATCGCACAGGGGCTGACCGCCCGTGTGCTTGCAGCCGCAAAAGAAGAGGCGGCGGGTTTCCGCCGCCGTATACGCAACGGGCGCGAAATCCGTGCCCTTGTGCGAGCCGTCGCAGAAGGGCTGCGCCTTCGACCGGCCGCAGGCGCACCACCAATAATTGCGGCCCGCTTCCACATCGACGGAAAGCGGCGTCCGGCTCGCGATCACGGGATCTGCCATGGGACCCTCTCCGGGGGGCGACGCATCTGGCGCGAGACTGTAGCCAAGCCGTCCGCGGGCGGCAAGGCAAGGCGGCAGGTGACGCCCGCCCCTTGACCCGGGGCGGGGGAAGCTTCAACTCTCCTCGCGACCTTGCAGCCGAAAGCCGCCCGATGTCCCCGTCCCCGTCCCCGTCCGCGCCGCGACCGCCCCTGACCGTGCTTCTCGCCGCGCCGCGCGGTTTCTGCGCGGGCGTCGACCGGGCGATCCAGATCGTCGAACTCGCCCTTGCCCGCTATGGCGCACCGGTCTATGTGCGGCACGAGATCGTCCATAACCGCTTCGTGGTCGAACGGCTCGAGAGCCTCGGCGCCATCTTCGTCGACGAACTCGACGAGGTGCCGGACGAGGCGCCCGTGATCTTCTCGGCCCATGGCGTGCCGAAATCGGTACCCGCCGAGGCACGCGCGCGCGGGCTCTTCTATCTCGACGCCACCTGCCCGCTCGTCTCCAAGGTCCATGTGGAGGCGGGCCGCCATCACGAGGCGGGCCGGGAGATCCTGATGATCGGCCATGCGGGCCACCCCGAGGTGATCGGCACGATGGGCCAGCTGCCGCCGGGCGCCGTCACCCTCGTCGAGACCGTGGCCGATGCCCGCACCGTCGCCCCGCGCACGCCGGCAGCCCTTGCCTACATCACCCAGACCACGCTCAGCGTCGACGACACCGCCGAGATCGTCAGTGTGCTGCGCGAGCGCTTTCCCGCCATCCAGGGTCCGCACAAGGAGGATATCTGCTACGCCACGACCAACCGGCAGGAGGCGGTGAAGGCGATCGCCGGACGGGCCGAGGCGATGATCGTGATCGGCAGCCCCAACTCGTCCAATTCCATGCGCCTCGTCGAGGTGGCGCGGCGGGCGGGCTGCCCCAACGCCTTCCTCGCCCAGCGCGGCGCAGATCTCGACCTCGGCGCCTTCGCGGGCCTGTCCACCATCGCCATCACCGCCGGCGCCTCGGCGCCCGAGGTGCTGGTCGAGGAAATGATCGGCACGCTCGGCACCGCCTTCGAGGTGCGCGTCGAGGAGGTGCGCGTCTCCGACGAAGCGGTGCAGTTCAAGCTGCCCCGCGCGCTGACGGGCTGAGGCCATGGCCGTCTATACGGATGTCGCCGCGGACGAGCTCGAGGACTTCCTCGGGCGCTACGAGCTCGGCAAGGTCCTCTCGTTCAAGGGCATCGCCGAGGGTGTCGAGAACTCCAACTACTATCTGCACACGCAGGCAGGCACCTACATCCTCACCCTCTTCGAGAAGCGCGTGGCCGAGGCGGACCTGCCCTTCTTCGTCGCGACGATGGAGCATCTCGCCGCCCGCGGCATTTCCTGCCCGCGCCCGGTGGCCGACACGCAGGGGCGGATGCTCGCCCGCCTCGCCGGCCGCCCCGCCGTGATCGTGAGCTTTCTCGACGGCCTCTCGATACGTCGTCCGACCACGGAGCATTGCCGCCTTCTCGGCGCGGGCATGGCGCGGATGCACCTGGCCGCCGCCGACTTCCCCCTCCGGCGGGCGAACGCGCTCGGCCCCGCCTCCTGGAAGGGGCTCTATGCCGGCTCGGCGGCGAAGGCGGAAAGCGCCTTTCCCGGCCTGCCCGCGCTCATCGGCGACGAGCTCGCGAGCCTCGATCGCGCCTTTCCCGAGGCCCTGCCGCAGGGCCTCATCCATGCCGATCTGTTCCCGGACAATGTGTTCTTCCTCGACGGGGCGCTGTCCGGCTTCATCGACTTCTACTTCGCCTGCACCGACGCCCTCGCCTATGACCTCGCCATCGCCCTCAACGCCTGGTGCTTCGAGCCCGACGGCATGTTCAACGTCACCAAGGCGCGCGCGCTCTTTTCGGGCTACCGGGCGGAGCGCCCGCTCGCGCCCGTCGAGATCGAGGCGATGCCAAAGCTCGCGCGCGGGGCGGCGCTCAGGTTCCTGCTCACGCGCCTCCACGACTGGCTGCACCATGACGCGCGCGCCTTCGTGACGCCCAAGGACCCGCTCGAATATGCGCAGAAGCTCCGCTTCCACCGGGCCTCGACGCGTCCTGGCGAGCTCGGTCTGTGAGGGCGGTCGAGATCTTCACGGACGGGGCCTGTTCGGGCAATCCGGGGCCGGGCGGCTGGGGCGCGCTGCTGCGCTATGGCGGCCGCGAGAGGGAGCTGTCCGGCGGCGAGCCCGACACCACCAACAACCGCATGGAGATGATGGCCGCGATCGCCGCGCTCGAGGCCCTGACGCGTCCGTGCACGGTCGATCTCTATACGGACTCCCAGTATGTGCGGAACGGCATCATGAGCTGGCTGCCGCGCTGGAAGGCCAACGGCTTCCGCACCGCCGACAGGAAGCCGGTCAAGAACGAGGATCTCTGGCGCCGGCTCGATGCGGCGGCCCTGCCCCACACGGTGCGCTGGCACTGGGTGCGCGGCCATGACGGCCATCCGGAGAACGAGCGGGTCGACGCGCTCGCCCGCGCGGCGGCGAAGGCGGTGAAGGAGGGCGCCTGACCGCCTCAGATCCCTCCCCTCAGCCCATGGGCGAGGAGAGCCATCTGCCGGCGGAACAAGGGCGGCTCCACCCGGTCGCGGAACGGGGCGAAGCCCTGGGCCAGCATCGGCCGCAGATAGGCCTCCATCAGCGGCACGTAGAGAAGCGCGCCGAGAGCCCCGCGCGGCAGCCCCCGCGTGAGGCGGGCGGCCTCGGCCCGGGCGGCGCGGGCGCGGGCACCGA
>JACAEB010000218.1 GCA_013389075.1 Alphaproteobacteria bacterium
CGGGCGGCGAGCCGGGCACGGGGCTCGGCCTGGCGCTCGTGCGGGCCTTCGCCGAGCTTCATGGCGGGCGCATGGAGGTGACGAGCACGCTCGGTCAGGGCACTGAGGTTCGGGTTCATCTGCCGCATGCCGGCGCCGTCCGTCCGGCCAACGAGGCGGGGGCGGACCCCTCCGCGCCCGATCTTGCGGGAGCGGCCTGAGGGCTTGAACCGCACCTTTGCGCGAGGGAAGCTCCCGTCATGGAGCCGAGCCTGACCACCGATATCTGGGCGGCCGCCTATGTGCGCCGCTGTTCCGTGGAGGGCGCCGCGGCGTTCATCGTGCGCAAGGGCGATGCGCGGGCGGGCGCCGTGCTCGTACGCGTCAACGGGCTCGACGGGTCCTCGAGCCTCTACGCCCGGGCCCGGCGGGCCGACGGGCAGCTCGTCTGGATGTCGGTGCTGGGCCCCGCACCGCGTCCCGACGCCGAATGCGAGGCCTATCTCGTCCGCGCGGCCGCCCGCGACCCGGACCTGTGGGTCATCGAGGTGGAGGACAAGGCCCGGCGTCATTTTCTCGATGCGCCGGTGGATTGACGCGAGGAGAACGATATGGCCAAACGCCTGTTCCTGTTCGCCGACATCATCTGCGATCTGTCGGAGTCGGACGATCCGCTCGACAGGCCCGACTTTCCGCTCACGCGCGAGGCCTTCGACCGTCTGACCACGGAGGATCTCGTGGCCATGCTTCTCGAAGCGCATGCGCAGGACCCCGAGCTCGGGGCGAACCGCCCCGGCCTCGTCGCCTCGGTGGGGCATCTCCTGCGCGTGAAGGGCGGGGTCAACGCGGTGCGGCCCACGGGGGCCGCATGGCCCGGCCCGGCGCGCTGGGCCATCCTCCCCGAGGCTTCGCTCGCCGTCCTCACGACGCTCGACGAAATGGGCGCACTGACGCCCGGCGTCATCGACGAGGCCGTCTGGGACAGGCTTGCCTGACCCGGCAGGGCGGCGCTCAGGCGCTGCGGGCGAGGGTGTCCTCGCCGGGCGATTCATCGTTCGCGGGCGGCGCGATGGGCAGGGCCTCGGCGCAGGGCCGCCCGCCCCAGTCGGTGAGGAGCCGCCCCGCGACGCGCGGGCTCACCTCGTCGAAGAGGCCGAGCCGGCGATGCACTTCGGCAAGACCCAGCCGGTCGGCGCCGCCCAGGAGAAGCGCGATGTTCGACACGCTCGCGCGGTCCATGCCTGAGGCCCGGCCGAGGATGATGAGCGGCTCGAAGCCGGGATCGGCGACGATGCGGGCCGTGTCCGCGCGCGGCAGCCCCGCGACCTCGCTCAGCGCGACGACGAAGCCCGCCTCGGCCTCCTGGCGCAGGAGATCGATGAGATAGGCGTCGCGCAGGCGGCGGCGGCGTGTCTCGGCGATCGAAGGCAGGGCCGCCGGCGGCGCGTCTTCGAGCTCCGCGCGGTTCTGCTCGAGGATGAAACGCCGCTCGCCGGAGCGCGCGGCGAGAAAGAGGCGGTTCATCAGCGAAAGCGGCAGATCGTGGCGCGTCAGCAGCGCCATGCGCAGCCCGTCATCGCTCTGGGCCCGGTCCACCAGCACCGTAAATCCGGCCGAGCCGATGCGGGCCTGGTCATTGTGCAGGAGCCGCTGGTCGATCTCCGGGCGATCGAGCGCGATCAGCGCCTGGGCGACCCGGGCGGGCAGGAAGCGCTGGCCCGCGAGGGCGAGATGGTGCGCGCCGCCCTGCCGCCCGATGAGCTCGACGAGGTCGTCGTCGGGCAGAAGACCGCCCTGGCGCAGGATGGGGTCGGCGATGTCGGGCGCGTCCTCGGCGAGGATGCGCACGAGCAGACGCGGCGCATCCGGAAGGGCGGCCACCCGGCGCGCGATGGCCTTGCGCGTGGCCGGCGTGCCGGCGCCGACGAGGCGGGCGAGGATCTCTCCGACCACGGATTTCTCGGCGGCGCCGAGCTGGGCCCAGCGTCCGAGGAAGAGGTCGGAGATTTCCGACAGGAGGCGCGACCGCCCCGGCCCCGAGGGCTGGCGCGCGAGGGCCAGCAGCGTGCGCAGCCTGCCGAGCTGGTCGGGCTCGGAGGCGAGGGCAGGCGACGGATGGCGCTCTGATCTCATGATATGGCGATCGAACATGGAAAACCCCACCACATTTTGTGGATTTTCCGCATCGCGACATGATTCGCCGGACGGGTAAAGGCGCCGGCGCGGGGAGCGTCCGGGCTCTCCCGCCCGGGACGCTCCGCGCGGACGGGCCGGGAGGAGGGGAAAGGCCGGGTCCTTGTCTGGTCTCCCCTGGAAACAGGCCGCACCCCGTGTTGCAGAATCGTGACGAATTCCCGTCAAGGTGCCGCGTCGGGACGAGGAGGGGATGACGCATGCCGATCTTCTGGGTGTTCCTGCGGCTCGGGCTCACCTCCTTCGGGGGGCCTGTCGCGCATCTGGGCTATTTCCGGGAGGAGTTCGTCAACCGGCGGCGCTGGCTCGACGATCGGGCCTATGCGGACATCGTGGCGCTCTGCCAGTTCCTGCCCGGTCCGGCCTCGAGCCAGGCGGGCGCGGCGATCGGGCTCCTGCGCGGGGGCCTGCCGGGCCTCGTCGCCGCCTTTCTCGGTTTCACGCTGCCCTCCGCGCTCGTCATGGGAGCCGCGGCCTACGGTCTGTCCCGGGGCGGCTCCATCGATCCGGGGCTCCTTGGCGGGCTCAAGCTCGTGGCCGTGGCGGTGGTCGCCCATGCGCTCTGGGGCATGGCGCGGACGCTCGCGACCGGCACGGCGCGGGCCAGCATCGCGCTCGGCACGGCGATCGGGCTGATGGCGCTGCCCGCGCTCCTGCCCGGCGCGGTCCTGTTCGGGCAGCTCGCCGCCATTGCCGGGGGGGCTGTCATCGGCGCCGTGCTCCTGCGGAGCGAACCGGTGGAGGCGGGCGTGCCCTTTTCCGTGCCCGTCCCGCGCCTCTGGGCGGTGCTCTCGCTCTGTCTCTTCGCCCTCCTGCTCGCGGGACTGCCGCTGCTCGCGGCCGAGGCGCGGCTGCCCGGGCTGTCCGTGTTCGACAGTTTCTACCGGGCCGGCGCGCTGGTCTTCGGCGGGGGTCATGTCGTGCTGCCGCTGCTGCAGGCCGAGGTGACGGGGCCGGGATGGATCGGGACCGAGAGCTTCGTCGCGGGCTATGGGGTGGCGCAAGCCGTCCCCGGCCCCCTCTTCACCTTCGCGACCTATCTCGGGGCCGCGGGCGATGCGACGGGCGACGGGCGCGCGGACGGCGCCGGGATGGCCGCGATCGCGACCGCGGGCATCTTCCTGCCGGGCTTTCTGCTGCTGATCGGGGTGCTGCCCTTCTGGGCGAGGCTCAGGACCGTGCGCGCGCTCCGGGCGGCCTTCGCCGGCATCAACGCCGCCGTCGTCGGCCTTCTCGCCGCCGCGCTCTATGATCCGGTCTTCACCGGAGCCGTGGCCGCGCCCGCGGACCTCGCCTTCGCGCTCGGCGCGCTCCTCGCCCTCGCCGTCTGGCGCCTGCCGGCCTGGCTCGTGGTGAGCCTTGCGGCCGGCGCGGGCTACGTCCTGCTCTGAGGCCGGTCAGGCCCGGCGGAAGCCCGCCCGGATCCAGGCCAGCACCAGCACCACCACGATGACCGCGAGCGGCGGCGCGATCCCCTTGGCCGAGAGCTCGATGGCGGCGCGCCGCTCCTGCCGGACAAAGAAATAATAGTTGTCGTGGAGGAAGCCGGCCGGGTCGAGCTGGAGGCAGGCCTCCACGTCGGCGGCGCTCAGGATCAGCTCCGAGGAGCCGAGCTGGCTCGCCGACAGACTCGGGCGCGGATCGGTCGTTGAGGCCTCGCAGAACCAGCCCGGTTCGCCCTCCGGATAGGTCAGATAGCGGAGCTGGTCCCAGTTCAAGAAGGCGTAGATCCCCATCCAGATGATGGCGACCACGATGACGAGCCTTGCAACCCCCGACATGACCCTCAGAGCCTCCCCTCTTCGCGGGTCCGCAATCCGTGTTCGGACCCCCCACCGGAATCCAGTCTACCCAATCGGACGGGGTCGCGTCGACCGTTCCGAGCGCCTGGGCTCAGGCGCCGGTCCGCGCGGCCGCCCGCGCCAGCGATTCGAGCCGCCAGATGCCGAGGCTCGACAGCACGACGCCGGTTGCGAAGGCAGCAGCGCCCAGGCGCAGATCCGCCGCCGTGACGATCTGGCCGTCGAGCACGAGCACGACCAGCGCCAGCAGGAAGACGTCCGTCATCGACCAGCGCGCGAGGATGCTGAGGAGCCCGAGCACGCCCCGGAACAGGGCCGACTCGGGCCGGAAGAGCCAGATGGCGATAAGGCCGAACAGGATCTTGCCGATCGGAAAGACGACCGACAGCACGAGGATCAGCGCGCCGAGAAAGGCCTGCCCCTCGCGGAAGAAGGTCATGATGCCCTGAAGGATGGCGATGTGATCGGCGAAGACCCAGAAGGTCTTGACCGAGAGGGCGGGCAGGACGAGCCCGGCAAGAAGCGCGGCGAGGGCGAGGACGAGCAGATAGGCCGTCCCCCAGCCCGGACGCTTCCCCGCGCCGGCGGATCCCGCCTCCGCGCCATCGCTCATGGCCCCCATGCCGAACCCCTCCCCCGTTCGCGCCCCCTCTCGCCGGGCGGGCGCTTTCGCAAAGCGTTAGGACGCCTGCCGTCAAATGGGCAGATGACGACCGCTCGCCCCATGCTAGCCCGGTTCCGCCCGCGGAGCACGCTGTCCGCCCTTCTCGGGGCGCTCGGGGTGATGCTCGCCGGCTGCGCGCAGATCCTCGGCCCCGCCCCCGACAGCCTCACGGCGTCCGAGGTCGCGCTGCGCGAAAGGCCCTGGGAGGCAGGCGTATCAGAGCCGGGGCTCCTGTCGGCCGATACTCTGGGCAAGGTGCTGGTGCCGATGCCGGTGCGGCGTGCGCTCCCGCTCTTCCGTCCCCCGCCGCGCCTTTCGGCGGCGGACACGCCCGAGGCCGCCATCGAGATCGCGAGCGCGCGGGCCGATCATCTCGCGGCCTATGTCCGCCTCTATCACCAGTCCGCGCGCGAGGTCCTCGCGATCGATCTCGGCCGGCTCGGGCCGGAGCCCCCCCGCTTCACGGCACGGCTCGTCCGCTGGAACCAGAACGCCATGAAGCGGGCGGCGGAGTCGCTCGATGCGGAGATCGAGGGGCTCGCCGCCTTGGGCGGCGAGCTCGTCGCGCACTATGGGGGTCTGAGACGTGTCGTCGCGCTGGCGGCGGCGCTCGAGCGGCTCGAGGCCGAACGCGCCGCCCTCGGCGCCACCATCGCCGCGCATGGCGTACTGGTCGAGGCGGCGGAGGGGTAGGGGCGGCGGCCGCGGGGTATCAGGGCCGCGTGCGGGGCGCGCCGGTGCTCTCCGAGCCCGTCATCACCCCCGACACGCAGCAGGGCGAGGACCCGGCCTTCGGCACGGCGGCCTTGAGCTCGCAGAGCGCCTGGGGCGCCTTGATGCCGGGACGCACCATGGTCCAGGCCTGGCAGGCGGGATCGGCAGAGCAGGTCTGGGCGCACAGGCCCGCATCGGCGCTGGCGAGCGCGACCGTCCGGTAGGTCGCGCCCCAGCGCTCGACATTGGATTCCTGGAAGAGCCCCGCGCCGAGCGCCGAGCCGGTGAGGACGGCGGTGAGCGCAAGGCCTGCGAGAAGGGCCCCGCGGGTGCGGGCCGAGACGGGGGCGGGGCGGCGCATGAGGGCTCTCCTTGCCTCTATGGGTCGGAGGGCCAGTGTGCGGGGGGAAGGTTAGAGCCGGACTAAGCCGTGCCCGAGAGTTTTATCGATCGTCTTCACTCGGCGGCGGCCCGCGCCACGGCGTGGCGCAGGGCGAAGACGGGCCGGCGACCGTCCGTGGACGGCTGATAGACATGGCTGAACTCGCCGAGCGCGGCCGAGAACCCGGCGGCGTCGCCCGCCTTCTCGACCTCGAAGGCGTCGATGCCGACCCGCGCCATGAAGAAGAGCTGATCGCGCAGGACATTGCCCACGGCCCGGATCTCGCCGGTGAAGCCATAGCGCGTCCGCAGAAGGCGGGCGGAGGAATAGGCCCGTCCGTCCCGGAAGGCGGGAAAGGCGAGGGCGACGAGCGCGAGGCGCGGCAGATGGGGCTTGAGAGCGTCCACATCCTCGCCGGGAGAGACGAGGACGCCGAGGCGGGCGTTCCGCGCAAGGAGCGTTTCGGCCTCCGCGAGGAGCCGGGCGAACGGCACGATCACGTCGCCCTCGGGCAGCGGGGTGTCCGCCCCCACCTTCACGAAGCTGTCGTCCGCCATCTGACCGTTTCTAATGAGCGGCATAGACTTTCTCCTTGAAGGGGGCAAGGCCGACGCGGCGATAGGTGTCGAGAAAGGCCTCGCCGTCCCGGCGCAGGCCGCGATAGGTCTCGAGAATGGTGGCGACGGCCTCGATCGCGTCGTCCTCGGTGAAGGAGGGGCCGAGGATTTCGCCCAGGCTCGCCTTCTCGTCGGCCGAGCCGCCGAGCGAGATCTGGTAATATTCCGTACCCTTACGATCGACGCCGAGAATGCCGATATGGCCGACATGGTGATGGCCGCAGGCGTTGATGCAGCCCGAGATCTTGATCTTGACGGTGCCGAGGTCTTCCTGCAGCGCCAGATCGGCAAAGCGCGTCGAGAGGCGCTGGGCGATCGGAATGGAGCGCGCATTGGCGAGATTGCAGTAGTCGAGACCGGGGCAGGCGATGATGTCGGAGACGAGGCCCATATTGGGCGTCGCGAGCCCGGCCGCCCGGAGGTGGCGCCAGAGTTCGGGCAGGTCGGC
>JACAEB010000041.1 GCA_013389075.1 Alphaproteobacteria bacterium
CCTTGCTCGCCCCGCCAACGATGGCCCGTCTGCCGGCAATCCCGAGATCCACGCGTCCCTCCCGCACCTCTGGCTGAGCTGTTTGTCGACCAGATCGTACCCGAAAGTCCCGCGCCCGCAAGCGGCGGCTGTCGGGCCGCAGTGACCGCGCCCGTTCGCGCCGGGGACGGAGGATGGCGAATCGCAATTTGCGCCTGCCGGCGCGGGAGAGCGCCATCGCGGTGCTCGAGCGCCTGTATGAGGGGCGGTCTGTCATTCCCAATGATCCGGCCATGGCCTTTCTGGACTACCTCGTCGAGGATTACGCCGACGAGTGGGTGACCAAGATGTTGTTCCACTACCGTTGGGGTCCGGAGGAAGGTGTCGAGAACGCCTCGAAAATCCTTCCATTATGGTACCTCACGATTCCGGACGAAATGGTGGAGGAGTTCAAGACAACATTCGCCCGACGGCAGGTCGACCGGCTGGGCGGCACCGTGGCCGGATCGCTTGAGGTCACGGGTCCCCTGATCGAGGCGAGCTACAGGAGACTGCTCGCCATTCTCCGCGAGCATTTCAAAGCGCAGCGCTTCACATTCGGCGGCCGTCCGTCGGCGGGCGATTTCGGCCTGCATGGCCAGTTGACCCAGCTCGTTCAGGTGGAACCGCCGTCCATGGCCCTTGCACGGGCCGAAGCCCCGCAGGTGCTGGCATGGGTCGATGTCATGGAAGACCTGTCGGGCCTTGATGTATCGGATGAGGACTTGTTGACCCGCGATGCCGTGCCGGACACCCTGCGCGCGCTTTTTTCCGAGATCGGCCGCACCTACGCGCCCTTCCTGGTCGCCAACGAGGCGGCGATCGAGAGCGGGGCCGAGCAGATGGAATTCCAGCTTGACGGGTGTACGCTATTGGCAGCGGCCCTTTTCTTACCAGAGAAAGTGCCTGAATTGGCTGCGCGAGGAATATGCCATGCTGTTATCCGATGACCGCGCCGCCGTGGATCGGGTCCTTGCGGGAACGGGATGCGACGTGCTCGTCCAATGAGCCCCAAGGCGAAGTGCGGCAAGATCCAACAGGGGCGAGGAGGCCGCTTGAAGAGCGGCCAGCTAAGACTAAGCTTCAGCAGATACCGGAATCAGGAGGAACCGTTTCCGTGAGCGAGGAACCTATTCTGTACGCGGTCGAAAATGGGGTCGCGAAGATCACACTTAACCGGCCTGACAAGCTGAATGCCCTGACCATGCACATGCTGCGGGACGTGTTCCATCGGCTGGGGGACGCGGCCGCCGATGACGCGGTGCGCGTGATCGTGCTGACCGGCGCGGGCCGCGCTTTCTGCGCAGGGCTTGACCTCACCGTCATCGGCACAGGCGTGGGCGTCCAGGGGTCGGCAGCGCATGAGGCCGGCGCGCCGCCGCAATGGGGTGACGACATAGGCCCGGGATTGGAGCGGTTCTACTCCTTCGGGTGGCAGGAATTCATCACGGCGCGGAAGCCGACAATCGCGGCCATCAATGGCCCCGTCTTCGGGTGGGGATTCGTTTTGTCCCTGCACTGCGACATCCGGTTTGCGGCGCGTTCGGCGATCTTCAACGCCACATTCGCCCGCCTTGGCATCCCTGCCGAGAAGAATGCCGGCTGGCTGCTCACGCGTCTGATCGGGCCGGCCAGAGCAGCAGACCTTCTTTACACGGCCCGCAGGTTCGATGGTGTGGAGGCCGAGAGACTGGGCGTCGTCAACGCAGCCATAGAGGACGGCCAGCTCGCAGCCCATGTCGATGAGTACGCGAAGGGCATCGCGACCTATAGCGCGCCGCGTTCCCTTGCAGCCATGAAGGCGCAGATCTGGACGGCGCTCGACGATCCGTACGACACGGCATTCCGGTCGACCGAGCATGAGCAGGATGTTGCAAGCAAGACGGATGATTTCCGTGAAGGCTTCAAGAGCTACACGGAACGGCGTATCCCTGATTTCAAGGGCAGGTGAGGGCGCAGCTTAACGAAGAGCGGCCTGAAGACTTGCCGGCTTGGCCGGCTTCCGAGTCAGGGCCCGGTATTCCTGTCCGCGAGAGGGCCGTCCGACATCTGAGCATTCTGGTCCGAACGGGGAGTCTGAGGCGAACGCGGACGTCCGTCCTTGCGCGAGAAGGAAAGAGGACAGGATCGGCGGACCGCGTCACGCGGGTCTACACCGGCGCGGGGCCCCGTCCGATGCGGTCCGGCGCTCGACTGCCACATGACCTCATCCTCCGCCTGACAGGTGACCAGACGGGCAGTGCGCTGAGCGGCCTTGCCGCCGGTCTCGATGCCCACCCGCTTGCCTTGCCATCGGAGCCGCTTCGTCGCCAGTCGCATCGGAGCGCTTTTCCGATGGCGGTCCTAAAAAAAGCCCCACCGAAGTGGGGCTCAAGTTCCGGGAGAATCCGGTCTGATAGTCAGTAGAGAGACTTCAGGGCGACCTTAGCTCAGAAATTCACACGCCCTCTGACGCCATAGGTCGCGGGCTCACCAACAAAGACCTGCTGGATCGCGTCAGCGCCGCGAGAGAAGAGCGAGTCCGCCTTGGAGTAGGCATATTCCTGGTCGAAGATATTCTTCCCCCAGAGCTCCACGGACCAGCCTCCATCTGCGTCCCGCACGCCAAGGGTGGCATTGAACAGCGCGTAGCTTTCTTGCTCGGAGAACGGATTGCGGCCACCCGAGAGGTTTTGAGACGAGGTCCATTTGCCGCTGAGGTGAGCCACACCCACGAGCCCTGCATTCGGCAGGATCGGGAACAGCTGCGTGACACCGCCCGTAATACTCCACTTGGGGGCGCGGGACAGCTGCCGGTCATCGCGGCCGGCCAGACCCATATCATCCCCGAATTTGGCGTCGGCATAGGTGACACCGGCATCAAGCGATGTCCCGGCAAAGGGCCTGGCGCTCACCTCGAGTTCGACCCCCGATGAGAAGACCCGCGGGATATTGACGGTCGTGAAGGAGAAGGTCTGTCCACTGAAATTGCTGAGCTGGAAGTTGCGGAAGAACGTATGGAAGGCGGTTGCATTCACGATGAGCGGGAATCCGACATAGTCGCGGAATTGGGTCTTGATCCCCAGCTCATAGGTGTCCGCCTGTTCGTCTTCATATTCGAGATCATCCGCATCCAGAGGTGAAAATCCAGGAACGCCGAGAGCAGCCAGAGTGCCTGGAATGGTCAGCGGCGCCGCATCGAGCGTGAAGCCGCCACCCTTATAGCCTTTCGACGCACTGACAAAGGCCAGCCAGTCATTCTCGAACTGGTACGACAGATTGACCGTCCCGGTCCAGACGTTCTCCGTCCGCTCGCCATCGAATGGCGCGGTGGAGGGCGCCGCGAGTGCGCCATTACAAGCGACGGCCAGCATGATGTTCCGAGCAGTCTGGCTCGCAGCGAAGAAGTCCGCGCGAGCGGCTCCCGTCAGACCACGGAGCTGATCGCAAGCTTCGTTCCCACCCACCTGGCGGAAATCGATTTCCTTGGTCTCCACGGAATAGCGCAGGCCGACGGTCGCGGTTAACGTATCGTTGATCGCGTAGCTGTTGTGGGTGAACAGGGCCACCGATTCGACATCCAGTCCGAAGGTCGGCTCGCTTGGCGCTCCGAAGGAAAGGGCAGTGGCGCCGCCGGTTCCATCCAGATCGAGTGTGCCGAGGGTATTCCCGAAGAAGACGGCGTCGACGAAGGCAGCTCCGCCAAAGCGCAGCGTGAAGACGTCGACATAGTCGTCACCGGCAACAGCCGACCGGACATTGGTTTGCTCTTCCTTGTAGTAATAGGCACCAACCATCCAGTCCAAAGGCCCGTTCGTCCCTTGGAAGCGTAGCTCCTGCGAAGCGGTCTTGATGACGGCCACGTCAAATCCGCCGGGCGAATTGATGACGTCCGCACCACTCATATCTGCGTCATTTTTTACATCGGTCCGGGAGTCTCGATACGATGTGATGGAGGTCAGATCCGCAAATGGAAGTTCCCAATTGATCTCTGCAGAAAGCCCCCAGGTCGTGTTTGCTTCAATCGTATCGAAGTTGTTGTCGGTCTCGTAATCGAAGGGCTCCAGGTTGGATATCGCACCCGGGACCACACCGTTCACCAGCGCTGAACGAGAGCGCCGTTTGAGCCGTCAAGCGTCGCGAGGGAACTGGCGCAGCAATTGTCCTCGTAGTCCGTGAAGTCGCCAATGACCCGGAAGGAGACTTTGTCGCTGATATCTCCTGCAAGCTGTACGCGGGCAAGCAGCCGGTCCCGGTCCTGCGAATCATCCTGGCCGTTCTGGTTTTCCGCCCAGCCGTCGCGATTTGCATAGACGAGTTCGGCATTCGCGCCGAGCCTGCCCTGGATGATCGGCCCGGACAAGAAGCCGGACGTGCGATAGAAATCATAATTGCCGTAGCTGATCTCGCCCCACCCCTCGAACTCATCGAGGTTGGGTGACTTGGTGATCAGGCTGATCGCGCCGGCGGCGGTGTTGCGCCCAAAGAGGGTGCTCTGCGGTCCCTTGAGCAGTTCGATCCGCTCAAACGAACCCAGCTCACCCATCGCTGCCCCGGGTCGCGCCCGGTATACGCCGTCGATGAATACGCCGACCGAACTTTCGATCGCCGGATTGTTTCCGAGTGTGCCGATACCGCGAATTGCCGGTGTTGCGGTACTCAGCCGGTTATTCGTCACGACCGAAAAACTGGGAGAAAGGGCTTGGAGATCCCGAATGTCCCGAACCCCGGTCAACTCCAGCCGTTCG
>JACAEB010000198.1 GCA_013389075.1 Alphaproteobacteria bacterium
CCCTCGACCGCATGGCGCAGGAGCGGCTTGCCGGCAAGGACCGCAAGGCGCTTGTCCATAGCGCCCATGCGCCGCGAGGCGCCCGCGGCGAGCACGATCGCCGCGACGCGGGGCTGTCTTTGCGCCGTCTCCCGGATGCGGCGGGCGAGGGGGCGGTGCACCGTCTCGTCGAGGAGCCCGCCCACGCCGAGCCCCGCAATGACCGCGCCATCGAGCCGCTCGCCGGCGAGATGGCGGGCAAGGATGAGATCGACGCCGTTGAGCTGGGGCGAGCGCGCGCAGCCGGGCAATCCGATCACCCGCCGGCCCCCGAGGCTTCCAAGGACGAGGAGATTGCCCGGATCGACCGGCATGCCGAGCCGCTCGACCGTGCCGCCCGCCGCGCGGATGGCGGCCGGCACGACGTCGGCCCGGTCGAGCGTCGCCGAGCCGCCGAGGACGAGGAGGAGCTCGCATCCCTCCGCACACAGATCCTGAAGCGCCCCCGCGAGCGCGCCGACGGCATGGGGGCAGATCCGCTCGGCGGCGAGCGTGCCGCCCATGGCGGCAAGGCGGGCGGCGGTCGTCTCCCGCGCCTTGGCGAGAAGGCCCGGCTTGAGCCCCGGCACGCGCGTGAGGACGAGCCCCGCCCGCGCCGGCCGGAACGGCGCGAGGCGGAGCGGCGGCCGGTCGCCGAGGCGGGAAAGGGCCGCCTCGAGCCGGTCGTCGCGGACCCCGAAGGGGATGATCTTGACGGTGGCGGCCATCTGCCCCGCGGTCAGGATCGCGCCGGGCGGCAGCGTCGCGAGCGTCATTGCCTCGTCGATGGCGTTGAGCGCATCGACGCGGGCGGCCTCCACCGCAAGGAGCCCGGCCGTCTCGGCATGGAGATTGACCCGCCCCGTCGCGGCCCGGCTCGCCCGCAGGCCCGGTCCCGCGAGCGCCGCACCGAGCCTGGCGGCGGCCTCGTCCTCCCCGGTCTCTCCAGCCGCAAGGCGCGCGGCCCAGACGCGCGCGATGCCAGCGGCCGCGAGCGCTGCGATATCCTCCGCACCGAGACGGCGACCCTTGGGAAGGGTGAGCCCCGGGGCGCGCACCGAATGGGCGAGGATCGCCCCGAGCGCCGATCCGGTCTCGATCTCGCCGAACTCCATGACGCTCACCCCGCCAGCGCGGCGCCGCGGCGGCGGGCGATGATCTCGGCGAGGATGGAAAGAGCGATCTCGCCGGCCCCCACGGCCCCGATCGGCAGCCCCGCCGGACCCTTGATGCGCGCGAGCGCCTCGGGCCCGTGACCGCGCGCCGCGAGGCGGGCAAGGCGGGCGGCGTGGGTCTTCCGGCTGCCGAGGGCGGCTATGTGGAAGGCGGGCGAGGCGAGCGCTGCGTCGAGCGCGGGATCGTCGAGGCGCGGGTCATGGGCGAGCGTCACGAGGGCCATCTGTTCCGTGAGCGGACGGGCCGCCAGCGCCTCGTCGGGCCAGAGCGGCACGATGTCGGCGCCGGGAAAGCGCTCGGCGGTGGCGAAGGCGGGGCGCGGATCGACGAGCGTGACGGCAAGGCCGAGCGGGCCGGCGAGACCGGCGAGCCGCCGGGCGATCTCGACCGCGCCCACGAGCACGAGGCGCACGGGCGGCGCGCAGAGCTGGCGAAACACCGTTCCGTCGGCGGAGAGGCCGGTCGCCTCGCCGGGGGCCGCCGGGCGCACGCGCGCCTCGAAATCCGCAAGCCGCGTCTCGAGCACGCGCGCGGGGCCATCGCCTTCCGCCTCGGCGAGCGCCGCGATGGCGGCGCGTCCGAGACCACCCTCGCCCGCGCGCTGGATCAGGATGCGGATGGTCCCCCCGCAGGCGAGCCCGTGGCTGAAGGCCGTGTCCTCGCTGATCCCGTAGCGGCGCTCGACGCCGCGCGCCCGCGCCCCGTCCATCAGCGCGAGCGCCTCGGCGATGACGTCGCCCTCGACGCAGCCGCCCGAAACCGCGCCCGTGAAGGTCCCGTCCGCGGCAATGGCGAGCCGGGCCCCAACGGGCTCGGGGGCGGAGCCCCAGCACTCGATGACGGTCGCGAGCGCGCAGGGCCGCCCCGCGTCGAGGAAGGCGAGAAGATCGGTGAGCGCGCCCATCGTCCGGCCTCAGCCCCGCGATCCGGCGATCGCCCCGGCGAGCGCGCGTCTGGCCATGACGGCGACGAGCTGGGCCCGGTAGGCCGCGCTGGCGTGAAGGTCGGACAGGAAATCATCCGCAGGCGGCACGAGCCCCTCGAGCGCATCGGCCGTGAAGCCCTCCGCAAGGCGCCGCTCCGCCTCCGCCCAGCGGAAGACGCCGGGCCCCGCGCCCGTCACCGCGACGCGCGGGCCCGCCTCGAGCAGCGCCACGAAGACGCCCGTCAGCGCATAGCCAGATGCGGGGCTGCGATGCTTGGCATAGGCGCCGGCGCGGGGGCAGGTGAAGCGCACGGCGGTGACGATCTCCCCGGGCGCGAGCGCGGTCTCGAAGAAGCCCGTGAAGAACGCCTCGGCGGGAAGGCGCCTTGCGCTCGTCTCGATCTCGGCGTCGAGGGCGAGGCAGGCCGCCGGATAGTCCGCCGCCGGATCATTGGTCGCGATCGAGCCGCCGAGCGTGCCCAGGTTGCGCACCTGAGGGTCCCCGATCAGCCCCGCGAGCGCCGCGAGCCCCGGAGCGAGGGCGCGGACCCCGGCATCCGCCGCGACCTCCGCATGGCGCATGCCGGCGCCCACGCGCAGGTGTGCCTCCTCGCGCGCGATGCCGCGCAGCGCGGCGATGGCGCCGAGGTCGACGAGGGCGCTCGGCTGGGCGAGGCGCTGCTTGATCGAGGGGATGAGCGTCTGTCCCCCGGATAGAGCGCGCGCCTGCGGGTCCGCCGAAAGGGCCTCCACCGCCTCCGCGATCGTCCGGGCACGAATGTAGGCGAAATCGGGCATCAGCCGGCCGCCTCCCGCGAGGCCGCCTCGATGGCCGAGACGATGCCATGATAGCCGGTGCAGCGGCAGAGATTGCCCTCGAGCTCGCGCCGGATGGTGGCGCGGTCCATGGCGCCGTGGCGGGCGATCATGTCGACCGCCGTCATGATCATGCCGGGCGTGCAGAAGCCGCATTGCAGCCCGTGATGCTCGCGGAACGCCGCCTGGACGGGATGGAGCGCGCCCTCGCCCGCAAGGCCCTCTATGGTCGTGACGCGCGCGCCCTCGGCCTGCACGGCGAGCACCGTGCAGGACTTGACCGCCCGTCCGTCGAGATGGACGACGCAGGCCCCGCACTGGCTCGTGTCGCAGCCCACATGGGTCCCCGTGAGGCGGAGCCGTTCGCGAAGAAGGTCGGACAGAAGAAGGCGCGCCTCCACCTCTTCCCTGACCGCCTGCCCGTTGACCGTGAGCGTGACCTGCGGCATCGCCGCCTCCCGTGTTGCCGGCGGAGCCTAAGCCTTCACCACGCCGAAGAACAGAAGAAGGAGGCCGACGAGAAGGAGGAGGCCCGTGATCCAGATGGAGGAGGCAAGGCCCCCCGTGTCGGCCGGCGCGCCGACGGGCGGCCCCCGCTCGGGCGCGCCCCCCGCCGG
>JACAEB010000134.1 GCA_013389075.1 Alphaproteobacteria bacterium
ACCGCGCCCACCGCCTCGGCCGCCTTGAGCGTGGCGGCGAAGTCGCCGGCCGCGGGGCGCGCCGGCTTGCGGGCAAAGAGCCCCCGGCGCGGGCCGGTCCCTTCGGGCGGCAGGGGCGCGGACGCGTATTTCTGGGCGAGCGCCCGCAGCGTCGTGCCGGCAAGGCCGGGGGCGTAGCCCTCGGCGCCAAGGCGATGGAAGACGGAGAGGCGCGTCCAGTCGTCGGGACCCATCCGCGCGCCGGACAGGCTCGCCGTGCGGCCCGCCGCCGCGGGCCCGGCCGCGGGGTCGATCTCGCTCGGCGGCGGCGCGTTGCGCATGGGCGCGCCCGCGCCTTCGATCGACAGGCGCGTGCTGAGCTCGGCGATGCGGTTGCGGATTTCGTCGTCCTGGCGGCTCATCGGCCCCTCCTCACGATTTGATCTCGGCGCGCTTCACCCAGGAGAAGCGTTCGGAGGTGAGCAGCGCGACGTCGATGCCGCCGCCCACCGTCGGCAGCGCGCCGCTCACATCCTGCTGAAAGGCGGTGATGCGCACCATGTTCTCGGCAGCGTCGGCCAGATGCGGCTCGGGCAGCGACGCGACGCTCATGAAGATGGGATGCGTGTACTGACGATAGACGTAGTCGCGCAGCCGGTCGAGGAACACGTCCCACATGTCGGAGATGTAGTCCTCGGAGAGAAAATCGGCGAGGTCGCGCTTGGCGTCCGCCGAGAGCGAGGGCAGCGAGTGCAGGAGATTGTCGCGCGTGCCCTCGATGAGGGCGCTGAGCTCGCCCATCAGATAGTCGGGCAGCGCCGGGTCGATGCCGAACAGCATGGTGCGGAGCATCCGGTCCTGCGCGAAGGGCTGGATGACCACGGGCTCCTCGGCCGAGATCGTGCGGTTCACGGTCATCCGCCGGCGGAGCTTGTTCAGGAAGAGGCCCTGCACATCGTAGGACACGAGCTGCGGTGTATACTGATCGGCGCCGAAGCCGACGAAGACGATCCCGGTCATCGGCAGGCCGTGGGGAAAGAAATTGGCGATGACGCTCAGCGCGGCGATCTGGCGCAGCTTGGCGAGCGTCTTCTTGTCGAGATCGAGATCGGCGAAGAAGGCCGCGAGCAGGGTCGAGATCTCGTCCCTGTAGGTGTCGGCGAGCGAGCGGCCGAAGGTCTCGTCGAAGCCCGACAGATAGGGCATGGGCTGGTCGTGCTGGTCGAGCGTGAGCTGGTCGTGCAGCCGGCCGGCGGCGATGCCGGCGGCCTCGGCCATGGTCTGCGGCCCGTGGCCGCTCGCGCGCGCCTCGCGCAGGATCTCCTCGGATTCGAGGCGCACGGCGGCATAGAAGAGCTTCAGATGCTCGGTGAAATGCTCGCGCTGGGCGGGCTCGGGGAAGAGCTCGTGGCTCTGCTCGAGATAGCGGATGAAGTCCTCGGCCACCTCGGCGACCGTCGAGAAGACCCTGTCGCGGGCGTGGCGCGCATAGCGCACGATGATGGGATCCCAGGAATGGCCCATGATCTCGGCGTTGTTGTAGATCATCATCGAGATGGGCCGGCCGGGCACGAGCTCGAAGAGCTTGCGGAAGCCGTCGCGCACCCGCGCCGAGCCCCGCTCGTCGGTGATGGTCACCGCCCGGTCGGCCGCCACGGCCGCACCCTTCTTGTTCATGAGCACGACAAGCGCCGTCATCGTATCCCCTCGCCTCGGTTCCCGGCGATCCGCCGGGCGGCCACCCGCACCGTTGCCTGCCATTTCCCCCCGAAGGACCCGGTCTGACGCCGGCCTCCCCTGTCCCGGAAGGATACATAAAGGGCCCGGCTTCCGGAAGCCGCTACCCGTCGGAGACGGAGCTCAGAGCGGCGGAATGTCCCCGCCCGCCTCGCCCGCCAGAAGCTCCGCCTCGAGATCGGCGAGCCGTCCCTGCGCGATGGACGCGCGGATGCGGGCCATCAGGGCCTGGTAGAAGCTCAGATTGTGCCAGGTGAGCAGGACGCTCGCGAGAATCTCCCCCGCCTTCACGAGATGATGCAGATAGGCCCGCGAATAGAGCGCGGAGGCCGGACAGTCGGAGGCCGCATCGAGGGGGCGGGGATCCTCCGCATGGCGGGCATTGCGCAGATTGACCGGTCCGCGCCAGGTGAAGGCCTGGCCGTTGCGGCCCGAGCGCGTGGGGATCACGCAATCGAACATGTCGATGCCGCGCCGCACGGCGCCCACGATGTCGGAGGGTTTGCCCACCCCCATGAGATAGCGCGGCCGGTCGGCCGGCAGATGGGGCACGGTGACCTCGAGCGTGTCGAGCATCGCCGCCTGCCCCTCGCCCACCGCGAGCCCGCCCACCGCATAGCCGTCGAAGCCGATGGAGAGGAGCCCCGCCGCGGAGGCCGCGCGCAGATCGGCATAGGTGCTGCCCTGCACGATGCCGAAGAGGAACGCATCCTCCGGCGCGCCGAAGGCGGCCTTCGAGCGCGCCGCCCAGCGCAGCGAAAGCTCCATGGAGCGCCTGGCCTCCTCATGGGTCGCGGGGAAGGGCGTGCATTCGTCGAGCACCATGACGATGGTGCTGCCGAGGAGGCGCTGCACCTCGATAGAACGCTCGGGGGTGAGCGCCACCTCGGCTCCGTCGATATGCGAGCGGAAGCTCACCCCCTCCTCGGTGATGCGGCGCAGCTTTGCGAGCGACATCACCTGATAGCCGCCGCTGTCGGTGAGGATCGGCCCCTCCCAGCGCATGAAGGCGTGGAGCCCGCCGAGCCGGGCGATACGCTCCGCCCCCGGACGAAGCATGAGATGATAGGTGTTGCCGAGGAGGATGTCGGCCCCGCTCGCCTTCACCTGCTCGGGCAGCATGGCCTTGACCGTGCCCGCCGTCCCCACCGGCATGAAGGCCGGCGTGCGGATTCTTCCACGCGGCGTCGTGAGAGTGCCCGTTCGCGCGGGCCCGTCGGTGGCGTGAATGGCGAAGGGAAGACGCGCGCTCACGGGGAGCCCTCCCCGTCCCCGATCCGGTCGAGAAGGCACGCATCGCCATAGGAAAAGAAGCGGTAGCGCGCTTCCACGGCATGGGCATAGGCCGCCTTCATCCGCTGAAGGCCGGAGAAGGCCGCGACCAGCATGAAGAGGGTCGAGCGCGGCAGATGGAAATTGGTGAGGAGGCGGTCGACGCAGCGAAAGGCGTAGCCGGGGCGGATGAAGATGTCCGTCTCCCCCGCAAAGGGGGCGAGCGTGCCGTCCGGGGCCGCCGCCGTCTCGAGAATGCGCAAGGCGGTCGTCCCCACCGCCACGATGCGCCGGCGCCCGGCGCGGGCCGCATTGATCGCCTGCGCGACGGGCCCCGCGATCTCGCCCCACTCCGCATGCATCACATGGGCGTCCACGTCCTCGGTCTTGACGGGGAGGAAGGTGCCCGCGCCCACGTGGAGCGTCACGAACTGCCGCTCGATCCCGCGCGCCGCGAGGCGGTCGAGGAGCCCGGGCGTGAAGTGGAGCCCCGCCGTGGGCGCGGCGACCGAGCCCTCCCGCACTGCGTAGACGGTCTGGTAGCGCTCGGCATCGCGCGGGTCGGGCGCCCGCTTGCGGGCGATATAGGGCGGCAGGGGCGGCGCCCCGAGCCGGTGGATCGCCGCGTCGAGCTCGGCACCCTCGAGCGCGAAGGCGAGGCACACGAGCCCGCCCTCCGCCGGATCGCCCGTCATCTCGGCCTGAAGCTCGCCCGCGACGGTCAGCCGGTCGCCCGCGCGCAGCCGCTTGGCGGGCCGGGCGAAGGCCTGCCAGACATTGGGGCCGAGCCGGCGGGCGAGCGTGAGGTCGATCCGCGGGCCGAGGCGCACGGGCCCCACCGCCGC
>JACAEB010000179.1 GCA_013389075.1 Alphaproteobacteria bacterium
CGGCGACCAGCGGCCGGGCCGCGCGCGGATGCCGGCGGCGGCGAGCGCGGCGATGGCGCCCTCGCGATCGGTCTTGAGCGGGTTGACGCGCAGATCGAGCGGCGCGGGCTCGAGCAGGGCCGCGGCTTCGGCCGGAAAATCCGGCCCGAACGCCGCCCGCAGGCCGTCTTCCGCCCAAGGGGGCACTTCGAGCCGGACGGCCTCGGGCATGTCGGGCGGGGCGAGGGGCCCGTGCCCGAGATGCTCCACGAAGATCTCCTCCGAGGGATCGAGCCGGGCGGGCGCGAAGCGCTCGCCGGTGAAGAGGCTCCGGAGCCGCGCCCCCTCGCCGCGGGCAAGGACGAGGAAGGCGATCATCAGCGCACGGGGGGCGGGGGCCTTGGAGGCACGCTCGAGATGCCAGAGGAGGCGCGCCCGCGCGCGCAGCACGGCGAAGACGGTCTCGCCGATGGCCGCGCGATCCTTCGAGCCGATATAGCGACGGGCACGGAAGAAGGCGCTGACCACCGCATCGGCCGGACGGCCGGCCTCGGCGATCTCGCCCAGAAGCTCGATCGCGGCCGCGAGGCGGGCGGGGTCGTTCATGGCGTTGTGCCTGCCGTCCGCACCGGTCTCAGGACGGGGTCGGATAGTTCGGCGCCTCGCGCGTGATGGCCACGTCGTGAACGTGGCTTTCGCGCAGACCGGCATTGGAAATGCGGATGAAGCGGGCATTGCGGTGCATGTCCGTGATCGTCCGGCAGCCCGTATAGCCCATGGCGGCCCTGAGCCCGCCGACGAGCTGATGCACCACCGCGCTGACCGGGCCCTTGTAGGGCACGCGGCCCTCGATCCCCTCGGGCACCAGCTTGAGCTCGTCGCGCACTTCCTGCTGGAAGTAGCGGTCCGCCGACCCGCGCGCCATGGCCCCGATGGAGCCCATGCCGCGATAGGCCTTGTAGGAGCGGCCCTGATAGAGGAACACCTCGCCGGGGCTTTCCTCGGTCCCAGCCAGGAGCGAGCCGATCATGGCGACATCGGCGCCGGCCGCGATGGCCTTGGCAAGATCGCCCGAATATTTGATGCCGCCATCGCCGACCACCGGAATGCCCGCCTTGTGAGCCACTTCGGCGGCATCCATGATGGCGGTGAGCTGGGGCACGCCGACGCCGGCCACGATCCGGGTCGTGCAGATGGAGCCCGGGCCGATCCCCACCTTCACGGCATCCACGCCCGCATCGATCAGAGCCCGCGCGCCTTCGGAGGTGGCGACGTTGCCGGCCATCACCTCGGCCGAATTGCGCTCGCGCTTGAGCCGGCGGACGGCCTCGATGACGCGCTCGGAATGTCCGTGGGCGGTATCGATGACGAGGAGGTCGACGCCCGCGTCGATCAGCTCGAGGCTGCGCTCGAAGCCCTCGTCCCCGACCGAGGAGGCGGCGGCGACCCTGAGGCGCCCCTGCTCGTCCTTGCAGGCATTGGGATGGGCCTCGGCCTTCTCGATGTCCTTGACGGTGATGAGGCCGATGCAGCGATAGGCATCGTCCACGACGAGGAGCTTCTCGATGCGGTGTTTGTGCAGAAGCCGCCGCGCCTCGTCATTGTCCACCGACTCGTTGACGGTGACGAGATTGTCGCGCGTCATCAGCGCGGATACGGGCGTGCCCATGTCGCTGGCAAAGCGCACGTCGCGATTGGTCAGGATGCCGACGAGCCGGCCCCGGCCCTGCGGATCGAGCGGGCCTTCCACCACGGGAATGCCGGAGATGCGGTAGCGCGACATCAGCTCGAGCGCGTCGGCGAGCGTCTTGCCGGGCGCGATGGTGACGGGGTTCACCACCATGCCGCTCTCGAACTTCTTCACCTGCACGACCTCGGCGGCCTGTTCGGCCGGGGTCATGTTGCGGTGGATGACGCCGATGCCGCCGGCCGCCGCCATGGCGATGGCGAGGGCGGACTCGGTGACCGTATCCATGGCCGCCGAGACGAGCGGGATGCCGAGCTCGATGCGTTGGGTGAGCCGGGTGCGCGTGTCGACCTGTGTGGGCAGAACCTCGGACGCGGCCGGCTCGAGAAGAACGTCGTCGAAGGTGATCGCGTCACGAATCTTCACGGGAGCCTCCAGAGTTGGAGGGAGATACCACCCGGCTCGCCAAAAGGAAAGCGACGCGGCCGGCGGCGCGGATCAACGGGGGCCGCGCAAACGAAAGGGCGGGAGCCCTCGGCCCCCGCCCTTCCCCACGCATCCGGCCTCCTGGCCGTACAGGCCTTACTCGCCACCCCCCCGCAGGGTCAGGCGGATGCCGTACGTCGGGACCTGATTGACGAACGGCGCGGCGATCGTCCCGAACGACGTGTTGTAAGTCTTCCGCGACACGTCGTAGCTCGCATCGATGAAATTGTCCCAGAAGCCCACGAGCTGCCAGCGCTGGCCGTAATTGTCGCCCTCGATACCGCCGCGGAAATTGCCGCGCCGCAGCGTGTCGAAATCATTCTGGCCCTGGCCGACAGCGCCGATCTCGAACTCGAAATTCGAGTTCAGGAAAAGCCCGAGCCCCGTGTTCTCGAAGAAGGGCAGCGGACGGCGATAGGTCAGGTTGGTGTTCGTGGACCAGTGGGGCACATTGGCGAGCTGGATGCCTTCCGAGACGCCCGTCGTCACCTCCGATTCCGCCCAGGTGATGCCTTGCGTGAACGAGAAGACGCCGTCGATGACGGGCAGGTCACGGAAGCGGCCGTTGAACTCCAGCTCCACCCCGCGAATGAACGCATCGCCGAGATTGACGAGGTTGTTGGCGGAGGTCAGGGACTGGCCGTCGGCGTCGTCGAAATCGAGCACCGTGCGGTTCTGCAGGATGCCGGCATATTCGGCCTGGTACACGGAAAGCGCGAAATTGACCTGGCGGTCCGTGAACGGAACATCGCCCTTGAGGCCGAACTCGTAGGAATTGGCCTTCTCCTCGCCGAACTCGAAAGGCACGAAGACGACTGGCGCCGTGTTCGAGGGACCGGAGGCGCGGTTGAAGCCGCCCGCCCGGTGGGCCTGCGCCCAGGAGGCATAGGCAAGCCAGCCATTGTTCAGCGTGTAGCTGAGCGAGATGGCCGGGTCGACGTCCTGGTGGATGTTCACGTCGCGGAAGGAGTTGGCGAGCGAGGCCATGCCCGGCGAGGTATCGAAGAGGTCGAGCTCGAACGCCTTTCGCTCATAGGACAGCCGCGCCGAACCCGTGACGTTGAGCTGGTCGGTGATGTCGTACCCGAGCGTCGCGAACGCGCCGAAGAAGTGCTGGTCGCCGCCCGATATGGTGAGCTGGTTGGTCACGGCAATGGGGCTCACGAGCAATCCGCGGATGTCGTCCCAGACCGGGTTGACGAAATAGCGGTAGTCGACGCCGGCGAGCCAGGTCAGGCCTTCCTTGGCGGCCGAGGTGATCCGGAATTCCTGGGTGATCAGTGTCGACTCGGTCAGGAACTCCCGTTCGCACATCTGGGTCGTCACCGAGGTGGCGATCGCTCCGGCCATGCGGCAGGTCGGGGCGCTCGCCGGCGGACCGCCGACATAGGTCCCGTCCGTGTCGAACTCGACATCGAAATTCCGCCAGCGGGCATTGGTGATCGAGGACAGCACCCCGAAGCCGAGATCGGCATTCACCCGCGCGTAAGCGCTGCGGACATTGATGTCGAGATAGCCGCGCGTGTCGTGCACGGTCTCGTACTGATTGCCCGTATTGTGCGGCAGGTCGATGAAGGGTGTCGGGAACGGATTGCCGTCAAGATCGACGCCCGTGCCGGCATTCACCTGCCCCCTACCCTCCTGGAAGATGGAGGTGGACTGGAAGGTCGGGCTGTTCTGGTCCATGTAGTCGAAGAAGAACAGCGCGTCGACGCTCTCGTTCACGAGCCACTTCAGCCCGATCCGGCCACCGGCCAGCGTCTGGGGCGCGGCATCGTCATCGAAGAAATGGTTGTAGTAGAGCCCGTCCTCGTCCTCGAACATCACGCCGACCCGGGCGAAGAGCCGGTTCTCGACGATCGGCATGTTGACGATGCCCTCGATCCGCTTTTCCTTCGCCTCGAACTCGTAGGAGGCGAGGAGCGAATAGCCGAATTCGGGCTTGGGTTCGGTGTCGACGACGTTGATCACGCCACCCACCGCGTTCCGGCCGTAAAGGGCGCCCTGGGGACCGCGATAGACTTCGATCTGCTGGACGTCGAAATTGTCGATCCGCTGATAGGCCCGGCCGCCGAAGCCGCCGGCGATGTCCGCGCCGTTGCGCTGCTGGGCGGTCGCCGAATCAGACAGCGGGTTCCGGCCCGTGCCGGCGCCGCGGATGAAGTATTCGGGGTTGCCGTCCGCCTCGGTCGTGATCCCGGTGATGTACTCGCCGAGCTGCTCGGCCGTGACGAAGCCGCCGAAGTCCTGGATCTGTTCCTGCCCGACCACGGAACCGGAGACGGGAATGTTGGAAAGCGATTCCGCCCGTTTCCGGGCCTGCACGACGATTTCGTCGGCCTGGCCGAAGGCGGCCGTGGCGGTGAAGAGACCCGCCACAACGGTGGATGCGGACAGCGCGCAGCCTGCGGCGCCCGCAAGTAGACGACCTTTGAGCATTTTCATCCCCTAAAGCACCCGGGCGCCCGTTCCGACGGCCCCAACAGCGGCCCGTCCGCCTCCGGAGCGCCAGCCAATTCTCGGTCTGTCGGAAGCTCGACGAGCATCCTGGCAAAATTATCGACATACAAGAGGGATATAGTCATAATATACTGGATTTATAGGATTGAAGTCTTGTTGTGGCGGGGGAACTGTCAGAAAACTGCCATTTTCTGGGCATGCGGCTCTTGCATCGGGCGATCGCGAACCGGCCCGCGCGCAACCGGCGGGTTGCAATTCGTCCGCGCCTGTGGCGATCTGGCCACAGCCCGTGATCGCACGGCCACCCCACGAAAATGGCGGCTCCCGACCAGGAAGCCGCCATCCTCATCGGATCGATCGAGGCCGGTCCGATCACTCCTCGCCGCCGGCGAGGGTGAAGCGCAGCCCGTAGGTGATCGGGTCATTGTAATGCAGGAAGGTGGGCTGGCGCCGGCGCTCATAGGAGACGTCCGTCACATTGTTGAAGAACGCGGTGAGCTGCCAGCTCTGACCCCGCGTCTCCCCCTCGAGTCCGATCTGGGTGTCGAGGTCCTTCACCGTGTCGCGCGGGACCTGCGTGGCGCCAAAGGTCTCCGAGCCACCCACTTCCGACTTGTAGGTCGTGGTCACGAACAGTCCGAGGCCGGAATTCTCGAAGAACGGCACCGGACGGCGATAGGTGGCAAAGAGGTTGTAGCTCCAGTGCGGCGTGCGCGTGAGCTCGAGATCGTTCGAGAAGGGCGCGAGATCGCCCACCCCGTCGGTGATCTTGCTCTCGGTGAAGACGATACCGCCCCGCAGGGTCAGCCGGCCGCCGAGATTGAAGGGGTTGGAAACCCGGCTCGTGATCTCGGTCTCGACGCCCTGCACATAGGCCTGGCCGCCATTGTCCACATACTGGATCTGGAAGCCCGCGCCGCTGCCCGCCGGCACCTGGTCGTTGACCAGCACACCGTCATAATCGGCCCGGAAGGCCGCAATGGCGAGATCGGTCGTCCCGTCGAGCAGGCGGTTGACCTTGTACCCCACCTCGAACCCGTTCGCCTGCTCCTCCTCGAAGGTGAGGCAGTTGTCGGTGAAGCATTCGGGATAGGGCGTCGGATCGTCCTGATTGTAGCCGCCCGACCGGTGCGCTTCGGCCCAGGAGGCATAGACGAGCTGGTCCCCCCACTTGTAGGTGAGGGAAAGACCGGGGTCGATGTTCTCGTAGACCGTCGAATCGTCGATCGGCGTACCGATGATCGACCCGAAGGTGAAGGGCGCGAGCGTGTCGAAGCTCGTCCGGCGCGAGGTGAAGGACTTCTCCTCCCGCGACCACCGGATGCTCGCCGCGCCCGTGAGCCCGTCGAAGATCTCGTAGGAGATGTTCCCGAAGGCTCCGATGCTGCTGATCTCGGTCGTCGTCTCGAGCAGCGAGTTGTCGGAGGTCATCGCCGCGTCGATCCGGCCCCGACGGTCAATGTCGAACATGGTGTCGAGGTAGCGGTAATCCGCGCCCACGAGCCAGGTGAAGCGGTTCGTGCCGGGAGCCACGAGCCGCACCTCCTGCGTGAAGATGTGTGTGGTGCTGGGCCGGTAGTCCTCGCACATCTGCGTCGTCGCCATGCCCACCGGGCGGCACCCTGCCGTCAGGCCCGGGCCGCCCACATAGGTCCCGTCCGCGTCGCTGAACAGGTTGAACGTCCGGTCGCGATAGCCGGTGGTCGAGGACAGCGTCGCCCAGCCGAGCTCGACATCGATGCCGAGATTGACGTTGGTGAGCTCTTCCTCCCAATAAGCACGTGAACGTGTCTTCTGGACGAAGACATCGCCGGAGGTCGGATCGAGGCCCGTCGCCGGGAGCGGATTGCCGTCCGGATCGACGGCGCCAGCCCCATAGGTGATCGGGTCACGCGTGATCGAGCGGTTGAAGAAGCCCGGATCGACACGGCTTTCCCCATGATCGACGAAAAGCGTCGCAGACAGCCAGTCATTGGGTGTGGCCCGCAGGGCGATCCGCCCGCCGAGCGTCTCCTCGCCATTGTTCTTCTCGTCGAGGAACTCGTTGTAGTAGAGGCCCTCTTCGTCCTCGAAGATGATGCCCGCCCGGGCGAAGAGCACGCCATCGATGACCGGCATGTTCACCACGCCCTCGAACCGCTTCTCCTCGCGCTCGAAATCATAGCTGACCATGCCGCGATATTCGAAGATGTCCTTGGGCTCCTGGTTGACGACGTTCAGCACACCCCCCACCGCGTTGCGGCCATAGAGGGCGCTCTGGGGCCCGCGATAGACTTCGATCTGCTTGGTGTCGAACATGTCGAACCGCAGATAGGCGCGCCCGCCCCAGCCGCCCGCCGTCTCCGCCCCGTTGCGAAGCTGCGTGGTCGCCGAATCCGTGGTCGGAACACGGCCGACGCCCGCGCCGCGGATGAAGAACTCGTTCTGGCCGTCGCGGTCGGCGCTGACGCCGGTGAGGTAGTTGGTCAGCTTGATATTGTCGGTGATACCGCCGAGGTCCTGGATCTCCTGCAGCTATACCGCCGACCCTGACACCGGGATGTCCTGAAGCGATTCCGCCCGCTTGCGGGCCTGCACGGTGATTTCGTCGAGCGCCTCGCCGAGGGCGGGGCTGATGCCGCCGATGGCGATGAGGCCGGCGAGCATGTAAGCGGGCGCGTGGGCGCGACCCGCCGTCGAAGCGAGCAGTCTGTTTCTGAGCATTCTCTCTCCCCTGCGACTCAGGCGGACAGACGGCGAAGCGCTCACCCGAGTCTTCGCCGGAAGCGGACCGCGCCTGATCGGCCCGCCCTTGTGGGGAGGTGTAACTCAGAAGTTATCGACAAAAAACCGGAAAATTTGGTCAAATATCTTGAATTACAGGAAGTTATTCCTATAATTTCCGGAAGCCTGTCGCAATTACGTAAATTTCGGAGGAATCTTTTCGGCTCGCCGGGGGTTTGTAATGACGGACCGCCTGAAAGTGCCGCTTCAGATTTGCGAGAAGTGTTGCCTCGGTGCCACCCTGCAGGACCTTGGCGACGAAGGTTCCGCCCGGTTCGAGCACCTCGTCCGCGAAGGCTGCCGCCGCCTCGCAGAGGGCCATGATCCGCAGATGGTCGGTCTGACGGTGGCCCGTGGCGGGGGCCGCCATGTCCGAGAGCACCGCCGAGACCGGCCCGCCCGCCGCCGCGCGCACCCGCTCGGGCGCGTCAGCGGCGAGAAAGTCGAGCTCGAGCACGACCGCCCCGGGCAGCGGGTCCATCGGGCTCACATCGACCGCGATCACGCGCGCCCCCCGCGCCAGCGCCACCTGCGTCCAGCCGCCCGGCGCGGCGCCGAGGTCGACCACCAGCGCGCCCGGCCGCAGCACCTGCGCCTGTTCGTCGATCTGCAGAAGCTTGTAGGCCGCGCGCGACCGGTAGCCGTCGGCCTTGGCCGCCTTCACATAGGGATCGTTGATCTGCCGGGCGAGCCAGGCGGTGGACGAGACCGACCGCCCCCGCGCCGTGCGCACGCGCTCCTTGAGCGCCCGCGCCGGCGGCCGGGCGCTCCCGCCCCGTCCGGGGCCCGATCCCTTCCTGCCCCGTGTCATCGGCCGGACTGCCTCATGGCAAGGGGCTTGCGGCTCTGCGCGGAGCGCGGCCGCCCTCCTCCCGGTCGGCCTCGTCCATCAGTCCGAGCAGGATCCCCTCGCGCAGGCCCCGGTCGGCCACGCGCAGACGGGCGCAGGGCCAGACCGAATGGATCGCCTCGAGAATGGCGCAGCCCGCGACGACGAGATCGGCCCGGTCGGGGCCGATACAGGGTTCGAGCGCCCGCTCGTCGCAGCTCATGGTGGCGAGCCGGCGGGCGATGGCGATGAGATCGTCGACATCGGTCCACAGTCCGTCGATCAGCGCCCGCTCGTAGCGCGGCAGCTTGAGGTGAAGCCCGGCGAGCGTGGTGACGGTTCCGGACGTGCCCAGAAGATGCATCGACTGCACGACGCTCGCATCGGGCAGGACATGGCGCGCGCGCGCCTCGGCGAGAAGGCCGCGCACATCCTCCACCATGCGGCGATAGGCGTCCGGAGTACCGGCCGCATGGGCATGGCGTTCGGACAGGGTGACGACCCCGCAGGGCAGCGAGGCCCAGCCGGCGATCTTGGGCTGGGCGTCCAGCGGCGTGCGGCCGTCGGGCAGCGTCGCCACCTCGAGCCAGATCAGCTCGGTCGAGCCCCCGCCAATGTCGAAGACCAGCACATGGTCGAGCGTCCGGTCGATCAGCGGCACGCAGCCGCGCGCCGCGAGGCGCGCCTCCTCGGCGGTGCTGATCATCTCGAGCGCGATGCCCGTCTCGGCCTCCGCCCGGGCGAGGAATTCGGCGCCGTTCTCGGCGATCCGGCAGGCCTCGGTGGCGATCGCCCGGATCCGGCTGACGCGGGCCCGGCGGATCTTGTCGGCGCAGATCTTGAGCGCCCCGATCGCCCGATCCATCGCGGCAGCGGACAGCCGCCCGGACCGGCTGAGCCCCTCGCCGAGCCGCACCGTCCGCGAGAAGGCGTCGGTGACGGTGAAGCCCTCGCGCCGGGGCCTTGCGACGAGGAGGCGGCAATTGTTCGTACCGAGATCGACGGCGGCGAAGGTGTGACGCCAGCGCCCGCGCCGCGCGGACCCCGGAAGGCTCTTCTCCCCCCCATCCGCCCTGACCAGGACCGGCGGAGCGGGAGCGGGAGC
>JACAEB010000030.1 GCA_013389075.1 Alphaproteobacteria bacterium
CGAGCGGCAGAGCCGGCGCCGCCGCTCGGCCACGGGCGGGGAGAGCTCCATTCCGCTCGATGAGGAAACCGAGCGCTGCGTCCGGCAGAGCGGCCACGGGCTCGACGACGTGCTCGGCCCGGGCGCGCCGCTCGTCGTCCGCAAGACCGCGAATCTCCATACGGGCGGCACGATCCACGACGTGACGGCCGACCTTCATCCCGCGCTGCGCAGGGCGGCGGTGAAGGCCGCGCAGGTGCTGGAGATCCCCGTTGTGGGGCTCGATCTCATCGTGTCCGATCCCGCAAGTCCCGACTATGCGATCATCGAGGCGAACGAGCGACCCGGCCTTGCCAATCACGAACCTCAGCCTACGGCGGAACGGTTCATCGATCTCCTCTTCCCCCAGACCATAGCGCCGCCCCGGGGGGCGGCAGGACAGGAGCGAGATGCAAGACGTCAGCATCGATAGGGACTATATCGCGCGCGTCCTCAAGGCGCTTCTCGAGATCCCGAGCCCGAGCGGCATGACCGACGCCATCGTCGGGCATGTGACGCGCGAGCTCGAGGCGCTCGACATTCCCTTCGAGCTGACGCGGCGGGGCGCGATCAGGGCCGATCTCGTCGGGGAGCGTCACACGCCGGACCGGGCCATCGTCACCCATCTCGACACGCTCGGCGCCATGGTGAAGGGCTTCCTTCCCAGCGGCCGGCTCGAAATCCTGCCCGTTGGCACCTGGTCCGCGCGCTTTGCCGAAGGCGCGCGCGTGACCGTCATCTCGGACGAGGACCGCCGCGTCCGGGGGACGATCCTGCCCGGCAAGGCCTCGGGCCATGTCTACAACGAGGAGGTCGACAGCCAGGCCATCGGCTGGGACAATGTCGAGCTGCGGCTCGACGAGCGCGTGTCGAGCGAGGCGGAGGCGCGGTCGCTCGGGATCAATGTGGGCGACATGATCTCGATCGATCCGGGGACGGAGTTCCTGCCCAACGGCTTCATCAACTCGCGTCACCTAGACGACAAGGCCGGTGTGGCGGCCCTGCTCGCCGCGGCGAGGGCGGTGAAGCGGGAAGGCATTTCCCTGCCCATCGACTGTCACCTCCTGTTCACCATCACCGAGGAGGTCGGTGTGGGGGCATCGCACGTCCTCCATGGCGATGTGGCGGAGATGGTCTCGATCGACAACGGCACCATCGCGCCGGGTCAGTATACGTCCGAATATGGCGTCACCATCTCGATGATGGATTCGAGCGGCCCGTTCGACTGGCATCTCACGCGGCAGCTTCTCGACGTCTGCCGGCGGCAGAGGATCGAGCATGCGCGGGACGTGTTCCGCTACTATCGCAGCGACGCGGCGGCGGCGCTCGAGGCGGGGAACGACATCCGGACGGCGCTCGTCTGCTTCGCCCTCGATGCCTCTCACGGCTATGAACGCACGCACATGGATTCGCTCGTCTGCGTCGCCCGGCTCCTCGCGGGCTACATGCAGTGTCCGCCGCTCTTCGCGCGCGACGAGAGCCCGCTGGGTCCGCTCGGAGATTTTCCGCGCACGGAGGGCGAGATCGCCGGCCGGTAGCGGGCCGCTCGCGCGCTCTCAGAACGCCACCTCCACATCGGTGCCGTTGATGTCCTGGGTGAGGGTGCGCGAGGGGAAGGCGGGCGGAGCGTTGCCGGCGTTCCAGGCTCCGAAGGCCGCGGCCAGGCGCTCGACCACATCCGGATGCTCCGCCGCCAGATTGTTTCGCTCCGAGGGGTCCTCCTCGAGGTTGAACAGGAAGGTCGCGGGCGGGCCGCCGGCCGGGGTGATCACGCGCCAGAGCTTCCAGGCGCCGCTACGCACGGCGAAGGTGTCGCCCGCGCGCCAGAAGAGATGCTCGTGCGGGTCGGCGCTCTCCTCGCCCGTGAGGCGGGTGAGGAGGTTCACTCCGTCGAGCGGCTTGTCCCCGCCCGTCTCGCCGCCCGCGAGGGCGACCGAGGTGGCGCCGATATCGAGCGAGATGACGGGGCGCCCGTAGACCGCTCCGGCGGGCAGCGTGCCGGGCCAGCTGAAGATCATCGGCACACGGATGCCGCCCTCGAGATGCTCGCGCTTGTAGCCCGAGAAGGGCGCGTTCGAGCAGACGCCGTCGAGATAGCGCGGGCAGCCATTGTCGCTGAAGAAGACGACGAGCGTGTCCCCGGTGATCCCGTGGGCATCGAGCGCGCCGAGGACGTCGCCCACCCCGTCGTCGAGCGCGGCGATCATCGCGGCCTGCACGCGCTGGCCCGGATCTTCAATGTGCCGGACGCGATCGAGATAGGTCTTCGTCGCCTCGAGCGGCACATGCGGCGCGTAATGGGTGACCACGAGGAAGAAGGGGGCGTCCTCGTCCGCATGCCGATCGATGAAGGCGACGGATTCGCGCGAAACGATGTCGGTCAGATAGGCCCCGTCCTCGACCGGTGTCCGGCCGTCATGGAGCGCGCGCGACTTGCTGCGCTCGCCGGGGCTTGCGAGCGGGACGATCTCGTCGCCCGGCGCGGCTTCCACGATGTACCGGGCCGGCGAGTACCACCAGAAGGCCTCCTGAAAGCCGCGGGCGAGCGGATCGCGCGCCTCGCCCATGCCGAGGTGCCATTTGCCGACGAGGCCCGTCCTGTAGCCGGCGGCGCTCATCCGCTCGGCGATCGTCGGCTCGTCGAGGGGCAGCATGCCGGCCTCGGGACGCGGCTGGGTCGGATTGTAGTCATAGCCGTAGCGGTTTTGATAGCGCCCCGTGTGGAAGCCCGCGCGCGAGGGCGAGCAGATCGGGGCGGTCACATGGCCGTCGGTGAGGCGGACGCCGCCCGCCGCCAGCCGGTCGATGTGGGGGGTCGGCACGATGTCGCTGCCATAGGCCCCGACATCGCCAAGGCCGAGATCGTCCGCGACGATCCAGATGATGTTGGGGCGCTCGGCGGCCATGGCCGCCGACGAGAGCGCCATGGCCAGAAGGGCGGTGAGGGCGAGGGGGCGTGGCATGGGCGATCCTCCCGGACGGGTCGTTGCGGGGGGTCCTCTTCGGGACCGTCCGCGAAGGGTACGGGGCCGGGCCGGGCTTGTCGACAAACGATGCCCGCCGCGCCTTCGCGGCGCGTGCGCAGGCTCGCAAGGCGCACGTGCGTTGATAGACCGGATTAAGAGCGGCGAGAGGACCATGGCGATGGGCGGCGGGAGAACCGGGACGGGCCGCAAAGGAGCCGGCGGGCGGGTGTGGCCCCGACGCGCCGGCCTTGCGGTCCTTGCGCTGCTGCTCGCCCTGCCGGCGCTTTCGGCCCGCGCCGATGCCCGCCCCATGGACACCTCGCAAGGCGAATGGCCCGTCTATGGCGGCGATCTCGGTTCCCGCAAATACGCCCCGCTCGACCAGATCGACGCGCAGTCGGTGAGGGATCTCGAGATCGCCTGGATCTGGGCGTCCTCGGACAATCCGCGCCTCACCGGCCCTGATCCGCTCTTCATCGACAACAACAAGGGCACGCCGCTGATGGTGGGCGGGGTGCTCTACTTCCGCACCGGCCTCGGCATGGTGGCGGCGGTCGATGCCCTCACCGGCCGCTCGCTCTGGGTGTTCGACCATAAGCGCTATCTGCGCGAGCGGCCGATCTCGTATGGATTCACGACGCGCGGGCTCGCCTATTGGGAGGATCCCGAAACCGGGGCGGGCCGGCTCGTCTTCGTGACCTCCGACCGCAAGCTGATGATGCTCGATGCGCTCACCGGCTCCGTCATCCGCAGCTTCGGCGAGGAGGGCATGGTCGATCTCGACCGGACGCTGCGCAATCCTCCGCCCGCCGCCAACTGGATCAGCTACACGGCGCCCCCCGTCATCGTCCGGGACCGGATCATCATCGGCAATGTCGTCGCCGATCCCGTGACCGGCTATCTCGACAGATCCGACCCGATGGCCCGGCCCCGCACGCCGCCCGGCGACATCCGGGCCTTCGACGTGCGCACCGGCGATCATCTGTGGACGTTCCATACCGTCCCGGAGGATGGCGAGTTCGGGGCCGACAGCTGGGGCGAGGGCTCGAACAGCTGGGTCGGCATGACCAATGTCTGGTCGATGATGAGCGCCGATGCCGAGCTCGGCTATGTCTATGCGCCGGTGACCGCGCCCGCGCACAACCATTATGGCGGGTTTCGCCCGGGCGACAACCTGTTCGGGCAGAGCCTCGTCTGCATCGATGTCGAGACGGGCGAGCGCGTCTGGCATTTCCAGACCATCCACCATCCCATCTTCGACTACGATCTGCCGGCGGCGCCCGTTCTCGCCGATCTCACCGTGGACGGACGGCAGGTGAAGGCGGTGATCCAGGTGACGAAGACGGGGTTCGCCTTCGTCTTCGACCGCGTGACCGGCGAGCCGCTCTGGCCGATCGAGGAGCGCCCCGTTCCACCGTCCACGATCGAAGGCGAGCTTGCCTCGCCGACCCAGCCCTTCCCGACCCGGCCGCCGCCCTTCGCCGAGCAGGGCCTGCGCGAGGACAACCTGCTCTCGCTCACGCCGGCCCTCGCGGCCAAGACGCGCGCCTTCCTCAAGGGCAAGGTCTACGGGCCCATTTTCACCCCGCTCGCCATGAAGCCGACCTTCCTGTCGCCGGGGGTGAGCGGGGGGGCGAACTGGCCCGGCGGCGCGTTCGATCCGCACACGCAGCGTTTCTACGTGACGGCGATGAACGAGCCGCATCTCTACCAGATCGTCGAGGCGCCGATGTTCTGGCGCTACGGTCTCAAGATCCACAATCCGAAGGTGGACGGACTTCCCGTCGTCGATCCGCCCTGGGCCACCATCACCGCGATCGACATGAACGCGGGCGAACTCCTCTGGCAGGTGCCCAATGGAGAGGGGCCGCGGCGGCGGGCCGACCTCGCCCCGCTGGGGCTCGGCTATCTCGGCACGCCCGCCAAGTCGAACGCCATGGTCACGAAGAGCCTCCTCTTCGCCGCCTCGACGGGACTTCAGGTGGAGGGCGAGGCCGACCTCTCGCGCGTGCGCGTCAGTCCGTCCGTCGACAGAGGGCTTCTTGCCGAGATCAATCTCGGCTCGAAGGCCGTCTTCCGTGCCTATGACAAGGAGACGGGCGCGATCGTCTGGGAACACCCGATCGGGCCGTCCTTCAACGATGGCGGCGCGCCCATGACCTACATGGCCGGGGGGCGGCAGTTCGTCGTGACCCCGACCGGCGGGCGCGGCCTGCCCGCCTACTGGATCGCCTTTGCCCTTCCCGCTGCCGAGAAAGGACGCTGACCGATGAAGACGACCCGTCGTGACCTGATGCTGTCGGGCCTGGCCGGCGCGCTCGCCTCCGGCGCGCTCACGCGCGCGCGGGCGGACGATGCCTTCATCGAGGAGGTGGAGAAGCGCCATTACGACGCCAAATACGGCAAGGATTTCTACCGTGAAGTGGTCTCCGTCCGCTATCTGACGGATCCCGATCGCATCGCCCGCGCCATTCCGGGTCCTCTGACCCCGGACGACGTGCCGGAGGTGATCATCAACTTCGTGGTCACGAGCCGGCTCCTGCAGGGCAAGCCGGGGGTCATGTATCCCGGCCCGAACTACAACGAATCCGACACGTTCATCGGCTGCAAGTACAAGGGCAATTCGGCGATCCTCGAACTCGAGCTGCAGCTCGAGCACGACTATGGCCGCTCCGCAGGGCGCGAGAATGACGGGCTGCGCAAGAAGGACGGCAAGGTGCGGATCGACCGCTATGGCGATCTCGTGCGCTGCTCGACGACGCGGCGCGGCAAGCTGCAGTTCGCGGTGGAAGGGCGCATCAAGCGGGCGAACGCCGATCCGCGCCTCTGGTTCCGCGAGGTCGGCTATGGCTGGCTCGGATTCTTCTACCGGATCGACCCGGACTGGACACGCGGCCTCGTTCATCCGGATACGGATGTGGCGCTCTGGCGGAAATATGGCTGGGACGAGGGCTATCCCACCGGCCATGGCGAGATCGTGAACGGGCCGCTCATGCTCGATCCCTCGAGCATCAGGGTCTATGTGAACGAGGAGGATCCGCTCAATCCGCTCTCGGAGTTTCCGGTGCGCTCCATCGTGGGCGGCTCCTACCAGACGGGCGAGCAGGCGCGCATCGCCTATGCGACGCTGCTGCGGGCCGGCAAGCCCGCGACGGAGTGGACCCAGCATCAGGGGATCAGCTTCCTCGAGACGGTCGACAAGGCGAGCTTCGAGCCCTTCGCGCTGCGCATGCAGGGCTACGACACGCCCATCACGGCGAGCAAGCCCTGGGTGCCGCAGGGCTGGCCGGCGGCCGGCACCGCCTGGAAGCTGACGCAGGACCAGATGAAGCGCTGGAGGGAGCGGCCCGCCCTCGACCTCACGCTCGACTCCCTCGTCGACATCGAGTTCGAGCTGCCGCAGGCGGCCCATGCGCGCGTCGTGCCGCCGCCCTGCAAGCCCGGCTCGCGCCCGCGCGGACGCATCCTCGCGCTCGACCTCGGGGCGAATGATCTGTCCACGGCGCCCTCCGTGGAGCTGTGGCTGCTCGCCTCTTGCGAGGGGCCTGCCGGTCCCGCCTGGACCGCCGTCTCGCACATCGTCGGCTGGGACGGGGACATCCTCTTCGGCCGCGAGACCTTCGGCTATCCCTCGAAGTTCGGCCATCCGGAGATGGTCTTCGACGGGGCGCAGTACAACATTCGCGGCCGCCGCCTCCTGCGCGACTTCTTCCATGGCGTGGTTCCGGTCTCTTTCGATCCGCCCACGGCGCATGAGGACGCCTTCTCCGTGCTCGGCATCCAGCTTCTGTCGTGGAACGAGCCGCCGCGCGCCGATCTCATCGCCCAGCCCTGGGAGATCGCACTCAGCGAGATGCGGACGGCCGATCCCGGCCAGGTGCGGCTCTTCTTCCCGCGCGAGCCGGGGCCGGGGAACATCGGTCTCTCCGATCCCTGGTTCGAGCTCGAGCCTTCGAAGATCCTCTCGGTGCGGACGGGGAAGGGCATGATGAAGCGCAAGCCCGGCCGCGCTCTGGCTGTGATGCCGAACTTCCTGCCCTGGTTCCTCGACCGCTATGACGGCGGCTCGAACGTCGCCGCGCGCGGCAGCTTCGTCGTGGAGCGGTCGGAGTACTGGGAGAAGCGGTTCGGCCCGGGCTGGACGATCCCGCGCTGAGGCGGGGGGTCACTCGCCCGTCGCGCTCACGCGCAGCCGCCGGGGGCGGACCGCCTCCGCCGGCACGCGCTCGCCGCGCGCGATGCGCTCGCAGCCGGCGGTGACGAAGCTCACCATCAGCGGATAGGCCGTCTCGAGATCGTCCGACCGGCAGAGATAGCCCGAGAGCCGGTCGATGCGGTGCGTCTCTGCGAAGACGTGCGTGAGGATGCCGGAAAAGAAGTCGTAGCACCAGTAGAGCCGGTCGTCCGGGCACCCCGGCAGGGCGAGACGCAGCGCCTCGATCAGCTTCTTGACGAACGGATCGAAATAGTCCGACCACAGATCGGGCGCCCATTCGGGGGACAGGCCGAGCTTGGCGAGCAGCTTGAAATAGTGCTTCCATCCCTCCTCGCCCGAAAGGCTGCGCTCGAGAAAGGCATCGGCATAGGCGTGGAGGACAGCCTCGAGCGTGGGCGCGCCACCGGCATCGGCGATGCAGCGCTCGAGCCGGGCGAGGCGTTCCTCCATATGCAGCGTCGCGCGCCGCATCATCACCGCCTCGAACAGCTTTTCCTTCGGCCCGAAATGATAGTTGGCGAGGGCGACGTCGACCTTCGCGGCGTGGGTGATGTCGCGGATGGTGACCCCCGCAAAGCCGCGTTCGGCGAAGAGGCGCTCAGCCGCGTCGAGAATCCGCTTGCGTGTTTCGTCGCCCGATCGCGCCACGTGCCCATCCTTTCGACCGACCCACGCACTATTCACATTTCGCACTTGCGAACAAGCGAGGGGGCCCCGTCGCCGCCACCGCCGGACTTGACGCCCGTGTCACCTTATGCGCAAATTTAGTTCAACGTTCAAATAAGTTTCCGGTCGTATCGGAGCAGGGAGGGGACGATCATGACGGCTCGGGTCAGGACAGGGCGCGGGGTGCTTCTATGCGGCGTGGCGGCGGCAGCCTGCCTTCTCGAGGCGGGCGCGGCCATGGCCACCGACGAGATCGTGGTGACGGCGCGGCGCCGGGCGGAAACGCTCCAGAGCGTGCCGATCGCCGTTTCGAGCTTCGAGGAAGAGCGGCTCAACGATCTGCAGGCGAGCTCGATCGACGGGCTCAGCGCCTTCGTGCCGAACCTCAATCTCGTCCAGGGGCGCGGCTCCGCTTCGTCCGCCAACATCTTCATCCGCGGCATCGGTCAGCCCGACGCGCTCGCGACCTTCGATCCCGGCGCGGGCGTCTATGTCGATGACGTGTACATCTCGCGCATCCGCGGCGCCCTCTTCGACATCGTCGATCTCGAGCGCATGGAAGTGCTGCGCGGTCCGCAAGGCACGCTCTATGGCAAGAACTCCATCGCCGGCGCCATCAAGCTGATCAGCCGCAAGCCCGACGACACGTTCCGCCTCGCGACGGACGTGACGGTGGGCGAATATGAGCGTGTCGACCTGCGCGGCTCGGTCTCGGGCCCCCTCGTCACCGAAAAGCTCGCCGCGGGCCTCACGCTCTTCACCGCGAACCGCAACGGTTTCGTGACCGATCCACTGACGGGGGATGAATACAACGACAAGGAGACGGTGGGCGGACGGCTGCTCCTGCGCGCGACGCCGAGCCCCGACCTCGAGATCCTCTTCAGCGTCGATGGCACGGAGGAGCATCCCTCGATCACCATCGGCCGGGCCGAGGACCGTCTCACCACCTTCGGCGGCGGCTTCACGCTGCGGCCGGCGCCGACGGGCGAGTATGATTTCACCGCCGCCTCGACCGTCGAGCGCAAGAGCCAGGACCTCGAGCATTACGGCACAGGCCTCACCGCGAGCTGGACCGCGACGGACAGCCTGACGGCCAAGTCCATCACCGCCTACCGCAATCTTCACTACAATGACTATGTCGACATCGACGCGACCGAGCTCGTTCTCGGCGACGTCTTCGTCGGCGTCGATCAGTACCAGTTCAGCCAGGAGGTCCAGGCGCTCTATGACGCCGGCGGACGGTTCACGGGCGTTGCCGGGCTGTTCTATCTTCACGAGTCGATCAAGTCCGACCAGATCGCCTTCGGGGACGATCTCTTCGGCGTGACCTTCACCCGCGACGTCAACGACGATCTCGACCTCAACTCTTATGCCGCTTTCGGGCAGGGCAGCTATCAGCTGACCGACCGCCTCTCGCTCTCGGCCGGCCTGCGCTTCACCTGGGAGGAGAAGACCTATCGCCGCTTCACCACCACCAATTTCGGCGGCACCTTCGCCTTCCAGGATGCCGAGGGCTGGGGCGCGTGGACGCCGAGCGCGAGCATCGACTATGACTGGACGCCCGACTTCATGACCTATGCGAGCATCTCGCGCGGCTTCAAGTCGGGCGGCTTCAACGGCCGGGCCAACAGTCCGGGTGAAGAGGAAGCCTATGAGCCCGAATTCGTCTGGACCTATGAGGTGGGCGCCAAGTCGCAATGGGCCGATGGCCGCCTGAGGGCGAACTTCGCCGCCTTCTACAACGACTACACCGATTTCCAGGCGCGCGTCGCCGGCATGGACATCGGCGATTTCCCGGTGCTGAACGCGGGCCAGCTCGTCAGCTACGGCGCCGAGCTCGAGCTCACGGCCCAGCCGATCGAAGCGCTCACGCTGGCGGCCAATCTGGGCTATCTGAATGCGGAGTATGAAGAGTTCATCGACGGGACGGTCGATCGCTCCGACGATGTCGTGCCCTTCTCGCCGGACTGGACGCTGGGGCTCCTCGCCTCCTACCGGATCGGGCTCGGCAATGCGGGCGATCTCACGCTCACCGGAACGGGCACCTTCAAGTCCGACCATTATCTGAGCGTCGACAATGACGAGCTCCTGACCCAGGACAATTTCTGGGTGGTCAACGCGCTCGCCACCTGGGTCAGCCCCGAGGGGCACTATTCGCTCAGCGCCGGCGTCAAGAACCTCTTCGACGAGCTCTACAAGACCGACGCGCAGGAATTCTCCAATGTCGGCAACATCAAGACCGCCTATTATGGCGATCCGCGTACGCTCAATCTGACCTTCCGCGTCCGGTACTGAGAGTGCCGGACCGGCCGGGAGGGCGAGGGATGGCCGCACCGGAGCTGCACCGCATTCCGGGGACGGATGGTCTCACCCTCGCCGTCCACCGCTATGCCGGCCCCGCGGGCGGCCGCCGTCTGCCCGTGCTCTGCCTTCCCGGGCTCACGCGCAACGCCCGCGATTTCGAGGCCATCGCGCCCGTCATCGCCCGCACCCGCGAGGTGCTCTGCCTCAGCTTCCGGGGCCGGGGCCTTTCCGACCGGGACCCCGAGCCGGCGCGCTACCAGCCGCCGACCTATGTCGGGGAGGTCATTGCCACGCTCGATGCCTTCGATTGTCCGCAGGCGGTGTTTCTCGGCACCTCCCTCGGCGGCCTCGTCACCATGCTGACGGCGGCGCTGCATCCCGACCGCCTCGCGGCGGCCATTCTGAACGATGTCGGCCCGGAGGTGGAGCCCGAGGGGATCGCGCGCATCCGCGCCTATGTCGGCCGGCAGGGCCGGGCCGCGAGCTGGAGGGAGGCTGGCGCCCGGCTGCGCGCCCTCAACGCGGATGTCTATCCGGACTATGGCGAGGCTGACTGGGAGCGCATGGCCCGCCAGCTCTATGTCGAGACCGGTGAGGGAATCGTGCCCGATTACGATCCGGCGATCTCGGTGCCGATCCTGGCAACGCCGCCCACGGACGAGCGCGCCACGGATGGGAGGGAGCCCGAGCAGGCGGCGGCGCCCTCGCTCTGGCCTGTCTTCGAGGTGCTGGGGCGCCGGCCTCTCCTGCTCTTGCGCGGTGGAAGGTCCGATATCCTCTCTGTCCGGACGGCAGAGCGGATGCGCGCCTGCGCGCCCGGCATGCTCCTCTGCGAGGTGCCCGATCGCGGCCATGCGCCGAGCCTTGCCGAGCCCGTCGCCCGCACCGCCATCGAGGCCTTTCTCGAAGGGCTCCCCTGAGGTCTCAGGCCCCGCTCTGGAGGCGGGCGCGCGTCGCCTCGTCCGCCGGAAAGAGCAGCTCGAGCCTCAGATCGCGCACCGTCACGTCCTCGCTCGTGCCGAAGTGCGCGATCGTCGAAAGAAAGCGCAGCGGCGCGCCGGGC
>JACAEB010000146.1 GCA_013389075.1 Alphaproteobacteria bacterium
CAAGGCAGGTAGCGGCCTCGGCGAGCGTTCCGGCCTCGGCCTCGACCCGCCCGGCCAGCGCCTCGAGCGTATCGGGCGGCTCGGCCTCGAGCGCCTCGGCGCGCGCCTCGACCAGCGCCTCGAGACGGGGCAGGAGCACGCCCGCGAGTCCCTCGGGGCGCAGCGCCTCCGCGAGCGCGATCGCCACCGGATGGCCGGGCGGCTCGCCGGCGCCGATGGCGGGCAGCGCCTCGCGCCACCAGGCAAGCCGGATCTGCCCGATCATCGGCTCACGGACGGTCTCGGCGATGTCGGCGAGTTCGTGATGGAGGCCGTAGAGGGCGAGAAGCCGCGCGCGGACGGGCGCGGGCGAGAAGCTCGCGGCGAAGAAGCGGTCGGGATCGCGCCGCCTCAGCCGGTCGAAGAGATGGGCCTCGGCCTCGTCCGGGGTCACGGCGCGCCCTCCCCGCCGCCGCACGCGCGCGGGCGGAACAGGGCCGCCCGGAGGGGTGTTTCCGGTCGCAGCCGGCGCCGATGGGCCGCCCGGTGGCGGTTCCCTGCGGGGCAAAAATTGTCTAGGGTCGCGCTCGCCTCCCGCAGGCTTTCCCCCATCCCGTCCCTGCTTCGATCACGGAGAGGAATTCCATGGCTTTCGAACTCCCGCCGCTTCCTTACGCGCGCGACGCGCTCGCCCCCCATATTTCGGCGAACACGCTCGACTTCCATCATGGCAAGCATCATCAGGCCTATGTCACCAATCTCAACAAGCTGATCGAAGGCTCTCCGCTCGCGAGCAAGTCGCTCGAGGACGTCATCCGCGAGGCGGCCGGCGCGCCCGACAAGGCCGGCATCTTCAACAATGCCGCCCAGGTTTGGAACCACACCTTCTACTGGAATTCCATGGCCCCGAACGGGGGCGGCGCGCCCAAGGGCGCCATCGCCGACAAGATCAACGAGGACTTCGGATCCTTCGACAAGTTCGCAGAAGAGTTCAAGACGGCGGGCTCCACCCAGTTCGGCTCGGGCTGGGCCTGGCTCGTGCTCGATGGCGGCAAGCTCAAGGTGACCAAGACGCCGAATGCGGAGCTTCCGCTCACCAAGGGCCAGACCGCGCTCCTCACCATGGATGTGTGGGAACACGCCTATTATCTCGACTACCAGAACCGGCGGCCGGACTATATCGGCACCTTCCTCGGCAAGCTCGTGAACTGGGACTTCGCCAACAAGAACCTGAAGGCCGCCCGCTGACGAGCGGGCCTCTCCCAGGCCGGATCGCGAGGGGCCCTCCGGGGCCCCTTTTGCTTAACGAGTCCTTACAACCATAGGTGGCATCCCTTTTGCAGGCACAGCGTACAAGAGGCGCAGTCCTGCTCGCTTCCGGTTCGTTCCGGATCACTCTGTGCCGGACCGGCACCCGCAGGCCTCTCCTCTCCGGCCCATCCTGTCCAGAAACGGGAGCCACCTGTGACTGAGCTTCGCCTCACGATCGCCGGCCTCGCCGCCCTCCTCTTCCTCGCGCCGCTGCCGGCGCAGGCCCGGACGGTCATCTACGAGCTCACCGGAACCGTCGAGTTCCGCATGGAGCGCAAGAGCTCGGCCTTCGACACGAGCGACACCACCTTCCGGGGAACGCTGATGGTGGAGGAGACCAGCCCGACGGCGAAGAGCGCCGGCAAGGGGTCGGACACCGCGACCTATGCCATCGCCTCCTTCGGGGCGCGCTTCGGCGGGCAGACCTTCACCTTCCGCTCGGCGGACGGCCGCGACACCTATCTGCAGGTGACCGATGCGCAGGCGGACAAGAAGTTCGGCGCCTACGACCTCGTCGCGCTTCTCCTGATGGAGACCGCCTGGACCGAGGGCAAGGGCAAGATGCGCGCGGGCGCCGCCGGCTATCTCCTCGGCTATGACAAGGCGGGCGCCTTCACCGGGACCGGTCTGCCCGCCGCCGAGGTCTGGGACCGGCTGGCGAGCCATTCGGGCACGTTCTCGCTCTACGACAACAAGAAGCTGGTCGGCTCGGCGGTGGTGCGCGACATCGGCGTCGAGGCCACCTCGCTCGTCCCCGAGCCCGCGACCTGGGCGATGATGATCGCAGGCTTCGCCCTTGTCGGCGGCGCCGCGCGCCGCCGGCGGGCGATGGCCTAATCCACCGCGAGAAGGGCGGCCGCGACCTTGCGGTCCTCCGAGAGCAGAACGTTGTAGGTGCGGGCGGCGGCGCGGGTCGACATCACCTCGAAGCGGATCCCGGCCGCCTGCAGGGCGAGGGCCAGGGATTTCGGCAGCGGGCGGATGTCCGCGCCCGTGCCGACGAGGAGGAGCTCGATCTCCTCCTTCTGGGCGAGGATCGCCCCGAGCGGGGCCTCGGCGAGACGGGCCGCGTCACTCACGGGCCAGGCCTCGGCACCCTGCGGCAGGACGAGGAGGGAGCCTGCGCGGAACTCGCCGCCGATGCGGAAACCGCCATCTCCATAGGCGTCGAGGGGGGCGCGGGGGCTGTCGAAGCTGGCCTGGGCGAGACGCATGACGCGCTCCGGCTACTGAAGATGGATTCCCGCCGACTTCGTCTCGAAGCCGCTCCAGTCACGCCGGGGTTCGAGGATGAGCAGCAGCGGCGCGGCGACGAAGATCGACGAGTAGGTGCCGATCACGATGCCCCAGATCATCGCGAAGGTGAAATCGCGGATCACCTGCCCGCCCAGAATGTAGAGCGCGCCGAGCGCGATCAGCGTCGTGCCCGAGGTCATCACCGTGCGCGACAGCGTGTCGTTCATGGAGAGGTCGAGCAGCTCCTCGAGCGGCATCTTCTTGTACTTGCGGAAATTCTCGCGCACGCGGTCATAGACCACCACCGTGTCGTTCATCGAATAGCCGACGATGGTGAGGAGCGCGGCGATGATCGAGAGCGTGAACTCGAGCTGGAGCAGCGCGAAGATCCCGATCGTGATGGTGACGTCGTGGATGAGCGCGAGCACGGCGCCGGTCGAGAACTGCCACTCGAAGCGGAACAGCAGGTAGAAGAACATCGCCGCGATGGCGAGGAGAACGGCGAGCGTGCCCGCGCGCACGAGCTCGCCCGACACTTTCGGCCCGATCACCTCCGAGCGCATCACGCGAAGCCCGGGAAAGGCCGCACCGAGCGCCGTCTCGACACGCGAGCGCGCGGCCTGCTGGGCGCCGGCCTCGTCGAGCTCCTCCGTGACGGGCTGGGTGGCGATACGGATCAGCACCTCGTCGGGCTGGCCGAACTCCTGGACCGCGACCTGACCTTCGACCTCGCCGCCGACGATCGTCCGGATGCGGGCGAGGTCGGCGGGTCCGTCCGTCTTCACCTCGATGATCGTGCCCCCGACGAAGTCGATGCCGAAATTGATGCCGCGCGTGGCGACGAGCAGAAGCGAGGCGAGGATGGCGAAGGCCGACACCAGATAGGCGGCGTACCGCACCTTGATGAAGGGCACGGTCGTCTTCTCGGGAATGAGACGCAAGGGTTTCACGGCTGGCTCGCCTTCGCTTTCATCAGATCGGGACGGTCTGGAGCCGGCGCTTGCGGATCCACAGGACGACGATGAGCCGGCACAGCACCACCGCCGTGAAGACGGAGGTGAGAATGCCGATGCCGAGCGTGACCGCGAAGCCGCGCACGGGGCCCGAGCCCATCCAGAACAGGATCACCGCCGCGATCAGCGTGGTGATGTTGGCGTCGAGAATGGTGCCCATGGCCCGGCGAAAGCCCGCATCGATCGCGTTGATGGGCGACTTGCCGGAGGCGAGTTCCTCGCGGATGCGCTCGAAGACGAGCACGTTGGCGTCCACCGCCATGCCGATGGTCAGCACGATGCCGGCGATGCCGGGCAGCGTCAGCGTCGACTGCATCAGCGACAGCGCGCCGAGGATCAGCACGATGTTCATGGCGAGGGCGAGATTGGCGAAGATGCCGAAGAGCCCGTAGCTCATCACCATGAAGACCACGACGGCCAGGAGCCCGATCACCGCTGCCATCTGGCCCGCGCGGATCGAATCCTGGCCGAGTTCGGCGCCGACCGTGCCCTGCTGTTCGACCGACATGGGCGCGGGCAGCGCGCCCGAGCGCAGGAGAATGGCGAGCTCGTTGGCGCTTTCGGTGGTGAAATTGCCGGAGATCTGGCCGCGTCCCCCGGGAATGGGCTCGCGGATGACCGGCGCCGATATCACCTCGTCATCGAGCACGATGGCGAAGCGCTGGCCCACATTGTCCGCCGTCAGACGGCCGAAGGTGCGCGCCCCTTGTGGATCGAACTGGAAGAGGACGATGGCCTCGCCCGTCTGCTGGTCGAAGCTCGGGCTCGCATCGACGAGCCGGTCGCCCGAAAGGCGCACGCGCCGCTCCACGAGGACCTGCGCCTCGCCGGGCGTGTCCACCTGCGGCAGGAGGAGGCTGTCGGCAGGCACGCGCCCCTGCAGTGCTTCGGCGAGGTCGGCCTCGCCCCGCACGAGGTGGAAGCTCATCTTCGCGGTCTTGCCGAGAATGGCGCGGAGCTGGTCGGGATCGTCGAGGCCGGGCACCTGAACGAGGATGCGCTCGCGGCCCTGGCGCTGGATCGAGGGCTCGCGCGTGCCGAGCTCGTCGATCCGGCGGCGGACGACCTCGAGCGACTGCTCGAGCGCGGCGTCCGTGGCCACATCCTTCGCGACATCGGTGAGCGTGATGACGATGGTGGAGGCGTCGGGCTGCTCGATCTCGAAGGTGCGCTGGGGCCCGCGCGCGGTCTGCTCGGTCTCGTTGAGGTCGCGGGCGCGCGCCAGCGCCTCTTCCATCTGGGCGGGATCGTTGAGATGGACCGTCAGCACACCGCCGGACAGCGAGCGCCGATGCAGGACACGGCCGTCGCGATAGGTGTCGCGCAGCGCATATTGAAGCGCGTCGAGCCGCTCGGTGAAGACGGCCTCGACGTCCACCTCGAGCAGCATGAAGGTGCCGCCCTGAAGGTCGAGCCCGAGATTGACCGTCTGGCGGGGAAGGAAGCCCGGCAGATCCGCCCGCAGATTGGCGGGCAGCAGATTGGGCAGCGCGAACAGCACCCCGAGAAGACAGGTCAGGCCGACGAGGACGATCTTCCAGGGTGCGAAATAGAGCATGCGGGCCAGTCACATTGGGAATGGGCGCCGTCGCCGCGCCGCGGGGCCGGCCTCAGTCGTTGGCCGGTTCGGATTTGGAGCGCACCTCGGTCACCGAGTGCTTCACGATGCGCAGCTGGACGCCTTCGGCGACCTCGACCACGGCCTCATTGTCGCCGACGAGCTTCTTCACCTTGCCGATGAGGCCGCCGGAAAACACCACCGTGTCGCCGCGCTGAAGGCCCGCCACCATCTGCTGGTGCTCCTTCATCCGCCGGTTCTGCGGACGGATGAGGAAGAAATAGAGGATCGCGAAGATCGCGAGCAGCGGCACGAACTGGATCAGGCCCTCGGACATGAGCGACTCCCCTCCCTCAGGGATGTGTGCGGGGGCTCCTGCATGCCCCGGCAAAGGCGGCGGCGACTATAGCCCCGCCCCTACCGATTGCAAACGCCGCGCGAGGTCCCCCTCGTCCCGCCCATATAGGAGATCCCCCCGCCGATTGCGACCCGGCGGCGCGGGGCCGGAAAGCAGGGCCGGAAACCGGGGACGGCGCGCCGATTGATTGTTGGCCGCCCCCGTGCCATCACGCGAGGCGCCATGACCGCCATCGACCACACCGATCTTCTCCGGCGAATCGCCGAGGCGCTCGAGCGCCTCGCCCCCCCCGCCCTGCCCCCGCCCCCCCGGGACGCGGCGGACGCCGTCG
>JACAEB010000110.1 GCA_013389075.1 Alphaproteobacteria bacterium
GCCCGCACCAGGGGTGCGGGCCGAACGCTTCCGGGGCCGCGAGGGGCCGCCCGATCAGTCCTCGTCGGCCTGGGGCAGGGCGATGGTGAGCCCTTCGCTGCGACGGCCGTAATCGAAGTTCAGGTCGAGGCCGAGATCGGCGAAGACCTTCACCCAGGTGGCCTTGTCCTCGGCGACCGGCACTTCTTCCTCGACATGGAAGTCGCGGTAGAAGTCCTTGCGGCCTTCATAGTTTTCGATGAGGTCCTGCTCGCGATAGATGACGACTTCCTGCGCCACGGGCCCGCCGAGATCGACGCTGCCAAAGCCCACGGACGAGCCGCGCAGCTTTTCGAAGAGGCCCGCGGCGTCCTGCACCGAGCCCTCGAGGCAGAGCACCTTGAGCCGGTTGGCCGGCGACTTCGCCTCCTTGGCGTTGAACAGCATCATGTAGCAGTTCGAATCCCGGGAGATGAGGTAGCCCGTATAGGTCTCCGAGAAATGCTTGCCGGCGGCGTTCGTCCAGCCCTGGTAGAGCTTCACCGAGAAGGGCACGTCGCCCTTGGCGCGGCGGATCTCGAGGAAGCCGCGCAGGAGATAGGGCTGGTTGTAGCTGTAGAGCTGATAGTGCGCGACCGCGTCCTCGCGCGCCGCCTCGCCCAGCTTGTTGCCGAGCTTCATCGACAGCGTGTGGAAGAGCATGTCGTCGAGCCCGGCCCATTGCATGACCGGGAAGGGGAAGCGGGCAAGGCCCGCCTTCTCGACATAGTCGGCAAGACCGCGCACCTGGATCGGCTCGAGCTTCACATAGAGAAGGCCCGGATCGCGCTTGCGGGCGATCAGCTTCACGAGCTCGCGCTGGCGGTCGGAGAACTGAAGGCTCTTGATGCGCCGGCGGGCGAGGGCGACCTCGCTTTCGAGATGGGAGAGCTGGGTTTCCAGCCGGTCGCGTTCCGCGCTGTCGCGGTCGGCGATCGCCTTCTGCCGCTTGGCCCGGGTCTCCTCGACCTGACGGGCGAGCTTCTGGGCCTGCTGGCCGAGATGGCGCTCATAGTCGACCAGGATCTGGTCGGCCTGCACATAGCCCTTCTTCTGCACCTTGGGCAGCACGTCGATGAGGGTCCGCGCGGCGGCCTCGGTGTCGGAATCGAGCTTGCCGTTGACGATGCGGCTCGGGTGAAAGGTGAAGCTGCCCACGGAGCGGCCATTGTCGATGACGGCCAGCTCCGGCTCGCGGCCACCGCCGAAGAGCTTGCTCCACAAGGTCCGTCCCTCCGGGCCGCCCGCCTTCCCCGGCTGGCGCCCGCGATCGGTCAGGGGATGCATGATTTCGCCCATAGCCTCAAAACCCTCGCCTCGGGTCCGGAAACGGACCCCTTGCTGTCCCACTGGCGCCGCGCCCGCCCCGTCCGCAGGCGGCAGCGCCCCAACCCGGTTTTGCCGCGACCGCTGCTGCGCCTCGCGGGTCGTCCCGACAGTGGCTGGCGAAAGAAGCGGCCCGGCATGGCCGGCCCGCCGGTTTGATGGAGATGCGGCCCCGAATTACGCGAACGGATACCCTCGACGGACCGCCCGTCAGCCCCTGCCTTAAGAGATGGTTAAAACGTTACCACAGGAAAGAGATGCGCACGAGTCTGTCGAATCCTCCAAGCGGACGGCCAACGCAGGCGGCCCGGGCCGGACCCATCGCCCCTGATCCGTTCCTGTGCCAGGAGCCGGACGGCTCGGGAGCGGACAGGGGAGGAACCAACCGGATGACTGGCTTGATGATCGGCAGGCGAACGCTTCTCGCCGGATGCGGGGCGCTCGCGGGGCTTGGGTGGACCGGGCTCTTTGCCGGGGACCTCGCCTGGCCCGACCCCGATTTCGGCACGGTCGATCCGGGCGCCGCGGGCTTCGACGTCGCGGCGCTGACGGCGGTCGTCGACGACCTCATGGCCGGCAACAGCCAGGCGGTGATGGTGCTCCGGGGCGGGCGCATCGCCGCCGAGCGCTATGTCGAGGGCTGGGACCGCCACACCGCCCGCCCGCTCGCCTCGGCGACCAAGTCCATGGTGGCGATGCTCACCGGCATGGCGATCGACGACGGCTTCATCGAGAGCGTCGAGCAGTCCGTCTCGGCCTTCTTCCCCCAATGGCGCGGCACGCCGAAGGAGGCGATCTCGGTCCGTCATCTCCTGACCATGACGAGCGGGCTCAGCTCCAGGGGACTCAAGGCGCGGGGCGAGGAGCGCGACCAGTTCGCGGTCAACGCGGCGGCCGAGCTCGACCATCCTCCGGGGACGGCCTGGGAGTACAACACGCCCATCTACCATCTCCTGTTCCATCTCGTGGAGCGGGCGGCGGGCGAGCCCTTCGAGGCCTATGCCCAGCGCAAGCTGCTCGGGCCGCTCGGCATGGCCGACATCGAATGGATCACCAATGAGGGCAAGGGCGAAAACGGCCCGGTGCGGAACATCTACGCGGCCAACGGGTCGGCCTCCGACATGGGGCGCTTCGCGCTCTTCCTGCAGCGGGGCGGGGTGTGGGCGGGACGGCGGCTCGTGAGCGCGGACTTCTTCCGGGCGGCGACGAGCCCCTCCCAGGAGCTCAATCCCGCCTATGGCTATCTCACCTGGCTCAATGCGGCGCCGGGGCGCAGCGCGGGCGCGGGCGGGGAAGGCTACCGGTTCGGCGAGACGGCGCCGCGCGATCTCGTTTCGGCCATCGGGGCGGGCGGACAATATGCGGCGGCCGCCCCCTCGCTCGACCTCGCCGTCGTGCGCCTCGGCAACCCCGCGGCTGGCGGCGAGGGCGGGCAGCCCTTCCTTGCGCGGATCTGCGCGGCGGTGCGCAGCTGACGGGAGGGCCTCAGTGCGCCTCTTCCCAGTTGGCGCCGGCCTTGGCGTCGACCTTCAGGGGAACGCTGAGCGGAAGGACGGGGAGGGCCGCGCCCTCCATCACCTCGGCGGCGAGGGCGGCGAGCGCCTCCGCCTGATCCTCGGCGACCTCGAAGACGAGCTCGTCATGGACCTGCAGGAGCATGCGCGCATCGAGCCCCGCGCGCTCCATGGCATCCGGCATGCGGATCATCGCCCTGCGGATGATGTCGGCCGCTGTGCCCTGGATCGGCGCGTTGATGGCGGCGCGCTCGGCGAAGGCCCGCCGCGCCGGCACCTTTGACTCGATCTCGCGCGTATGCACGCGCCGCCCGAAGGCGGTGGTGACATAACCGGCCTTGCGCGCGAAGGTCTTGGTCCGGTCCATATAGGCCCGGATCTCGGGGAAGCGCTCGAAATAGGTGTCGATATAGGCCTGCGCCTCGCCGCGCGGGATGGCGAGCTGATTGGCGAGGCCGAAGGCCGAAATGCCGTAGATGATGCCGAAATTGATCGCCTTGGCCCGCCGGCGGACCATCGGGTCCATGCCCTCGATCGGCACGCCGAACATCTCCGAGGCGGTCATGGCGTGGATGTCGAGCCCGCGCGCGAAGGCGTCCTTGAGCGCGGGGATGTCGGCCATGTGCGCGAGCACGCGCAGCTCGATCTGGCTGTAATCGGCGCTCACGAGCCGCTTGCCGGGATCGGCCACGAAGGCGGTGCGGATCTGCCGGCCCTCTTTCGTCCGTATCGGGATGTTCTGGAGGTTCGGGTCGGAGGAGGAGAGCCTCCCCGTGCTCGTCGAGGCGAGCGAGTAGCAGGTGTGCACCCGCCCCGTCTGCGGATGGATGAAGGTGGGCAGGGCGTCCGTATAGGTGCTCTTGAGCTTGGCGATCTGCCGCCAGTCGAGGAGGATGCGGGGCAGGGCGTGGCCTTCGGCCGCCAGCTCCTCGAGAACGTCCGCACCCGTCGCATAGGCTCCGGGCTTGGTCCGCTTGCCCCCGCCAAGGCCGAGCCGGTCGTAGAGGATCTCGCCGAGCTGCTTGGGCGAGCCGAGATTGAAGGGCCCGCCCGCCGCCGCATGCGCCTCAGCCTCCAGCGCCTGCATGCCGTGCGCGAATTCCTGGCTCAGCCGGCGCAGAAGGCCCGGCTCGATGCGGATGCCGGCCCGCTCCATGTCGCGCAGCACCGGCGCCATGGGCCGCTCGAGCGTCTCGTAGACGGCGCTCGCCCGGGCCGGCGCGAGGCGCGGCTTGAGGAGCGCATGCAGACGGAAGGTGACGTCCGCATCTTCCGCCGCATAGGCCGTGGCCTCGGCGATTGGCACCTTGTCGAAGCTCACCTGCGCCTTGCCCGAGCCCGCGACGTCCGCGAAGGTGATCGTCGTGTGGGAGAGATGAAGCTGCGAGAGCTCGTCGAGCCCGTGCCCGTGCGCGCCCGCCTCCATGGCATAGGAGATGAGCATGGTGTCGTCGAACGGGGTGATCTCGATGCCGTGCCGGCCGAGCACGATCATGTCGTATTTGATGTTCTGCCCGATCTTCAGGATGGCGGGATCGGCGAGGAGGGGCCTCAGGCGCGCCAGAACCGCCTCCATCGGGAGCTGGGTCTCGGTGTCGGCCGACAGGGCAAGGCCGTCCCGGCCATGGGCGAGCGGCACATAGGCGGCCTGCCCCGGCCCCACGGCGAGCGAGATGCCGACGAGATCGGCGAACATGGCGTGGACGGAGGTCGTCTCCGTATCGACGGCGACAAGGCCCCGCTCCCGCGCGGTCGCGATCAGCGCGTCGAGCCGCTCGAGCGAGGTGACGGTCTCGTAGGCCCGCGTGTCGATGGGCGCGCGCACGGCCGCCTCGTCGGGCACGGCGCCCGGGCTGCCGCCATCCCCGGCTTCCTCCGCCGGCGGAGCGTCTCCCGCGCTCCCGGCCGGAGCGGGCCGCGCGGGTCCCCCGGCGCCGGCCGCGAGCCGCGCCATGGGTTCGAACGCGTCGAGATCGGTCACCTCGTGCTCGGCCGCGATGCGCCGCGTCAGCGTGGTGAACTCCATCGCCTTGAGGAAGCCGATCAGCGTGCCGATCTCGGGCTCGAGCACGGCGGTCTCCTCGAGCGGGGTCTCGACGGGCACGTCGCATCTCAGGCGCACGAGCTCGCGGCTCATCCGCGCCGCGTCGGCCTGCTCGATGAGCGATTGGCGGCGCTTGGGCTGCTTGACCTCCCCGGCGCGGGCGAGGAGCGTGTCGAGATCGCCGAAGGTGGTGATGAGCTCGGCCGCCGTCTTCACGCCGATGCCGGCTATGCCGGGAATGTTGTCGACCGAATCGCCCGCGAGCGACTGGACGTCGACCACCTTGTCCGGGCTCACCCCGAACTTCTCGAACACCTCCGCCTCGCCGATGCGGCGGTCCTTCATGGTGTCGAACATCTGCACGCGGCCGTCATCGACGAGCTGCATGAGGTCCTTGTCGGAGGAGACGATGGTGACGCGCCCGCCCGCCGCCTTGGCGAGCGTCGCATAGGTCGCGATGAGGTCGTCGGCCTCGAAGCCCTCCTGCTCGATGCAGGCGACGTTGAAGGCACGCGTGGCCTCCCGCACGAGCGGGAACTGCGGCACGAGATCCTCGGGCGGCTCGCTCCGGTTCGCCTTGTACTCCGGGTAGAGATCGTTGCGGAAGCTGCGGCCCGAATGATCGAAGATGACGGCGAGATGGGTGGGCCGTTCGCCCGCCTTCATGTCCTCGAGCAGCTTGTGCAGCATGTTGCAGAAGCCGCTGACCGCGCCCACGGGCAGGCCGTCCGACTTGCGCGTGAGCGGGGGCAGGGCGTGATAGGCCCGGAAGATGAAGGTCGAGCCGTCGACGAGATAGAGATGGTCGCCGGGTTTCACGGGTCGCGTCACGCGACGTCCCGGGCGCCCGGGGCCGCGAGGTCCTTGCCGGCGTCGTGGCCGCTGCCGCTCAGCACGTAGAACCGGCCGCAATAGGGGCACTGCACATTGTGCTCGTCGCCCATTTCCAGAAAGACGCGGGGATGGCCGAGCGCGCCGCCGCCGCCATCGCAGGCGACCCGGTGCTCGGTGACCTCGATGGTTTCGGGCGCGTCGTAGCCCGGCTGGCCCGGCACCTGCGTCATCTACTGCGTCCTCTGTGCGGATGGGGAAGGCGAGATTGACCCTCGATCGGCCGGGATGATACCCAACGTCGGCCCCCGCGCAAGCGGCGCGGGGCGCGGCGACGGACGCCGGACCCCGGGCCCCCCTCGTGAGTTCCCGATGACCCTCAGCCGAACCGCGACCCGCGTGCCCGCGGCCGTCCCCGAGGCGGCCATCGAGGCGCGGGGCCTGAGCAAGATCTACAAGGCCGCGCACGGCCAGCCCGAAAAGGTGGCGCTCCGCGGCGTCGATCTCACCGTCCCGCGCGGCTCGATCTTCGGGCTGCTCGGTCCCAATGGCGCGGGCAAGTCGACCTTCATCAACATTCTCGCGGGGCTCGTCATCAAGACGGGCGGCACCGCGCGCATCTGGGGACACGACATCGACCGCAGCCCGCGCGCGGCGGCGGCCTCGATCGGCATCGTGCCGCAGGAGCTCAACATCGACCCCTTCTTCACGCCGGCCGAGCTGCTCGAGCTGCAGGCGGGACTTTATGCCGTCCCGAAGGCGCGCCGGCGCACGGGGGAGATCCTCGCCGCGCTCGGCCTCGCCGACAAGGCGGACGCTTATGCCCGCACGCTTTCGGGCGGCATGCGGCGGCGGCTCCTCGTGGGCAAGGCGCTCGTCCACGATCCGCCCGTGCTCGTGCTCGACGAGCCCACGGCCGGCGTCGATGTCGACCTCCGGCGCCAGCTCTGGGACTATGTGCAGGGCCTCAACCGGCGCGGCGTGACGATCGTTCTGACCACGCACTATCTCGAAGAGGCCGAGGCGCTCTGCGACACCATCGCCATCATCAACGAGGGCCGCGTGGTGGTCGCCGAGCCGACCCACAGCCTCCTTGCCCGCATCGACGAGAAGACGCTGATCGTGACGCCCGAGAGCCCGCTCGCGGCCCTGCCGCCCGCCCTCTCCGCGCCCGGCGGGGGTGAGGCGCGCCTCCTTCCCGACGGCCGCATCCAGCTCTCCTACAGCCCGGACCGCACGAAGATGGGCACGGTGCTCGCCCGCCTGCACGAGGCCGGCGTCACCATCGCCGATCTGACCACGGAGCAATCCGACCTCGAGGACGTGTTCCTCCAGCTCACGCGCGACACCGCCGCCTGAGGGCCCCTCGCCCGTCATTGCGAGCGCGCAGCGCGTGGCACTCCAGGCGGTGGAATGGGCGCTCACGTCTCTTCATGGCGTCATGGCCCGGCTCGACCGGGCCACCCATCTCACCGCCGGGCGTGTGGCGAGCGTGGGTCCCCCGGACGAGCCGGGGGATGACCGGTGTGGGTGGGGGCAGGGCGTCGTTCGCAGCTGAGGTGACGACGGCCAAGCGGAAAGCCGCAACTACCGCCCCCCCTTCGCGTCCCCCCTGCCGCCGAGCCCGAACAGCGCGCCAAGGCGCATGGGCGCGCCGAGCCGGCGCAGGACGAGGATGACGAGCAGCACCACGAGCGGCACCGTCAGACCCGTGAGCACCTTGGCCGAGAGCCCGTGCCCGAGCCCCTCGACGCCGGACATGGCATAGCCGATGAGGCCGACCGCGTAATAGCTTATGGCGACCACGGACAATCCCTCGACCGTCTGCTGGAGGCGGATCTGCGTGCGGGCGTTCTTGTCGAGCGAGGTGAGGATGTTCTGGTTCTGCAGCTCGAGCGCGATGTCGACGCGCGTGCGCAGGAGGCTGCCCGTGCGGGCGATGCGCTCGGCGAGCTGGCCCTGGCGCCGCTCCACCGAACGGCAGGTGGCCATGGCCGGCGAGAAGCGCCGCTCGAGAAAGGTGGTGAGCCGCGGCAGGCCGGGCACGGGCGACTGGTGCAGCTCCGCAAGCCGCGTCTCGACGATGGCGGCATAGGCCTGCGTCGCCGAGAGGCGGAAGGCGGTGCGGTTCGACAGCTCCTCCGCCTCGATGGTGATCCCGGTGAGCCGGTCGAGCAGCGCGTCGTCGCCCACGCTCGCCTCCACGGCCTTGAGGTCGGCGGTGATGCTCCGCAGGCGGATTTCCAGCCGGTCGATGACGGGGGTCGCCTCCTGCGCGAGCGGCAGGCCGAGCATGGCGATCATGCGATAGGTCTCGAGCTCGATGAGGCGCTGGGCGATGCGGCCGAGCTGGGCGGCCGGAAGGCCGCAATCGACGAGGTGCATGCGCGTCACGCCCTCGGGCCCGATGCGGAAATCGGTGGCGACGAAGCCGCGCTCGAGAATGAGCGCGCCGGCGAGGTGGCGCGTGCCGAAGCGGGCGGCGAGCTCGTCGGTCGAGGGAAGGCTCTCCTTGCGCCCGCTCACCTCGATCTCGAGCGCGACGATGCGCTCGCCCGGCACCGAGCGGAGCGCCGGCGCGAGGGCGGCGAGGCGCTGGGCCGTGTCCGGGTCGGGCGTCTCGGGACGGACGATCGAAAGGCTCAGAAACTCCGTGTGCCGCTCCCATTTGAGCGAGGCGGCGCCGAGCGCGACGAGGCCGTGGCGCTGGCCGGGCTCGGGGCGGGGGGCGTTCGCTGCATCGGAAAGGCGCGCAAGCCCCTCGAACACGGCGCCCCAGCCGTCCTGCCCGTCCTCGCCCGCCCGGCGCACCCAGAGCGCGAGATGCTCGATGCGCGCGGGGCCCTCGACGGCGACGGAGGGGCGCGAGTGGAATTCGGCATCGATGGCCGCGCGGGCGGGATGGTCGGTCGAGCCCGCGCCGAGAAGGATCGAGAGGGCCGGCACCCGCGCGGCCGGCGAGAGGTCAGCGGCCATGAGAGGGGCCCCCCGCGCCGCGGGTCGAGGTGGTGTTGAAGCAGGACATGGGCGGCCGGCCCCCTTTGCCGGAATGCAGAAAATCGCAGGATGCCGCCCTTCTGGCAGTCCGTTCCCCCCGCTCCAGAATGCAGAGATGGACGACCCCGTCAATTCCGCGGCTGGCGCGGGGCCGGCGGGACCCGGTGACAAAGTCACCGACAGGGGGGCCGGAGCGGGTCCACAAGGAGAGGGCCGCTCCCCCGCGAGGGCCCGCGAGGGGCCCCGAGGGGAGGTCCGGCAAGGCAGGGAGACAGCAATGCCACGCAATGAAGGCCTCATCGACCGCGTCCTGCGCACCGTGCTCGGGCTCGGCCTCCTCGCGCTCGTCTTCGTCGGGCCCCAGACGCCCTGGGGATGGGTGGGGCTCGTGCCGCTCGTGACCGGGCTCGCGGGCTTCTGTCCGCTCTATCGCGTGCTCGGCCTGCGCACCTGCCCGATGCCGCAGGCGAAATAGGCCCCGCCCGAAGGCCCGCCCCCCGATCCATCGTCCGCCTTGCCCGCGCCGGTGCCGGCCGTCATCCTTGCCGGAAGCGTCGGGACGGGCGGGACGGACATCGA
>JACAEB010000001.1 GCA_013389075.1 Alphaproteobacteria bacterium
GCATTGGCGAGATTGCAGTAGTCGAGACCGGGGCAGGCGATGATGTCGGAGACGAGGCCCATATTGGGCGTCGCGAGCCCGGCCGCCCGGAGGTGGCGCCAGAGTTCGGGCAGGTCGGCCGCGCGCACATGCGGGAGCACGAGGTTCTGCTCGTGCGTCACCCGCACCTCTGCGAAGCTGAAGCGCTCGGCGAGATCGGCGACGAGGTCCATCTGCTCGGCCGTGGCATCGCCCGGCACGCCGCCGATCGGCTTGAGCGAGATGTCGACGATGGCATAGCCCGGCATCTTGTGCGGCTTCACATTGTGCCGGCGCCAGGCCGCGAACGCCTCGTCCCGCGCCGCGAGCGCGTCGGCCGTGGGCGTCTCGGCCGGCAGGGTCTCGAAGGGGGGCGGGGCGAAATAGGCCTCGATGCGCGCGAGTTCGGCGGCGGGCACCTCCACCGGCGTGTCGGTCCTGAGGGCCGCATATTCCTCGGCCACCATCTCGCGGAAGCGGTCATGGCCGGTCTCGTGGACGAGGATCTTGATACGCGACTTGAAGAGGTTGTCGCGCCGGCCCTGACGGTTGTAGACGCGCATCACCGCCTCGAGATAGCTCAGAAGCTCCGCCTTCGGAACGAAGGAGGACACCTCGATCGCGAGCATGGGTGTGCGGCCCTGGCCACCGCCGACGAGGACGCGGTAGCCGGTCTCGCCCTCCGCGTTTCGGACGATCTCGATGCCGATATCGTGCACCGCGATCGCGGCGCGGTCGCGCGGCGAGCCGGTGACCGCGATCTTGAACTTGCGGGGCAGGTAGGAAAATTCGGGGTGAAAGGTCGACCACTGACGGATCAGCTCGGAGACCGGGCGCGGATCCTCGATCTCGTCGGCGATGGCGCCCGCATACTGGTCGGACGTGACGTTGCGGATGCAGTTGCCGCTGGTCTGGATGGCGTGCATCTCGACCTCGGCGAGCGCGTCGAGAATGTCGGGCACGTCCTCGAGGCGCGGCCAGTTGTACTGGATGTTCTGCCGCGTCGTGAAATGGCCATAGCCCTTGTCCCAGCGGCGGGCGACATAGGCGAGCTGGCGCATCTGCCGCGCCGACAGCGTGCCGTAGGGCACCGCCACGCGCAGCATGTAGGCGTGAAGCTGGAGGTAGAGCCCGTTCATCAGCCGCAGCGGGCGGAATTCGTCTTCCGTGAGCTGGCCGGCGACGCGCCGCGCCACCTGGCCGCGGAACTGGGCCACGCGCTCGGTCACGAGCGTCCGGTCGAATTCGTCGTAGCGATACATCGCCGCTCTCCGCTCTCAGGCCACAGCGCCGGCGCGGGGGCCGTGCTCGGCGCTGTTGCCGGCCTGCTTGCCGAGATCGGATCGCACGGTCGGCCCGCGCGCGCGGATGACCTCGCGCGTCTCGCGCGGGCGCCAGCCCGTCCCGTCCTCGATCACGTCGAACAGATAGACGGCGACGACCTTGCGCGCGGCCACATCCGCCTCGGCGGCGGCGAGCGCCGCCTCGGCCGCGGCCGGATCGGCGAAGACGGCCGCATCGGCGAAGGTCACGCTCCAGCCGCCCGCGCCGTCGCGATAGACGACTTCCCCGTCGCGCAGCCGATTTGCCGTCAGAACCCTGGGAAAGGTCGGTTTTGCCATGGCGCGTCTCGTGTCTCCCTTCCGGCCCGAAAGCCGTAGGACAACAAGATGGCGGTGTCCAGCCTATTTTACAAGAAAGATGCGAAAAGGAATTTGTTCCACACTCTCACTGTGTATTTTCTGGGGCTTGCATCCTGGGCCCGCTCATTGCAATGAGACGGGGGGGTTACGGTTCTGTCACAGAAGAGGACAGAAACGCGCACAAGTTGGGGAGTGACCGGACATGATCGGGCAGGGTCTCATGAGCCGTGGAGTGGCGCTCCTCGTCGCCGGGCTGCTGGCGGGCTGCTCCACCATGCCGCCGATGCTGGGCGGCCCCGAGGAGGCGGTGCGCGGCGCCAGCGTGGGGTCCTCGCTCGGCTTCTGGCTCAAAGCCTCCGACCGGACCGCTCTCTCGGACGCGCTGGCCGAGGCGCTCAACTCGCCCGAACTCGGAACATCCCATCGCTGGCACAATGCGGCGACGGGCGCGGATGGCACCGTCCTCGCCTATGCCGCCTATCTCGCCCATGTGGATGCGGCGGGGGGCGCCGATCTCGAAAGCCCGGTCGGGCTCGACACGCTGTCGCCGCTCGGTCCGGACGGGCGGATCTACGCCACAAATTCCAATGCGAATGTCCGTCTCTCGCCCTCGGTCGAAGGCACGCTTCTCGACACCATCGCCAAGGACACGCAGCTCCTCGTTCTGGGCACCACGACCAATCTCGACTGGCATCTCGTGGCCTCGGGCGAACGGGTGCTGGGCTACATGTACGCGCCGCTCCTCAGCCGCGCCGGGGAGGAGACGCTGGTCCTCGCGGGCGGGGAGGGGCGGCCCCCGCTCCTCTGCCGGCGCTTCACGAGCGAGGTGCGCCTCCCCGAGGGGCGTACGGACCGCTGGGACGGCACGGCCTGCCGGGGTCGGGACGGGAGCTGGTCGGTGCGCACCGCCAATCCGGGCGAGGACGCCGGAACGCTCTGACCGGCGGCAGCCTACTTCACGAAACCCTTGAACTTGTCGCGGAATTTCGCGGCTCGCCCGCGATTGGTGACGTGCTGGTTGCCGCCCGTCCAGGCCGGATGGGTGGTGGGATCGATGTCGAGCGTCAGCTGATCGCCGTCGCTGCCATAGGTCGAGCGCGTCCGGAAGGTGGTGCCGTCGTTCATCACCACCGTGATCCAGTGATAGTCGGGATGGGTGTCGCTCTTCATGACCATCAAGCCCTGTCGGTGGATGCCGCGACTGCGGGGGCCCTCGCGGCCTGGCCGTCGGCATCCGTGAAAACCGGACGCGGACCGCCCGGCCGGCCGGGCGATCCGCGAGGAGCGACTATCTACTTCGGCGCGGGGCCGAATGCAATGGGCGGACGGGCTCAGCGGACCCGCAGGGCCGTCTTGCGCTGTTCGTCGAGAGCCGGATAGTCGTCCGGATCGATCTCCCGCATGCGCTCGAGATCCTCATCCGTATAGCCGGGCGCGACGAGGCGGTCGTCCACGACCTCGAGATCGTCGAGCGGCAGGGCCACCTCGCGTTCGCCCAGTCCGAGGAAGCCGCCGGACGCGACCACGATATAGGAGTTGCCCCCGCTCTCGATCACGCGGCTGACATCGCCGAGCGTCGTGCCGGTCGCGTTGACGACGTCCATGTCGAGGAGGCGCTCGACGGTGACGAGGCGCGTGCCGGGCTGGGCCGTCTGGGCGGACTCGCCCGGATCGATCCCGATGGTGCTTTCCATGGCGCCGCGTTCGAGCTGCCCGTCGCGATCCGTGCTCTGCACGATGGAGCGGGGCGCGGGCTCGCCCTCCACCTCGTCATAGCGCGACTGGACCTCGCCCTCTTCGGACATGCGGGGCCGGCTGCCCGTCCGCCGCTCGCTCGGCGGCCGCTGGGCCTCGCCCGCCTGCTCTTGCGTCCGCATCTGGCGCGTCATGCCCTCCTCGCCTTCGCTCTCGCCCTCGCGGAGCACGCGGACCTGCCGCTCGCCCGTCCGCGTGTAGCGGATCTCGGGCTCCTGGTCGCCGCCCTCGAACTGGACGCGCGGCTGCCCGGCCGCCTCGAAGCTGACCTCCGGATCGCCCTGCGAATAGCGGATCTGGGGCTGTCCCTCCGCGCGCTGCACGGTGACGCGGGGCGGGGCGCGCTGCACCTCGATATCGGCCTCGCTCGACTGCTGCGGCACGTTCCCCTCCTCGTCCATCCGGAGGCGGACCTCGGCGGGCGGCTGGGTCACCTGCACCCGGGGCGGCTCCTGCCGCACCTCGACCTCGGGATCGGCCATGGCGAGATTGATGTCGGGCTGCTGCATGCGGACGATGATCTCGGGCTCGGGCTGCTCGATCGAGATGATGGGGCGCGGCATCTGCACGGTGATGGTCGGCTGCGCTTCTCGCACGATCACCTGGGGCGGCGCCTGCGTGACGTCGACCTGGGGCTGGGGCTGGCGCACGGTGACGCGGGGCTCGCTCTGCTCGACCCGCACGCGCGGTTGCGGATCCATCAGGAGGACGCGGCCTTCCGCCTCGATGTCGACGCTCTGCCCGTCCTGCAGCTCGGCCTGCCGCTCGCCCTGAGCGCCCGCCGCGGAACGGGGACGCTCCCCGGACCGCCGCTGGTCCATCCCGGCCGCGCGCTCGCCGGTCCGGGATGTCTCATCGCGATACGGTGACTGGGACTGCGATTGGGACCTCTCCTGGAGCTGGGTCCGCGTCTGACGCTGGGACTGGGAGGGGTCCCGATAGGGATCGGACTGCGCCTGACGCCCCTGGCTCTGGGGCTGGCCGCCCTGATCGAGGGCGCTCAGGCGCTGGCGGCAGGCGGCGTCGTCATTGCGCGACATCATCTGCTCGACCTGCGCTTCGGTGAGCCCGAGCCGGTCCGCCTCGCCCGAGCGCACCGCATCGAGAAGCCGGCTGCAGGCCCGTGTGCTCTGACTGCCCTCGGAGCCTGAACTGCCCGCCTGGCCGAACGCCGCGCCGGGCATGGCAAGCGGCGCCGCGAGGGCACCGAGGACGGTTGCGGTAATGAGTGACTTCATGGATCGCTCCCTTCGTCGAGATGGCTGGGCCGAACGGCCCGCCTGCCTCGCACACCCGAATGGCGAAAGGCGCCGCGGCGCCTCACCGGTCCCTTGCACAAGTGCCGGCACGAGGCCCTTGTTCCCGGACGGGCCGCGCCGGGTCGTTCGTACAAGGAGCGTTCGGAGCGGGCGGCGGGCCCGCGCGCGGGTGCGCCGCATTGGTGGGCGGCGTCCGGCGCTGCTATAGCTCTCCGCCGAGAGACGCCCCCGGGCCCCGGGGGGTCGCGGATCGGAGAGACGGACAGAGGCGGATGGTCGCGGAGCCCGGTGCAGGACCCCTCTCGCGCAGCGCGCAGGCCGACCGCGCCAGCCTTCTGGCGGGCGGGCTCGCGGCCGATGCCGGCCGGCGGGACGGCACCCGGCGGGTCCGCGTGCTCGGCCGGCTCCTGCCCTTCGTGCTCGCCTACAAGGGCCGCCTCCTTGCCGCCTTCATCGCGCTCGTCCTCGCGGCCGGCGCCACGCTGGCCCTGCCGCTCGCCGTGCGGGGCGTGATCGACCACGGCTTCACCTCCGAGGACGCGGCCTTCGTCGACCGCTACTTCCTGCTCTTCCTTCTGGTGGCGGCGGTTCTCGCGGGCGGATCGGCCTTGCGCTTCTATTTCGTGAGCTGGCTGGGCGAGCGGGTCGTCGCGGATCTGCGCAAGGCGGTCTATGGCCACGTCCTCACCCTGTCGCCGCGCTTCTTCGAGCTCACGCGGACGGGGGAGGTGCTCTCGCGCCTGACCACGGACACGACGCTCATCCAGACGGTCGTCGGCTCCTCGGCCTCGATCGCGCTGCGCAATGCGGTGATGCTGGTCGGCTCGCTCACCCTCCTCGTCCTGTCGAGCCCCAAGCTGTCCGGGCTCGTCCTCGTCGCGGCGCCGCTCGTCGTCGGCTCGATCATCATGTTCGGGCGCAAGGTCCGCAGCCTGTCGCGCGCGAGCCAGGACCGGCTCGCCGAAACGAGCGCGATCGCCGGCGAGAGCCTCGGCGCCATACAGACCGTGCAGGCCTTCACCCGCGAGGCGGTGGAGCGCGAGCGCTACGGCGTCGCGGCGGAGGGAGCGTTCGCAACCGCGATCCGCCGCATCTCGGCGCGCGCGGGGCTCACGGCGCTCGCGATCTTCCTCGTGACCGCGAGCATCGTCGGCGTGCTCTGGGTCGGCGCGAAGGAGGTCCTGGCGGGTGCCATGACGGGCGGGGAACTCGCCCAGTTCATCCTCTATGCCGTGCTCGTCGCCTCCTCGACCGGCGCGCTCAGCGAGGTGTGGGGCGAGGTTCAGCGGGCGGCGGGGGCGACCGAGCGCCTCGCCGAGCTGCTCGCCGTCCGCCCCGAGGTGACGTGCCCCGAGCATCCCCTTCCGCTGCCCTCTCCCGCGCGCGGGGCCATCGCCTTCGAGGGCGTGACCTTCCGCTATCCCGCCCGCCCCGAGCTCGCCGCGCTCGACCGCTTCTCGCTCGCCGTGGCGCCCGGCGAGACGGTCGCGCTCGTCGGGCCGTCGGGGGCGGGAAAGTCGACCGTGTTCCAGCTCGCCTTGCGCTTCTTCGATCCCACCGAGGGCACCGTCCGGCTCGACGGCGTCGATCTGCGCGCGGCCGATCCCCTGGCGATCCGTGAGCGGATGAGTCTCGTGGCGCAGGACCCGGTCATCTTCTCGGGCACCATCCTCGACGCCATCCGCTATGGCCGCCCCGAGGCCGCCGACGCGCAGGTCTGGGAGGCCGCCGCCGCGGCGGCGGCGCTCGACTTCATCGAGGCGATGCCGCAGGGCTTCCTCACCGAGATCGGCGAGCGGGGCGTGACGCTGTCGGGCGGGCAGCGCCAGCGCCTGGCCATCGCCCGCGCCCTCCTCAAGGACGCTCCGCTTCTCCTTCTCGACGAGGCGACGAGCGCCCTCGACGCCGAATCCGAGCGGGCGGTGCAGCGCGCCCTCGAACGGGTGATGGAGGGACGCACGACCATCGTCATCGCCCACCGCCTCGCGACCGTGCTGCGGGCGGACCGGATCGTCGTGATGGATGAGGGCCGCATACTCGACGAGGGGCGGCACGAGACCCTGTTGGCGCGCAACGGGCTTTACGCCCGCCTTGCGCGGCTTCAGTTCGCGGGAACGGGCGAGAGCATGCGGGAGGCAGGCCGATGACGGCGCGAAAGGGGCTTTTCTGGCTGGCGGGGGGCGTTGCCGCCATCCTTGCGGTCCTCGCCTTCCTCGTCCTGCGCGAGCTCACCCGCGCGGGAGCGTTCACGACCTTCTTTCCGCGCGGAACGGAGGGCTGCTCGCGCATCGGGTCCTTTCCGGGGGCGGAGGACATCACGATCGACCGCCGGACGGGCTGGGCCTTCGTCTCGGTGATGGACTGGCGCGCCTATCTGAAGGACGAGCCCGCGTCGGGCGCCATCGGCGCGATCGATCTTGGCGCGGACGAACCGGAGGTGATCCTCCTGCGGATCGACGGCGCGCCGCAGGGCCTCAGGCCGCATGGCCTCTCGCTCTGGTCGGACGGGGCGGGCGACACGCGCCTCTTCGTCGTCAATCACGACACGGCCGGCCCGCGCATCGAGATCTTCGCGGTGGGCGAGGCGGAGGGCGTCCCCGTCCTGAGCCATCTGGCCACGGTTACGGGCGAGGCGCTCGTCTCGCCCAACGATGTGGCGGCCGTGGGCCCGCGTGCCTTCTACGTCACCAACGATCACGGATCGACCGGAAAGGGAGCGCGCCTGCGCGAGGAGATCTTCCGGAAGGATCTTGCGAGCCTTGCCTATTTCGACGGCGAGCGCATGGTGGAGGCGGTGTCCGGGCTCACCTATGCGAACGGCGTCACGGTCAGCGCGGACGGACGCACGCTCGTCCTTGCCGAAACGCTCGACGGTATGCTGCGCTTCTATGCGCGCGATCCGGTCACCGGAGGCCTCACGCCGAAGGAGGGGCCGGAGGGCTTCGTCTGGCTCGGCACGGCGCCCGACAATATCGAGCTCGCCGCGGACGGCAGCCTCGTCGTGGCGGCCCATCCCGACATCCTCGCCTTCGTCGGCCTCCAGCGGAACCCGGAGGCGCAGGCGCCCTCGCAGGTGCTCCATGTCCGTCCGCATGCGGATCGCCCGGGCGGCCGGATCACCGAACTCCTGCTCGAGCCGGGCGCGCTGTTCTCGGCGGCGACCACGGCGACGATCGCCGACGGGCGCATCCTCGCCGTCTCGCTGTTCGAGCCGGCGCTGCTGGTCTGTCCGCTGGAGGAGGGGGCGCAGCCCGTTCAGGTCCCGTAATCGGCCTGCCGGATATCGTCCGGGAACAGATAGGTTTCGACGAGCGTGCGCAGGGTGGCCGGGTCGAAGGGCTTGGCGAGATAGTCGGTCATGCCGCAGGCGAGATAATGCTCCGCATCGCCCTTCATCGCATGGGCGGTCAGGGCGATGATCGGGATGTGGGCGCCCATGGCGCCAAGGCCCCGGATCCGCCGCGTCGCCTCGAGCCCGTCCATGACGGGCATCTGGATATCCATCAGGATGAGGTCGTAGTCCCGCGCCGCCACCGCGTCGACGGCATCGGCGCCATTGCCCACGACCTCGATCTGCCACCGGCTGGAGGCGAGCGAGGCGAGGGCGAGCTTCTGATTGGTGAGGTCGTCCTCGACGAGGAGGATGCGCGTGCCGGCACCGGCGGCGGGCGAGGGTCCCCTCGCATCCTCGCGCGCCGAGGCCGCGCGCGCGGACGCGGCGGCGGGGGTCGCGGCGATCACCGCGAGGAGGCGATCCTGGTCGACGGGCTTGGGAAGCGCGGCATCGAAGCCGAGCGCGCGGGCATCGGCATCGGAGGTCACGCCGGCCGACGAGGAGATGATGAGGCGCGTCGGGCAGTTCGGCAGCGCGGTGCGGATCTGCGTGCACAGCTCGAGCCCGTCCACCTCCGGCATCATCTGGTCGATGATGGCCGCATCGAAGGGCGCTCCGCGTCCGGCGGCCGCGCGCAGCTCGGCGAGCCCGGCGACGGCGTCCGGCACGGCCCGCACGCTGGCTCCGAACCCTTCGAGCTGCAGGCGGAAGATGCGGCGGTTGAGGGCATTGTCGTCGACCACGAGGACATGCAGGCCCGACACGTCGCGGTCCATCGTGTCGGCGATCGCCTGGGCGGGCGGGTCGGCTTCGGCGAGCGGCAGGCGGACGGTGAAGGAGCTGCCCTGATCGAGAGCGCTTTCGAGCGAGATGGACCCGCCCATCAGCTCGGCGAGGTCCTTGCAGATCGCAAGGCCGAGGCCCGTGCCTGCATATTTTCTGTTCAGGGACGAATCGATCTGGGTGAAGCGCTGGAAGATCTTCTCCTGATCCTCCGGGGAGATGCCGATGCCGGTATCGGTCACCGTCAGGATCACCTCGCGCGTCGTGCCGTCGTCGGCGATGGGGCCCATGCGGGCCTCGACCGCGACGGCGCCGCTCGAGGTGAACTTGATGGCGTTGCCCACGAGATTGATCAGGATCTTCTGGATGGCCAGCGGATCGCCGACGAGCTGGGCGGGGAGCCTCGGGTCGACATAGCTCGACAGATCGAGGTGGCGCTCGGCGGCACGGGCCGACAGGAGCTGGACCACGTCGGTGACGAGGTCGTGCAGCCCGAAGGGCCGGGGCGAGAGCTTCATCGAGCCGACCTCGATCTTGGAGAGGTCGAGCAGATCGTTGAGCAGCCTCAGGAGCGATTCGCCCGAGCCGTGAATCGTCTCCACGAAGTCGCGCTGCTCCTCCGTCAGATTGCCCTGGCGCAGGAGCGAGGTGAAGCCCAGAATGGCATTCATCGGTGTACGGAGCTCATGGCTCATCGTCGCGAGGAACGAGCTCTTGGCGTCCGCCGCCGTCTCCGCCCGGGCCGCCATGTCCTTGAGGAGCCCGTTCTGCGCCTCGAGCTTGGCCGAGCTGCGCAGGAAGGCCATGGCGGGCAGACCGAAGGCGAGCAGCGCAAGGCCCACGATGGCGAACGCCGTCACCTTCACGGTCGACATGAACAGCTCGACCTTGCCGGTCTGGTAGACATAGACCTCGGCGATGCCGACGAGCCGCCCGTCGATCCGGACGGGCACATAGGTCTCCGAATAGAAGAGCCGGATCGATCCCTTGGGAGCGCGGTTGAACTCCGTCTTCGGCTTGCCGGTGGCGGCGACGGCGAGGACCGCTGTCCGGTCTTCTTCGCCCACCTTCGGTATGTCGTCCGGATCGACGAGATAGTCGGTGTCGACGCGCAGCGTCCCGTCCTCGTCGAACATCTTGATCCGATAGGCGTCCCCGAAGCGCATCACGGTCCGGAAGAGAGCCTGGCGCTGCCGGTTCATGGCGAGGCCGGACATGATGGCTTCCGCGCCGTCGACCGACTCCACGAACCGCGTGGCGAGCAGCGTGCCGCTGCGCTCGGCGTCCTTGCGGATGAGCGAATGGACGCTTTGCAGGCTGAGCAGATAGGCCCCGCAGCCGATCGCCAGCGTCGCGCCGACCAGAATGAGAGGCTTGCCCAGGCGGCTCATGAGATGACGACGTCCCTGCCGATTTGCTGCACCGGTCCTGCTTGCAGCCGACAGGATTAGACATCAGTCGTGCATGTTCCCTTAATGTTGTGAGCCACCCGTCCGGCGATGGGCGCCCTCAGCCTTGCGGGAAGCGCGTGCGCTGGGCGTCGAGATAGGTTCCGAGCGGCTCGCGGATCATCTCCACCTGCGTGTTCTCGGGCAGGAAGATCTCGAGCCGGTCCTGGTAGTGCGTGACCTTGCGGTCGGCCTCGCCGACCTCGACCTTCACGCAGTCCTTCTTCTTGCAGACGAGTTCGGCGATGCGGCAGCCCCCGCGCGTCGCGGGCCGGATCTCCGGATCCTGGTCGATGGCATGCACGCTCATCCGCTCGGTCACCTTCTGCCAGGCGGCGGGGGCGGGGGCGGCGGCTTCGGTCACGCGGCGGCGGTACTGATAGGCGATGACGCCGTCCTTGATCAGGAGCGGCTGGAGATCATGGTCGGTCTCGACGGTCCGCCCCGCGCCGCGCACGCAGGAAACCCCCTGCAACGCCGCATTGACGCCCGCAAGGTCGGCCCGGCTCGCAATCCCCACACCGAGGGCGGTGAAGCCCACGATCAGGGCGGCCAGCACTCCTGTGATCCATCCTGCCTTCATCGCTGCTCACTTCATCCGCCGGCTGCAACGACCGGGTGTACTGCAAAACCCGCGCCCGGGCGAGTGGGGGCGGGCGGGGAGGGCGCCGGCTCACCGCCTGCGGTAGTTAGGCTTGTACTTGCATAATGGATCAAGGGCACCCTCGCAGACTTTCGAGGGACATCGGAAGGAATCCCTCTGGCGAAATCTCCGCTTTCATTGTTTGACGAGGCAGAGTCACCCTGTACTCTGTGAGGAGTCGGCAACCGAATATTTGTCTCCGAAGGTGTCAAAATGAACCTCTGGTCCTGGCTTCTGCGGTCGGTCCGGCACGCGGATCCCGACCGGGCGAAGCGGGCCAGGGACAGGGATCCCCGGACGGGGGACACCGTGGCGCCGCGCCACGGGGCCGCGATGACGGCCGGCGCCTTCGCCCGCCTGCGCGACCGGCTCAAGATCAGCGATGCCGCGGTCTGGACCCTCCTGCAGGCGGCGCGGCCCGGACAGGGCTTCCTGCCCGGCCGGCTGCCGCATCTGCGCTTCGAACGCCACATCTTCCGCGAGGAGACGGACGAGCGGTTCGACGGGTCGTATGCGGATCTTTCCCATCCCGAACCGGGTGGTCACGCCCATGGGGTCGCCGAATACGAGCGGCTGAAGCGGGCGGCGGCGCTCGACCGGAAGGCCGCGCTGCGCAGCGCGAGCTGGGGCCTTGGCGGCGTGCTGGGGCGCGAGGCCGAGGAGCTCGATTATGGGGATGTCGAATCCTTCGTGGATCGCCAGCGGCGCTCGGAGGACGAGCATCTCGAGGCGCTCAGCCGTCTGCTTCTGCGCCGCGATCTGGGGCCGGCCCTGCGGGCGGGCGACTGGGCC
>JACAEB010000067.1 GCA_013389075.1 Alphaproteobacteria bacterium
CCGCGACGCCCGCATCGACGATGCTCACCGCGATGCCGGCCTCGCGGGCGAAGACCGTGGCCGCGGCGCCCCCGGCGAGGAAGTTGAACAGCATCTGCCGCGTCACCACGGAGGGATAGGCCGAGACCCCTTCCTCCGCGATGCCGTGATCGGCGACGAAGAGGAGGAGGCGGGCATCGGGAAGGGCCGGGCGGAGCGTGCCGAGATGGCGGGCGATCTGCGCCGCCAGCGCCTCGATGCGCCCGAGCGCCCCGAGCGGCTTGGTCTTGCCGTCGATGGCGCGGGCAATCGCCGTCTCAAACGCATCCGCCATGCGGACCTCCTCGCTCTGGGATAGGATCGCTCATGGTCTCACGGGAGCACACGGCCGGCGCCGCGCGCCCGCCCCTCGTCTTCATCCTCGGCGGCGCGCGCTCGGGCAAGAGTGCCCGTGCCCTCGGCCTTGCCGCAAACGGTCCGGGCCCGAGGGCGTTCATCGCGACGGCTGAGCCGAGCGATGCCGAGATGGCCGAGCGCATCGCCCGGCACCGGCAGGACCGGGGCGGGGGCTGGAGGACGCTCGAGGCCCCGCTCGATCCCGCCGGCGCGCTCGGCACGGCAGAGGCGAGCGGGTGCGGCATCGCGGTGATCGACTGCCTCACGCTCTGGCTGAGCAATCTCCTTCTCGCGGGCCGGGATCCCGAGGCGGAAGGCACGCGCCTCCTCCAAGCGCTCGCGGAGCGCTCCCTGCCCGTGATCGCCGTGTCGAACGAGGTGGGGCTTGGTCTCGTCCCGGACACGCCGCTCGGCCGCGTCTTTCGCGATGCCCAGGGCCGGCTCAACCAGCGCGTCGCGGCCGCAGCCGATGTGGTCGAATTCGTCGCCGCCGGCCTGTCCCTCCCGCTCAAGGGCCGCCCTCCCGGCTGAGGGCCATGGCGCGCGTGCGCTCCGCCGTGAGGCGCGCCACCGCCGCCGGAAAGGAGGGACCCGGACAGACCGTCATCGCTTCCGGCACATCGAGCCGGCGGTCGGGACCATAGCGGCGCCTCAGGGCCGGATGCTGGAGGAGCTCCGTACCGAGATCTTCCACGCGCTCGGCCGGGTAGGTCGAGACGAGGAAATCGGGTCCCTCCTTCAGCACGTCCTCGAGCGAGACGCGGGCGATGATGTCCGTCCCCATCCGCCCCGCGAGATTGACGAGCCCCGCGCGCTCCATCACCTCCGACAGAAGCGTGCGGCTGCCCGAGACATAGCCCTGACGCTGGTAGTGGAGCGCGGTGGGGCGCGCGCCGATGGCCGGCAGCTCGATCGCGGCGAGTTCGGCGCGCATCCGGCCGATCAGCGCCTCCCCGCGCGCCGGATGGCCGATCGCCGCCGCGATCGCCCGCGTCTGATCCTCGATCCCGGCATAGCTCCCCGCCTCGGGCAGGTGCATCACGGCAAGGCCGAACCGCTCGAGCACCGCCGTGATCTCGGCCCGCTGATAGGGGCTCGCGACGACGAGATCGGGGGCGAGGCGGACGAGATCCTCCGCATGCCCCGAATTGATCGGATAGGACTGCGCTTCCCGCGCATGGAAGGAGAGGGAGGGGTCGCGCGCAAAGGCCGAGAGCCCCGCGATCTGCTCCCGGTCGGCGAGTTCGACGAGATACTGGTCCGCACACAGATTGAGCGAGACGATCCGCCGGGGCGGCTCGGCCTGCGCACAGGCGGGGCCCGCGAGCGCGAGGAGGAGGAGAGCCAGCATTGCGATCGGTCGGGCCATGGGCTTATGTCTCGGAAAGCCCCCGAAAGGGGCGCTTCATCTCTGTCTGTCACAGGGGCGCGCCGGGATGTCAACCAAAGCAGGAGAGAGGCCGCAGGCGCGCGGGGGCTTTCGCCTTGCGCCTCTCGCGGGGCTCGCCGCCGCCGGCCTTCTCGTCGTCTGGGTCTCCCTCGCGACCGGGCCGGTAGCGCTCGGCGCGGGCGATGTCCTCGCCGCCCTCCTCGGCCGGGCCGACGCGCTCACGAACACCATCGTTCTCGAGATCCGTCTCCCCCGTCTACTCCTCGCCCTCGCCATCGGAGCGGGCCTTGGCTGCGCCGGCGCGGCGCTCCAGGGCTATCTGCGCAACCCGCTCGCCGAGCCCGCGCTTCTGGGCGCCTCCAATGCCGCCGCGCTCGGCGCCGTCATCGCCATCTATTACGGCCTGTCGGCCGCCGTTCCGCTGGCGCTGCCGCTGCTCGCCTGCGGCTTCGCGCTCGGCGCCATGGCGCTCCTCCTCCTTCTCACGCGCGGCAGCCGGGGAAGCCTTGGCCTCATCCTCTCGGGCATCGCCCTGAGCTCGGTCTTCGGCGCGCTGATCTCGCTCCTCCTCAACCTCTCGCCCAATCCCTTCGCGGCGATGGAGATCGCCTTCTGGCTCCTCGGATCGCTCGACGACCGCAGCTTCACCCATGTGGCGCTCGCCCTGCCGCCCATCCTCGCGGGTCTCGCGCTGCTCCTGTGGGACCGGCGCGCCTTCGATGCGCTGAGCCTTGGGGAGGAGACCGCGCAATCGCTGGGCTTCGACCTCGCGCGCGTCCGCGTGCGCGTCATCGGCGGGGTGGCGCTGGCCGTGGGCGCCTCCGTGGCGGTGGCGGGGTCGATCGGCTTTCTCGGCCTCGTCGTGCCGCACATGGCCCGGCTCTGGCTCGGCGCGAGGCCCTCGCGCCTTCTCCTGCCCTCGGCCGCGCTCGGCGCCGTGCTGCTCGCCTGCGCCGACAGTCTCGTGCGTGTCTTTCCGTCCACGAATGAACTCAAGCTCGGCGTGGTGACGGCACTCGTCGGCGCGCCCTTCCTCATCCATCTCCTTCATGCGATGCACCGGACGGGGCGCTGAGGCGCGGCGCCCGTCTTGCGGCTCCGCCGACTCCTCGTTAAGCTCCTGCCCGGGTGGTCCCCCCAAAAGGGGCTAAGAGGGAACGCAGTGCGCGCCCCGGCTTCGGCCAGAAGCGCAAACCTGCGGCTGTTCCCGCAACTGTGATCGGGGAGCCCTGTCACACGAGCCACTGGCGCCGCGAGGTGCTGGGAAGGCGTGACGGAGGGCATTGATCCGAAAGCCAGGAGACCTGCCGCCCGCTGTCGCCCGTCTTCCGATCGGGATGTGTCGGAAGCGCGGTCCTCCGTAGAGGCGACACCCGGAAATTCGCGGGTGGTTTGCCTTGGCTGCGGATGATCCGGACCCGGCGGGTCCGGTCTGTCTCCTCCAACCAAAGCTCTCTCCCGCGAAAGGTCTCAGGGCCCGTCGGCCCTATGGATGGAGAGCAAGATGACTGCACGCGAAGCGCGCGCGGTCCGGGGGTGCCTTTGCCTACTGGCCGCAGCGGGAGGATTGATCGGAGGACTGACGGACGTGAAGGCTGCGGGAGCGGGAGAGGTTCCTGAAATCGTGGTGACGCCCACGCGCTTTCCGACGGAGCTCGGGCGGGTCGGCTCGTCCGTCAGTGTGCTGACGGGAGAGGACATCGCGCGGCGCGAGGCGCAGTTCGCGCTCGACGTGCTGTCCTCGCTTCCGGGCCTTGCGACCCAGCAGCTCGGCCCCCCCGGCACGAGCTCCTCGGTGCGCCTGCGGGGTCAGGGGCCGGAGGGAACCTTGCTCCTGATCGACGGGATCGAGGTTTCCGACCCCGCCCAGGCGCAGACGCAGTTCGATTTCTCGCAGCTTCTCCTCGGCTCGGTCGACCGCATCGAGGTGCTGCGCGGCTCGCAGAGCGTGCTCTATGGCGGCGACGCGGTCGGCGGGGTGGTGAACATCCTCACCGAGCGCGGGCGCGGCGCGCCCCATGGCGCCCTCTTCGCGGAGGCCGGCAGCTTCGGCACGCTGACCGGCGGCGGCCGGATCGCCGGCGGGCTCGGCGCGGACCGGATCGGATATTCCGCCTACGCGCAATATCTCGTGAGCGATGGCTTCTCCGCCGCCGACACCGATCTCCCCGGCAACGACGAGGCTGACGGCTACGAGAACAGCTCGTTCGGCGGCCGCCTCGATGCCGTCCTGACGGACGGGGCGCTCCTGAAGCTCGCCGGACGCTTTGCGGAGGGGACCGCCTCGTTCGATGCCTGCGGCGGCGCCTTCTGCGACGATCCGGACCGGGGCGAGCACTTCGTCCAGATCGCCGGCCGGGCCGCGCTCGAACTCACCGCGCTCGAGGGGGCGCTGACCGGAGAGGTCGGGATCGGCCATGCCGGCACGGAGCATGAAGGCTTCGACGACGAGGCGCGTGGCGCGCTTTATCGCGGCGCCCGCACCAAGATCGACGGCCACGCCACCTGGCTGCCCCATCCCGATCACGCGATCCTTCTCGGCGCGGAGACCGAGCTCGAGGCCGCCGAGACCGATCTCGACCCCGATGGCAGTGACATCCGCATCGACGGCTACTACGCGCTCTACCAGGGCACCTTCGGCGGCATCCTCACACTCTCCGCCGGCGGACGGATCGACGATCACGAGACCTTCGGCAGCTTCTCCACCCACAGGTTCACTCTCGCGCTCCATCCGCTGCCGGGCATGAAGATCCATGCGAGCCAGTCGACCGGCTTCCGTGCCCCGAGCCTCTTCGAGCTGTTCGGGGCCTGCTGCGGCGACCCCAATTTCGGCAACCCCGCGCTCGACCCCGAGGAGAGCCGGAGTGTCGATGCGGGGGTCGAGCAGACGCTCTGGTCCGGCCGCGCGCGTCTCGATCTCACCTGGTTCCGCATCACGACGCGGAACGAGATCATCTTCGATGGAACGGTCTTCGGCGATCCGAGCCCGAACTATGTCAACGTGCCCGGGCGGACGCGCTCGGAAGGCATCGAGGCCTCGGCGGATCTGCGCCTCACCGGGGCGCTCGATCTGCGCCTCGCCTATACGGTCAACGAGGTGACCGCCGATGACGGCCGCCGGCTGCAGAACCGCCCGCGTCACGTCGGCAGCGCCAATCTCAATGCGGAACTGTGGGAGGGGCGTGGCAACGTCAATCTCACCCTCTCCTATTTCGCCGACACGCTCGACACGGACTTCTCGACCTTCCCCGCCCGGGAGGTGAAGCTCGAGGATCCGCTTCTCCTGTCGCTCGCGGCCCGGCTCGCGCTGCGCCCCGGCGTCGAGGCCTATCTGCGGGCGGGGAACCTTCTTGATGCGGACTATCAGACCGAGTTCGGCTATGGCACGGCCGGGCCTTCCGCCTCTCTCGGGCTGAGGCTCACCCTGTGAGGATACGAGGATGAACGCGCCCCTCTGCCTTCCACCTCCCGTCGGCGAAGCGGGTTCGCTCGCCGTGAGCGGTCTGTCCGTGACGCTCGGTACGCGGAGGGTCCTCTCCGGCATCTCGCTCACGGCCGGGCCCGGCGAGATGATCGGCCTCATCGGCCCCAACGGCGCCGGCAAGTCGACGCTCCTGCGGGCGGTCTGCCGCCTCGTCGAGCCAGAGGCGGGCGAGATCCGCGTCGGGGGGCTGCCTCTGCGCGCCCTCTCCCGGCGGGCGCTCGCGCGGGCCGTCGCCTATCTCGAGCAGGGGCAGTCGCTGCACTGGCCCCTCAGCGTCGAGGAGGTGGTGGCGCTCGGCCGGCTGCCCCATGGCGGCCGCGTCGGGGCTCTCGATCCGGAGGGGGCGGCGGATGTCGAGGCGGCGATGGCCCGCGCGGGGTGTACGGAGTACCGCGCGCGGCCGCTCGACACGCTGTCGGGGGGCGAGAAGGCGCGCGTGATGCTCGCGCGTGTGCTCGCGACGGCTGCCCCGGTCATGCTCGTCGATGAACCGGTCGCCTCGCTCGACCCCTATCACCAGCTCCGGATGATGGAGCTTCTGCGGGACGAGGCGCGGAGCGGACGGCTCGTCGTCTGTGTGCTGCACGATCTGGCGCTCGCCGCCCGCTTCTGCGATCGCCTCGTTCTTCTCGCCGGCGGACGCCTCGTGGCGAGCGGGCCGGCCGGCCGCGTGCTCGCGCCTGCCCGGCTCGAGGCGGCCTTCGGCGTCGAGACGCTGCAGGGCGCGCGGGACGGAGAGGCCTGGGTCCTGCCCTGGCGGCGGGCCGATGCCGGTCCGCCCTCTCCGGCCGAAACGACCGCGACCCTCTGAGCGTCTCAGCGCTCGGGCCGTCCGCTCCCGGAGAGAGCGGGGGGCCGGGCGAGGGCCTCGGCCTTCATCATCCCGGCCACACATTCGAGCGCGTCGAGAATTTCCGCCTGCTGCTGGGCCGGCAGGCGGCGGAAGCGCTGGAGGAACCCCTCCTGCAGCAGGGGCGGCGCTCGCGCGAGGATCTGCCGCCCCTCCTCCGTCAGCCGGGAATGGACGATGCGGCGATCGAAGGTGCTGCGATACCGCTCGGCATAGCCCCTCTCCTCGAGCCGGTCGAGGATGATCGTCACCGTCGCCTGGCTGAGGCTCACCTCCTCGGAGATCCGCCTGGTCGTCACCTCCCCGAGCTCGGCGATCGCCTTGAGAACGACAGCCTGCGGAAGGCTGAGCCCGAGCTCGCGGAAGAGGCGCTTGGAATGCATGTCCGTGGCACGGATGATCTGACGAAGGGCGATGAGGACGCGTTCGGGACGGCCCATGGGAGCTGCTTTCGGTTGACCACAGGCGTGCCGCGACACGGGCCGCCGTGCCGGGGGCGCGACACGCCTTGACATCTAATGTTTCGACATCTAAGTAACAACACAGTCAGCGAGAGGACGCAAGCCGTCAGCAAGGCCCCGGGGAAGAAGGTCCCCCGCGGGATCCTGGGGCGGGTCCTTGCGTTTTTTCATGTGTGGCGGCGGTGTCCGTCCCGCGGGCCCCCGCGATCCTGGGCGCCCCCAGATCGACGAGGAAAGTGTGTGCGGAATCTGCGGCGAACTTAGCTTCGGCGATCGGCCCGCTTCGGCGCGGTCGGTCACGGCGATGGCGGACATCATGGCTCCACGCGGGCCCGATGCCGAGGGCCTCGTGGTGCACGGGCCCGTCGCGCTCGGCCACCGGCGCCTCAAGATCATCGACCTCACCGACAGGGCCCGCCAGCCCATGACCGATGCCGAGCTCGGCCTCACGCTCGTCTTCAATGGCTGCATCTACAATCACGGCGAGCTGCGCGGGGAGCTCGAGGCGATGGGCTATCGCTTCTTCTCGGACGGCGACACCGAGGTCGTTCTCAAGGCCTGGCATGCCTGGGGCGCGTCCTGTGCGCGCCGCTTCAACGGCATGTTCGCCTTCGCTGTGCATGAGCGCGACACGGGTCGCCTCGCGCTCGGCCGGGACCGTCTCGGCATCAAGCCGCTCTACATCGATCACGATCCCGTGGCGGGCCGCGTGCGCTTTGCCTCCACGCTGCCGGCCCTGCTTGCGGCGGGCGCGACGGACACCGCGATCGACCCCGTGGCGCTGCACCATTACATGAGCTTTCATGCCGTGGTGCCCGCGCCGCTCACGCTCCTCAGGGGGCCGCGCAAGGTGTCGCCCGCGACCATCGTCACGTTCGAGCCCGATGGCCGGCGGACGGATCAACAGTACTGTGAGCTTCGATTCGATCAGGACCCGGAGGATCGCCGCCGCTCCGCCGAAGAATGGGAAGACCGCGTGCATGCCGCGCTCTCGCGTGCGGTCGCGCGCCGGATGACCGCGGACGTGCCGGTGGGCGTGCTCCTGTCGGGCGGGGTCGATTCGAGTCTCGTCGTGGGTCTTCTGGCCGAGCTCGGCCAGGAGGGGCTCAAGACCTTCTCGATCGGCTTCGATGCGGTCGGCGAGGAAGAGGGCAACGAGTTCCGCTATTCCGATCTCGTCGCCGAGCGCTTCGGCACCGAACACCACCGCATCATTGTGAAGCCGCCCCGCCTGATCGACGCCCTCCCGCGCGCCATCGCCGCGATGTCCGAGCCGATGGTGAGCCATGATGCCGTCGCCTTCTACCTCCTCTCGGAGGAGGTCTCGCAGCATGTGAAGGTCGTGCAGTCCGGTCAGGGGGCGGACGAGATCTTCGGTGGCTATCACTGGTATCCGCCGCTGATGGAGACGAGCGACGCGGTGCGCGACTATGCGGCCGTCTTCTTCGACCGCGACCATGAGGAATATGGCGAGGCCGTGGACGACGCGCTCGTCGACATGGACTTCAGCCGCGCCTTCGTCGCCGGGCATTTCGACCGTCCGGGGGCGGAGCGGCCGATCGACAAGGCGCTCCGGCTCGACACCGGCGTGATGCTGGTCGACGATCCGGTGAAGCGGGTCGACAACATGACCATGGCCTTCGGGCTCGAGGCGCGCGTGCCGTTCCTCGATCACGAGCTCGTCGAGCTCGCCGGCCGCATTCCCGCCGAGCACAAGCTAAAGGGCGAGGGCAAGGGCGTCCTCAAGGATGTGGCGCGCAGGATCATTCCGCCCGAGGTGATCGATCGCCCCAAGGGCTACTTCCCCGTCCCCGCGCTCAAATATCTCGAGGGGCCCTATTACGAGATGGTGGTGGACGTGCTGTCGAGCGCCCGCGCGCGCGAGCGCGGGCTCTTCAAGCCCGCCTATGTCGACAAGCTCCTGTCCGATCCGAGGGCCCACATGACCCCGCTCCGGGGATCCAAGCTGTGGCAGGTGGCCCTGCTCGAATTCTGGCTTCAGGCGCACGGTCTTTGACCGCGCGGCGTGCGATCGGCGAGGGGCGGACCCATGACCACGGCAGGTGATCTCATGAAACGCCGAAGTGAACAGCAATCGCCAGCACGGCGCGACGTCGTCGTCGATTGCGGCTGGGGACGGCTCATCTTTGGGCAGACATTTTGCAGCGAGAAGCGGCTCGCCGAGGTTCTGGCGGGCGAGCGCGCGGGCGAACGGGACGTCGCCTTCTATGTGCAGGACCCGCATGTCCTGCTCGCCACGGCGCCGCAGGACCTCTTTCTCGATCCCTCCCACACCTTTCGTTTGTCTCTGGACGGCTTTTCCGGCCCGGATCGCTCGACGCCCGCCGTCATCCGCGCCTATGCCAGGGGCGATGAGGACGCCATACGCCGGATCTACCTGGCGCGCGGCATGATCGCTCCGCGCACGGGCTATTTTCACGCGACGCTCGACCAGGACCTCGTGCCCGTCCTCGTGGCGGAGGAGCCGGCCAATGGCGAGATCCTCGGCGTCGTCATGGGCGTCGACCATGTGCGGGCCTTCGATGACCCGGACCGGGGGGCGAGCCTCTGGGCCCTCGCGGTCGATCCGCAGGCGATCCTTCCCGGCGTCGGGCAGGCGCTCGTCTGCGCGCTTGCCGGGGTCTTCGCCCGAAGGGGCCGCGCCTTTCTCGACCTGTCGGTCATGCACGACAATGGCGAGGCCATCGCGCTCTACGAGAAGCTCGGCTTCTGCCGCGTGAACGCCTATTCGGTCAAGCGCAAGAACTCCTTCAACGAGAAGCTGTTCGTCGGCCCCGACCTGGCCCCCGACCTCAACATCTACGGAACGATCATCGTCGACGAGGCGCGCCGGCGGGGCATCGGCGTCGACATTCTCGATGCGGAGCATGGCTTCTTCCGCCTCACCTTCGGCGGGCGGACGCTCACCTGCCGCGAGTCGCTGTCCGAGCTCACCTCCGCCGTCGCCATGAGCCGGTGCGACGACAAGGCCGTCACGCGGCGCCTCCTCGAGGCCGCGGGCCTGTCGGTGCCCGCTCAGGCCGAGGCGAAGGACCGGGCGGCGGTCGAGGCCTTCCTGCGCGAGCACACGCGCATCGTGGTGAAGCCCGCGCGCGGCGAGCAGGGCAACGGCGTGTTCGTCGACATAACGGATGCCGGCGAGGCGCTGCATGCGGTGGAAGAGGCCCGGCAGGTCTGCGACAGGGTGCTCCTTGAAGCCTATGTTCCGGGCCAGGATCTGCGCATCGTCGTCATCGATGGTGACGTCGTGGCCGCCGCCGTGCGGGGGCCGGCGGGGGTGCTCGGGGACGGCTAACAGAC